>CAMOSU010000007.1 GCA_946625125.1 uncultured Clostridia bacterium
GCGGACGGCAGAGTGCCGTCCCTACAGGCGCGTCATTCTGAGCGAAGCGAAGAATCCGTACCCCCGTCCCCTGCGAGCGGGAGGATGCGGACGGCAGAGCGCCGTCCCTACAGGCGCGTCATTCTGAGCGAAGCGAAGAATCCGTACCCCTGTCCCCTGCGGGCGGGGTATAGCGGACGGCAGAGTGCCGTCCCTACAGGCGGGCTCCTACGGAGTCTTTCAGGCCGACCCTTGGCCGCTGAATCGTTTTTGAATTGGAGGTTTTCGGAATGGAAGGACAATCGTATACACCTATGGCTCCCGTGGAACAGGAGAAAAATTTCGGGGGCGCTCCGGTCAATCCCCAGGCTGACGGGACCGGGGCCGCTGACATCCAAAGTCCACCCCAGACGGGGGGGATTTCCCTTCGGCCGCCCTACCCCAAGCGCCGGGGGACCGGAAGGGACCTGGCCCTGGCGGGGGTGCTGCTGGGCTTCTGCTTCCTGCTCTGGGACGCCCTGTGCTGGGCCGCCGGCCTGGGTCTGGGGGAGGCCATTGGTCTGTTGGCTCTCCTCCCCGCGGCCCTGCTCTATTTGCGGAAGCGTCCGGGACGGCTGGGCGGCTCAGGCTGGCTCTGGGCTGGCTTGTACGCTCTGGGCTCCGTCAGCCTGGCCCTGTCGGGGGACGGGATTTTGAAGGCCCTGACTCTCCCGGCCCTGTCCCTGCTGCTGCTTCTGGTAATCTATGAGCGGCTGGGGCTCTGGACCGGCGCAGGCCTGAAAAGCCGCCTGGGGGACATTTTCGTAAGCTTTTCCATGAGCTATGGCCGCCTGGGGGCCGGAATCTGGGCTCTGACCCACACAGGCGCCGAGGACAGCCGACGCGGCAGGCACAGTCGGGCTGTTCTGGCAGGCCTGCTCTGCGCCGTCCCCGTCCTGCTGCTGGTGGTGCCTCTGCTGATTTCCTCCGACGCGGCCTTTGAGGGGCTGGTGGGAGCCCTGGACTGGTCTGTGGCCGGACGGGGGCTGTTGGCCCTGGGCTGCGGCGGCTTTATGGCCCTGCTGCTGTTCACTCTGCTTTTCAGCTCTGACCGGGGACCGGCCCGACGGACGCCCGGCCTGGGAAAAGGCCTGGAGCCCGTGGCTGTTTCCGCCTTCCTGGGGGCCATCAGCGCAGCCTATGTGCTGTACCTGCTGTCACAATTCGCCTATTTTACCGACGCCTTCCGGGGCCTGCTTCCCAAGGATTTCACCGTGGCGGAATACGCCCGCCGGGGCTTCTTTGAGATGTGTACCATCGTCGCCGTGAACCTGGCCTTGATGGTCTTGGCTCTGGGGGCGGTGCGGAAGGAGGCAGGCCGGGTTCCCGGACCCGTCAAGGGGCTGTCCCTCTTCCTCTGTCTCTTCTCTCTGGGGCTGGTGGCCACGGCCCTCTCCAAGATGGTGCTCTACATGGGCAGCTTCGGTCTGACCCGGCTGCGGGTGCTGACCTCTGTGTTCATGGTGTATCTGGCGGTGGTGGTCCTGGCGGTGGCTCTGCGGCTCTATGCCAAAAAGCTGCCGGTGCTGCGGCTGGCGGCAGCCCTGGGCATGGCGGTGCTGATTGGGCTGAGTCTGTCCAATGTGGACGGTATTGTGGCCCGATACAACGTAGACGCCTGGAAAAGCGGCAGGCTGGACAGCCTGGATATGGAGACCATCTGCTGGCTGGGAGACGGCGCGGTTCCCACCCTGACGGAGCTGGCCCGGGACCCTGACCCGGAGATTCGGAAGGCCGCCCAAACAGAGCTGCGCAGCCGAGACCAGGAGGAGGACTGGAGAAGCTGGAACCTGATCGCCCAGGAAGCTGCGGACGCCATGCAGAAGCGGTAAATCGGGATTTGGCGAACCGCCCGTAGGGGCCGATGATACATAATCCGACTCGCGGTACCGGAAGGGAGCATCTGACTGTGAATCTTACGCAAAAGCTGAAGAATCATTCCTATGCGTGGAGCACGGCAGGGTTGTTTTTGTTCCGAGTCCTCAGCGTAATGCGGCTCATTCGGATTTCTCTGCTGTCCTATTCAGACCGGTTCATGCGGTCTTCGGTGCTTCTCAAAGGTCTGTCGGAGTACCGTTTGGCTCTGTTTTCCGATGTCAGGATTCTGATTTGGACGGTCCTGATGGCTGTGGCGTCTGTGTGCGCCCTGGTGCTGTGCATCAGGGCAGTCTCCAGAGAAGAAAGGGGCTCTCTTGTGTGTACGGTCCTGACAGCTATGCAGCCGTTTTTCTTCTGGATTTGGTTCCGTTGGAACTTTTTTCACTTTTAATGAGCAAGCAAGCCACGGAGAAGCGTTTTTTGCTTCTCCGGGGCTTGCTTCGCGGGCAGGGTGCGGCGGGACGGGAAACCCGTCCACTGTGGGTTGTGCCGCATCGAAGGTACGGGGCGTCGAGGACGCCGCCCCCTACGGGGGGAGGGCGGGACGGGAACCCCGTCCCCTGCGGGTTGTGCCGCATCGAAGGTGGGGCGTCGAGGACGCCGCCCCCTACGGGGGGAAAACAAAACGATTACGCCGTAGGGGCGAGCATCGCTCGTCCGGTTTGCGCAGCAAACAATCGGATGCGTCAGCAGCCGATTCGGCAGCGTACCGTTTCATGGTTTGTTTTCGATTGTCCCGGCGGCGCTGGATTTGCCTGGGGCAAATTGTCCGCCCATGGCTGACCGGACGGCTGATAAGTGACGGCCCAAATCTCTGATTTGGCTGCCGGAACTTATGCAGAGCAGAGCCGTCCCTACCGGCGGGCGCGGAAGGGGGACGCCGGACGGCAAAGTGCCGTCCCTACCGGCGAGGGCTGCCGGCGCCGCTCAATCCGCTGCTACACAATTTGGAGGATATAGCCCTTCAGATACAGGCTCTGCTCCGCGTTCAGGGCGGCGGGGTGGTCCCGGGACTGGATCAGGGTCTCGATGAGGCGGACCCTGCGGCCGGAGTCGGCGGCGGCCTCCCGGAGCATCTGCAAAAACAGCTCCGGGGTCATGAACTGGGAGCAGGAGCAGGTGATCAGATACCCGCCGGGAGCCGTCACCCGCATACAGCGGAGGTTCAGCTCCTTGTAGCCCCGGTAGGCGGCCTCCAGGGCCTTTTTGCTCTTGGCAAAGGCCGGGGGATCGCAGATCACGGTATCGAAGCGCTTTCCCGCCTCGTCGCAGTCCTTCATGTAGTCAAAGACGTTGGCGGCCACGGTTTGTATCTTCTCCTCCGCCCCGTTCAAGGCGGCGTTGCGCCGCAGCATCTCCAGGGCGCTCTCGGACACGTCCACCGCCTCCACGGAGCTTGCCCCATAGAGGGCCGCATGGATGGCGAAGCCCCCGGTGTGGGAGCAGAGGTCCAGCACGGAGCGGCCCGGGCAGTAGGGCTTGATGCGGCCCCGGTTCTCCTGCTGGTCCAGGAAGTGCCCGGTTTTCTGGCCCCCAGGAATGTCCACCAGCATCCGGGCCTCGTGCTCCACAATCTCCACCTCCGGCGGCACCTGGCCGTAGAGGACCCCGGTGATCTGGGGCAGGCCCTCCTTCTCCCGAACCGGCACGTCATCCCGCTCGTAGATGCCCTTGGGCTGAATGATGTCAACCAGTGCTGCCACCAGTTGATCCTTGATCCTCTCCATGCCCAGGCTCAGGATCTGGAGGGAGAGATAGTCTCCGAACTTGTCCACCGTGAGACCGGGCAGGCCGTCGGACTCCCCGAAGACCACCCGGCAGGCGTTGGAGAAGCCCAGGCTCCGGCGGTAGTCCCAGGCGGCCTGGAGGCGGCGGCGGAAGAAGGCGGCGTCCACCGTTTCATTTTTGTCCCGGCTCAGGACCCGGACGGTGATTTTGGATTGGCTGTTGAAGAAGCCCCAGGCCAAAAAGCGCAGGCGGCTGTCCAGAATCTCCACCAGCTCTCCGTCCCGGCAGAGATCGTCCACCCAGTCGATTTCGTTGTCATAGACCCAGAGCTTCCCGGCCCGGAGATCCAGCTCCTCGCCTCTGCGGAGGCAGACCTGTCCCCGCTCCATCAGCCCTCGGCCACCCGGGTCTGGATGAAGTGCCAGGCGTCCCGGCACATATCGTCCACGCTCTTCTCCGCCCTCCAGTGCAGCTCCTCATGAGCCCGGGTGGGATTGGCATAGACCTCCGCCAGATCGCCGTCCCGGCGGGCTCCGATGACGTAAGGCACCGGCACACCGTTGACCTTCTGGAAGGCGTTCACCAGCTCCAGCACGGAGACCCCGTCGCCGGTCCCCAGGTTGAAGGCCTCGGCCCCGGTGTGGGACTCCGCGTACTCCAGGGCGGAGATATGACCCTTGGCCAAATCCACCACATGCAGATAATCCCGCAGGCAGGTGCCGTCCCGGGTGGGATAGTCGCTGCCGAAGATGGTAAGCCGGGGGAGCTGTCCCGCCGCCACCCGGGCCACATAGGGCATGAGATTGTTGGGAATGCCGTTGGGATCGTCCCCCAGCAGGCCGGATTCATGGGCGCCGATGGGGTTGAAGTAGCGCAGCAGCACGGCGGTGAAGCCGGGCTTGGCTGCGCAGTAATCCCGGAGGATCTGCTCGATCATCACCTTGGTCCAGCCGTAGGGGTTGGTGGCGGAGGTGTCCATGTCCTCGGTGTAGGGGCTCTCGTTCTTGGGGCCGTAGACCGTGGCGGAGGAGGAGAAGACGAGCTTGGAGCAGCCGTGGCGCTCCATGGTCTCCAGCAGGGTCAGGGTGCTGTCCAGATTGTTGCGGTAGTAGCGCAGGGGAATCTGTACGCTCTCCCCCACCGCCTTCAGGCCTGCGAAGTGGATCACCGCGTCGATGGGATTCTCGGCAAAGACCCGCTCCAGGGCGGGGCCGTCCGTCACGTCGATGTCGTATACCTTGGGGAGCTTTCCGGTGATTCGCTCAATGCGCTGGGGAACATCCCGGCTGGCATTGAAGAAATTGTCGGCTATGACAACCTCATAGCCCTTTTGCAGCAGCTCCACGCAGGTGTGGGAGCCAATGTACCCGGCTCCGCCGGTGACAAGAATGGTCATTGTTTTTTCCTCCGTAATATAGTTTGATTCCCGTATTTGTTTATTCCAGTCCTGGATTGATGCTCTCCAGCTCCGAGCCGTAGAGCTTCCAGTAGTATTCCAGAGCGTCCCGGTACAGGCTTGGGTAGGGGATTCCGAAGGCCTTCTCCACGCTTAAGCCGTTGACAATGGCGTTCACCGCGGCGTCCATCCCGAAGCGCTGTCCCAGATATTCCAAAAACACCATGGCTTCCCCGTAGCTCAGAGAATTGGGGTCCTCATCCTTACGCTTTCCGTTGCTCTGACCCCGAACCTCCTGGACGGAGCTGTTGTCTGTCACCAGGTTCTCGCTGAAGCTCCCGGCCTCCGGACACAGCAGCGTGCAGATCCCCATGGCCCGGACCCAGGCCTCGTAGCTTCCGCATTGGTTTTGCTCCGTCAATCGCTTCGTGAGCCTCCAACGGTCCTGTTCAAAGTCCCGCTCCTCCTGGGTCAGCTTTTCCGGCTCTCCCAGGGTGGTATAGTTCAGAAAGGACTCAAAGTCCGCCAGGTACTCATCTATGGAAAACGGAATCGGGGGAATGCCAAGGTGCTCCGCGATTCCCTCATCCATCCAAGCCTGCTCCTTGCTCCAGCCGGGCTCATGCAAAAGCAGATGCACCGTCTCATGCCAGACAGAATACGGATGGCCCAGAAGAATCGAGCCGGTACTGTAATCGGCCCAAGAGCCTCCGTTGGTTCCCTGCACTATTTGGAAATGGATCGGCATCTGGGCAAAGCTTGTCTCCGCGTCTGCCAGAGCGGAGGGGGCCTCCCGGCCAATCTGCTCCATAAGGCCCTTCATCCCCCGGTAGTACTCACAGAGCCATTCATAGAACCCATCGGGATGCTCCACACAGCGGCTGTCTTGCACGGAGAAGCGGATGTTGCCAATCCGTACACAACAGATCGCGTGGGGCTCGGACTCCACCTGCATCCCAGCCAGCTCCCGATTTTCCGGGGGCAGGCTCAGAGCCGAAGCAAGACCGAGCTTTTCCCCAAGGGCGGGCAAAAGCTCCGCGGTGTCCTCCGCTTCCCGGAGGGCCTCAAGCCCTCCCTTTTCCAACAGGGAGGCAGTCAGACAGCGGGCTGTGCTCCGAGCTGCCAGTACGGTTTCCGGGTCCGAAATCAGAGGGGACAGAAAGATGGGAGAGCAGGAGGCTGTGTAGGCATGGTACGGGTCCGCATAGTAGCTTCTCAGCAGTTCGTCCTCCCCTTGGCCGAAGACGCACTCCGTCAGTCCCGCCCTCTGCCATGGCAGGGGCAGGTCGTAGGCCGCCCCCAGAAGCAGGTCCCGAACGCTGCCCTCCTCCAGTTGCTGCGGGGTGCAGAAAATCTGATCTCTCACCTGCACGGCGCCGCCTGTGAGGGTCTCCTTTACCAAATAGACCCTGAGCTTTTCCGCCCTTAGCCCTGTAAGCTGCTCCGCCGCCGCAAGATCCTGCCACAAAAGCAAGGCACAGCGCCGAAGCTGTTCTTCTTCATAGATTCGCTTCTCCATGTGCAGGGCGAAGGCGTCCAGGGAGAGCTTTCTGGTTTGAAACACCGCCAGATAGTCCTCCTCCCGGGGATGCGAGTCCTCGCTTATGACCGCCTCCGCCAGCACCGCCTCCATTGCTTCCCGGGAGAGGGGCTCAGGCTCGCCCTGGGTGGTCTCCCCGCCCGAGGCAGTGACCGCCGTTGGATTTTGTTCTGTGTCGGCAGGCTGACCGTCCGGAACAGCGCAGGCCCCCAGAAGCAGGGCTGCGGCCAATAACAGACATGTGATTTTTAGATTCATTTTCCCTTTTCCCTCCCATCACGCGCGAACATTCCCTCCGTGGGAAGCTGCCCCACGGCGCAGTCCTGGGGACCCTGGGCGCGCAGCATCTTCAGGCCGTGGGAGATGGCGGGCAGCACGGGCTCCAGATTCTCCATGGCCGCCCTGGGGCTGCCGGGGAGATTGACGATGAGACTCCGGCCCCGTATGCCTGCGGTGGACCGGGAGAGCATGGCCCGGGGGGTGATTTGCAGGCAGGCTGCCCGCATGGCCTCGGGGATGCCCGGAACCAGGCGTTCGCACACCGCCAGGGTGGCCTCGGGGGTGACGTCCCGGGGGGCGAAGCCTGTGCCGCCGGTGGTGAGCACCAGGGCGGCGTCGGCCTGGCAGGCGGCAATCAGGGCCGCCTCGATCTGATCCTGTTCGTCCGGCACCAGCACGGGAGGAAGGAGGACATAGCCCGCCTTCTCCACATACGCCGCCAGGGCAGGTCCCGATAGATCCTCCCGCTCCCCGCGGAAGCAGCGGTCGGAAACCGTGATGATCACAGCAGTATACTCCATATTCCAGCCTCCTCATAACAATAACAGGTAATAAGCTCACGGAATGCTGTGCCATGCTGTTTCATATTCCTTATTACTTCTTCCTTTATTCCTTTGCTCTGCCCCGATGCGGCGGGACGGGAAACCCGTCCCCTGGGGCGGATGCGGGCGGGGTGCCGCGGGGCGTCGTGGGTGCCGCCCCCTACGGCGGGAAGGTCCCGAATTTGTCATTGCGAGCCAGTGCGCACACTGGCGTGGCAATCCGCGTCCCTCGTCCCTTTTCCAATGTTTTCAAATGGCAATTTGAAAACTCCGCCATTTTCAATTTTCAATTCTCAATTTTCAATTTGTCCATGTGGGGTACGGGGGACGAGCAATGCTCGCCCCTACAGGCGGGGGCGTGGCGCACGCTGTGCGCCGCTACACCTCCCAGCCTGCCAGGTAGGCCTCCTGCTGGGGGGTCAGCTTGTCAATTTCCATGCCGATGCCCCGGAGCTTATAGGCGGAAACGGCGTCGTCGATGGTGCTCGGAACGTCGTAGACATCCCTGAGCAGAGTCTTGCCGCTGCGCATCATGTACTCCAAGGACAGGGCCTGGATGGCAAAGCTCATATCCATGATCTCCGCCGGGTGGCCGTTGCCGGAGGCCAGGTTCACCAGGCGTCCCTCCGCCAGCAGGTTCAGCACCCGGCCGTCGGGCATTTCGTAGCCCACAATCTCATTGCGGCGGGGGAAGGAGCGGACGGCCATACGGGCCAGCTCTTCCCCGTTTACCTCCACGTTGAAGTGGCCGGCGTTGGAGAGGAAGGCGTTGTGCTTCATGACGGCGAAGTGCCGGCCTACGATGACGTCCCGGCAGCCGGTGGTGGTGATGAACAGGTCTCCCAGCGGGGCGGCCTGGTCCATGGGCATGACCCGCATTCCCTCCATGGAGGCCTCCAGGGCCTTGATGGGGTCGATCTCCGTGACGATGACGTTGGCGCCCATGCCCTTGGCCCGCATGGCCACGCCCCGGCCGCACCAGCCGTAGCCCGCCACCACCACGGTCTTGCCCGCCACCAGCAGATTGGTGGTGTGCATAATGGCGTCCCAGACGGACTGGCCGGTGCCGTACTTGTTGTCGTAGTAGTGCTTGCACTTGGCGTCGTTGACGTTCATCATGGGGAAGGGCAGCTTCCCCGCTTTGGCCCGGGCCTTCAGCCGATGGATGCCGGTGGTGGTCTCCTCGCAGCCGCCGATGAGGCGGTCCGCCAAATGGCTGTATTCCCCGGTGAGCAGATCCACCAGATCGCCGCCGTCGTCAATGATCAGATCCGGGTGACAGGACAGGGCCGCCACCAGGAGCTTTTTGTATTCCTGGGCGTTGACCCCATGCACGGCGTAGGTCTCCACCCCCAGAGAGGCCAGCCCCGCCGCCACGTCGTCCTGGGTGGACAGGGGATTGCAGCCTGTGGCGTGGACCTCCGCCCCCGCCGCCTGAAGACAGGTGGCCAGATAGGCGGTTTTGGCCTCCATGTGGATGGAGAGGGTGATTTTCTTCCCGGCGAAGGGCTTTTCCCGTTCCATCCGCTCCCGGATGGCCCCCAGGGCGGGCATAAAATCCTGCACCCAGGCGATTTTCATGCGGCCGTACTCGGCCAGGGACATGTCTCGAACAATGCTCATTGGAACCTCCGTATCAGTTTAAATGAAACTATGATTGTTTCACAGTCTCATATTTTCATAGTTTCATTTCATTGTCAATGAACCGCCACAATCAGCACGTCTTTCGCGCCCACGCTGCTCTCGTCAGAGCCCTCTCCGGTGAAGAGGGGCAGCCACTCGCCCTCGGGCAGGGCGGCGGGGACGGCCTCGTCGTTGGGGTTGATGAGGGCCGCGGCCACGGTCTTCCCCTCCAGGGTCCAGACCACCCGGATCACGTTGTCCTCCAGAAGCTCGCAGGCGGGCTCGCCCTGGGTAAAGAAGGGATTGTCCCTCCGCAGCGCAATGAGGCTCCTGTAGAGCTCCCGCATCCGTCCCTGGAGACTGTCCTCCGTCAGCGCCTCCCAATCCAGATTGTTGATCTCGTCAGAGGACTTGTAGGAGTTGTGGTCCCCCTGCTTACTGCGCAGCATTTCCTCCCCTGCCAGGAAAAAGGGTGCGCCCTTGCCCAGCATCAGAATCTCCGCCCCCAGGCGGTTCATGGCGAAGCGGGCCTCATCGTCCGCCTCGGGATTGGAGGCCAGCAGCTTGTCCCAGATGGTATGGTTGTCGTGACAGGCCATATAGTTGATGACCTGGCTGTTTTCCACGGACCAGTTGGCGGCATTGGACCTCTCCCCGCCCTGGATGCCGAAAATCACCCTGGCAGCGGTTCCGGCGTCAGCCTTGCCGTTGATATAGCCCCGGTCTTTTGCGTCAAATACGCTGCCCTTGAGGCCGTCCCGAATGGCGTCGTTGAACACCGCCACGGCGCCGATCCCCTTTCTGCTGGGCTCCACCTGGGAGATATTGGCTTGGTTGGCCTGGAGATTGGGGTTCAGGGTGGTGGCGCCTCCGGTCCAGCCCTCGCCGTAGAGAAGGGCCTTGGGGTTGATTTTGTGAACCGCCCGCTCGATGGCCTGCATGGTCTCGATGTCGTGAAGGGCCATAAGATCGAAGCGGAAGCCGTCGATGTGGTATTCCTTTGCCCAGTAGGACACGGAATCCACCATGTATTTGCGGAACATCACCCGCTCCGAGGCGGTCTCGTTGCCGCAGCCGGAGCCGTTGGAGGGGGCTCCGGTGCCGTTGTAGCGGTAGTAATAGTAGGGAACAATCCGGTTGAGGCAGGAGTCAAGCTCGTAGGTATGGTTGTAAACCACGTCCATCACCACACCCATTCCGGCGCTGTGAATGGCCTGGACCATCTGCTTCAGCTCCTTGATCCGCACCTCGCCGTGGTAGGGGTCGGTGGAGTAGCTGCCCTCCGGGGCGTTGTAGTTCTTGGGATCGTAGCCCCAGTTGAACTGGGCCTGATCCAGCTTGGTCTCATCCACGGTGGCATAGTCATAGATGGGCTGGAGGTGGATGTGGGTCACGCCCAGATCCTCCAGATAGTCCAGGCCCACAGGCTGCCCCGCCCCGTTGCGCAGGCCGGTCTCCGTGAAGGCCAGATACTTGCCGGGATACTGACTGCCGGGAAGCCTGTTGGAGAAGTCCCGGACGTGAACCTCCCAGATCACCGCCTCATTGTAGGCGTCAATGCTCTGAACATAGTCGTCCTCTCCGAAGGCCAGGGGGTCCGTGGAGTCCAGCTCCACCACCATGCCCCGGTTTCCGTTGACCCCCACGGCTCTGGCATAGGGGTCCACCGCCTCCTGGGTTCCCAGGGCGGTGGTGACGCTGTAGGTATAGTAGGTGCCGTGGCCGCAGGAGGCGGCGGCGACCCATACTCCCTTTTCCCCCCGGTTCATGTTGATCTGCTCGTAGGCTTCTCCCCCGTCTCCCGCCTCGAACAGATTCAGCACCACAGCGGAAGCGGTGGGCGCCCAGAGCTTAAACAGGGTCAGCTCCCCCTGGATCACGGCCCCCAGGTCGTCCCCGTCATAGGTGAAGCGCTCCACAAAGTCAGGACTGTCGAAGACCTTGGTGGGAACGGCGCTCCGGGGCTCAAAGCCCTCCAGCTTTACGGTGTAGGTCTTGGAGATGTCCAGCTCCTCAGCCAGGGTGATGACGCCGGTGATGACCTCGTTGTTCAGGCTGGACAGGCTCTCCACGGGAATCTCCCGTTCCCCCTCCAGGACCTTGATCTGGTCCAGGGAGGCAAAGCGGGTGGCGGGGCTGATGAAATACTGGATCTGGTTCAGGCTCACAATGGCCGCCAGGGAGAAATCTCGGTTCTGGTTCAAGGTCTTTCCTCCGTCCGTGCTGGTGTACTGCCCGGCCTCTCCGGGCAGAAGATAGATCTCGGTGTTTTCTCCGGTGATGACGGCGAAGCGGTCCTCCTCATAGTCCTTCGTGGCGTCACCCCAGCTTGTACCGCCGGGATCGGAGCAGTTTTTACGGACAATGAAGCCCAGCTCGGTGATCTCCTCCGGGACGTTCAGCACCACCTTCCCGCCGTACTCACAGGGGTGGAAGGGATAGCCCCGGCCCTCGGCGTCGGGATACCAGATCCACATGTCGCACTTGGAATAGTCCGCCTTTTCGTCCTTCCAATAGAAGGTCACCTGATTGGTGCCGGGCTCCCGCTCCAGGCTGTATTCCTCCGTGACAGGGGTCTCCCCCGTGTCGGCAGGCGACCCGGCGGCGGTGTCCGTCCTCTCCATTCCCGGCCCGTCCACAGGCTGCACGCAGCCCGCCAGCAGGCCCCAGAGCATCAGCAGGCAAAGCAGAATCGCAAGGGTACGTTTCATGGTGCATTCTCCTTCCAAACAAGATTTTTCACTATTTTGTGCAGATTATGGATGGTTCAGCGTTCAGGGAAACGAAACGATTCCGCCGCAGGGACGAGCCGTGCTCGTCCGCCCAGCCGCAGGCGGACAGCTTGCCCCAGGCAAATCCAGCGCCGTCGCGACAATCGGAAACAAAACGAGAAACGGTACGCCGCCAAATCGGCTGCTGACGCATCCGATTGTTTGCCGCGCAAACCGGGCGAGCAATGCTCGCCCCTGCGGCATACACGGAAGGTTTCTGTTCCGGGCGGGATATAGCGGGCGGCCAATGACTGCCCCTACAGGCGTGTCATTCTGAGCGAAGCGAAGCATTGCGCCCTTCATGGGTGAATCCGTATCCCCCGTCCCCTGATGCCTGGTCCCTGCTCCCTGCTTCCTCCCTAAAACTCCATGGCCATTTTGGCAGAGCTCTCCTCGTCCAGCTCTGTCACGGTCCTGTCCACCACCCGGTAGACCCGGCGGCAGAGACTCAGCACCGTAGGCCGGTGGGTGGTGACAATGCAGGTGCGCCTTGGGTTGCTCTTCATGATATTCCTCAGCACCCGGCGCTCCGTGGCCACGTCCAGAGCGGAGGTGGCCTCGTCCAAAAGGAGAATGGGAGCGTCCCGAAGCACGGCCCGGGCAATGGCAATGCGCTGGGCCTGGCCCTCTGACAGGCCCCTGCCTTGACGGCCCAGCTTGGTATGGAGGCCATCGGGCAGCTTCTGTACAAATTCCCAGGCACAGGCCTGCTCCAGAGCGTTCCGCATTTCCTCCTCGTCGGCGTCAGGCTTTCCCATCCGGAGGTTTTCCTCGATGCTGCCGGAAAGGATGGTGTTGCCCTGGGGAACGTAGGAGAAGAACTGCCGGGTCTCGGCGTTCAGCTCAAACTCCGTGCCGTCGGCAGCCCGGATCAGGGCCTCTCCCCGTCCGGGGCGAACCAGGGCCAGAATCAGGCGGATCAGGGTGGTTTTCCCCTCCCCGGAGGCCCCGATGAGGGCCACGATTTCCCCGGGGGAGGCGATGAGGCGGGAGTCGGTGATCACCTGCCGGTCCTCCACATAGGCAAAATCCAGGTCCCGCAGCTCCACGGTGAAGCCCTCTGCGGCCTTCTCCCCCAGGGAGCGGCTGGCTTTCACATGGTGCTCCTTGGGCAGCTCCACCAGCTCCCGAATCCGATGGGCGGAGATGGAGGCGTTGAGGAAGTTTGGGATGATGCCGATGACATTCTGAAAGGCCCCGGAGAGCTTGGAGGTCTGCTGCAAAAACAGCGTCATGGTGCCATAGCTGATGGTATGGGTCCAAAGCTGGTAGAGGCAGTAGCCGAAGGCCCCCATGGAAACCAACGACCCCATCACCGTGAGAAACACATTGGTCTGAATGGTGAAAAGATTGTAGTCCAGATTCACCTTCTTGAATTTCTCCTGCCAGTCCCGAAGTCTCACACTGTACTGGTCCGTGATGCCGAAGGACTTGATGGTGTCCATATTGTAGAAGGTCTCCAGCTCGAAGCTCATGACCTCGCTGGCCATTTTGCGGACCTTCTTTCCGTGCTCCCGCTGACGGCGCAGGATGAAGCGGGAGGCCAGCAGCAGGGCCGGAGCCGTGGCGAAGGAGAAAACCGCCATGACCCAGTCATAATGGAGAATCACAAAGAAGGTCGCGGTAAAGCGGTAAAAGGAAACGATGATGGTGGGCAGCCAGCTCACCGCGTTGGAGCCCACGGTGCCAATGTCGTTGGAAAAGCGGTTGAGAATGTCCCCGCTTTCATACTGGTTCAGGGCGGCCCAGTCCGCGTCGATGATTTTGTCGAAGATGTCCCGCTGGACGTCGTTTCCGATGCGGATTCCCAGCTTCAGAACGACTCGTCCCAGCAGGCTGCTGAGCACCAGCCCGAAGAGGGTGCTGCCAACGTAGACCACGATCAGCACCGCCAGCTTGGAGGTCTGATAGCCGGTGATGATGTCGATGACGTACTTGCTGGCCACAGCCCCCACCAGGCCCAGGGTGGTGGAGAGAATGCCCAGAAGGGTGTAGAAGACAATGGCCCCCTTGTAGCGCCTGGAATAGGTGAAGATCCAGCGCCAGTCGTCAAGGATCTCCCGGAAGGTTCCATCCTTCCAGCGCTGCCGCAGGATTCGCAGGGACTCAAAGGACGGGGCGCTGTTTTGTTCCGGGGAGTTGTTTTGTTCGTTCATAGTTCAAACCTCTGCTGCCCGGGGCGGGCAGTCATTCGTGTCATTGGGAGTAAGACCGGGCGCTTAAGCGTAGCTGTGGATTCCCGGCAGGAAGGTATTGACCCCGATGTAGGTGAAGATCACACAGACAAAGCCTGCCACGGCAAAGATGGCGGCGGCCTTTCCCTGCCAGCCCCGGCGGATGCGCAGATGGAGATAGGCAGCGTAGACCAGCCAGGTCACCAGGGACCAGGTCTCCTTGGGGTCCCAGGACCAGTAGGAGCCCCAGGCCTGCTCCGCCCAGATGGCGCCGGTGACAATGGTGAAGGTGAGGAAGAGCAGTCCCAGGCAGACGCTGCGATAGGAGATCAGATCCAGCTTTTCCCGGGCGGGAACGTGCTGGTCCCAGAAGCTCCGGTTTTTCATCCGGTCCCGGAGCAGGAAGATGATTCCCAAAACAAAGCTGACCCCGAAGGAGCCGTAGGCGATGATGGCGGTGGACACATGGAAGCCCAGCCAACTGGAGCGCAGGGCAGGCATCAGGGCCTTCACCTCCCGGCTCTGCATGGCGGCGTAGCCGATAAGCAAAAGGATCACCGGGGCGGCGAAGGTCCCGATCACCGGGAACTTGAATTTCCAGATAAAGAGCAGACTCACCAGACTGAGACCCCAGGCAAAGCTGGTGGCAAACTCGTATTGGTTTGTCATAGGCAGGCGTCCCGCTCCCAGGCCCCGGCAGATCAGCGCCGCGGTGTGCAGCAGCAGGCCGATCCCCTGAATAACGGAGGCAATTTTCGCCGCCCTGTCCCTTTTCAGGGGGATGAAGAGGAAATATCCGATCATGGCCAGGAAGTAAAGGCAGATCACGATGTAGAACAGGGTCGTTTCGATGTTCAGCAGATTCGTCATGTCAGCACCAACCTTCAACTGTTTTCTTGGTCTTTTTTCATTTGGCCCGCGGCCTGGCGGACCCGGTCGGCAAACAGGGCTCCGGCCTTGGGGCTCTTGGCGTACACGGTCCAGCTTCCCTCCTGCTCCCGCACCGCCCAGAGCTTCCGGGTTTGCAGGTAGAAGGCCAGAAACAGGCCCAGCAGCGTCACCAGACCTCCCAGGAAGGCCACGGGGGTGAAGCGGTCCCGTTTGATCTGGATCAGCGTGTAGCTCCGGGGCTCGGAGAAGCGGACCTCATAGGGGGTGAACACCGGGATGTCGCCGCCCTCGGCCTGCACATCCATGGTGACAAAGCGCTCCTCCCCGGTATCCGGATCATAGTTGTACACCAGGTAGGCATAGCCTGCCCGCGCCCCCGCCTGGGCTGTTTCGTCGAAATCAGGCAGGTACGCCCGCAGCAGCACCGAGGCGGTGGTTCCCAGCAGATACGCCCGTTCTCCCACGCAAAGAACCTGCTCCTGGAGCAGCTCGCCGTCCTTATACACTGTGAGCCGGGCGGCGTCCCCGGTGGAGTTTTGGTAGAGCTTGAAGCCGAAGGCTGTGCCGGGGTGATTGACGCTGGCGGAAACATCCTGGGCCAGCACGTCCTCCGGATCGGAGAGATCGCAAACTGTGAGCTCCGCCTGATACTGCTCCACGCTGCCGTCCTCCCGCCGGTCAACCCGGAAGTCCCGGATGGACAGGGCATAGTCGGTCTCTCCGATCTGCTTGGTCTGGCCGGGGACCCCGTAAACGCTGTATTCCTCCTTGGTCATCTGTCCCAGGCCGAAGCCCAGTATCAGCAGAAGGATCCCCAGGTGACAAACCCAGGCGCCCCAGAGCCCCGCCCGATTCTGCACGGAAAAGCGCAGGGGGCGGCCTTGGGGGTCAAGGCTCTGCCGGGCCTTGGGCATATGCAGGCGCCGCAGCAGCTCCTCCGGGTCCTCCACGCCCTCCAGGGTCAGATCCGGGCTTCCGGCTTTGGCGGGGTCCGCGGCCTCAGCAGTCCGGCGCAAAAGCTGGGGCAGACGGATGAGATTGCACAGCAGCAGGTTTCCGCAGAGAAACGCGGCGATGGTGATAAACCACCAACTGTGAAACACGTCCTCCAGCCCCAAGGCCAGAATCAAAGCGGCGCCCCGCTGAGAATAGCGCTGGGCGTACTCCTCGAAGCTCAGCCCCTGGGTGATAAAGCTTCCCCCGGCGCAGGCCAGGATCAGCACCGCCAGGAGCAGGATGGCAAAGCGCATGGAGCCCAGGAATTTCCAGAGTTTTTTCATAGAGTTTCCTCCCGCGGGGCGGCCGAGGGCCGTCGCCGCGTCTTTCCCGCGTATTTCCGGGGATTTGCATTCAGATACATTATATATGCCCGCAAAGCGGGTGTCAATCCTTCGAAAAAGATTTCCCCTTCTGATACGGCAACTTTTTGTCTTGCATTTTCCGCCCGTGTGTTCTATAATAAGGTATATTTTATTCCCCGTACACTTCCAGGAGTGATTCCATGGCAGAAGAATCTCAATTTCACATGACAGTCGTGACCCAGAAGCGGGTGCTCAAGCGCAATCCCCAGCAGGCGGAGGCGGAGAAGCCGAAGGTCCCGGCTACGGATACTCCCCAGCCCTCTCCCCAAAAGCCGGACCGCAGCCCGGACTCCCGCCACAGTGCGGATTCCGGCCACGGCACAGCCGCCCGGCAGCACTCCCGCGAAGGCTCCGGAGCGCACCGCCGCGTGCGGCACTACAACGACTTTGGCACCGTGGAGCTCGGTACGCTGGAAGGCCCCCATGAGGCGGCGGAAGCCCGGGAGGGCTCCGCCTCAGAGCCCTCCCGAGGGCAGCTTCAGCGGGAATTTTACCACAAGTACGATTCGGTGCTCAACCGCCATTTTGAAACCCGCGACAAGAAAAAAACCCCCAAGCTGCTGATCATCGCGGTGCTGCTGGTGTTGATCCTCCTGTTGAGTCTGGTGGGGATCGGGAGCCTCAACGCCCAAGTCGGTGAGAGCCTGGAGCGTCCTCAGGTTGAAACCATCCCCGTTGTGACCCTTGACCTGGGATAAGCGACACGCGCAGAGAGGAGCGTCTACCTATGCTGAACATTCAACATCTTACCAAGCGCTACGGCGAGAAGGTCGCCGTGCAGGATCTGAGCCTCCACATTGCCCCCGGGGAGATCTACGGCTTCATCGGCCACAACGGGGCCGGAAAGACCACCACCCTCAAGGCGGCGGTAGGCATTCTGCAATATGACGCCGGAAGCATCACCATCGACGGACTGGATCTGCAAAAGGACCCCCTGGGCTGCAAGGCCCGGCTGGCCTATATTCCCGACAACCCGGATCTGTACGAATTTATGACCGGCATCAAGTATCTCAACTTCATTGCCGACGTCTTCGGCGTCAGCGCCGGGGATCGGAGCGCCCGGATCAATGCCCTGGCCCAGCAGCTTGAGCTGACTCAGGACCTGGCCCAGCCCATCTCCGCCTATTCCCACGGGATGAAGCAGAAGCTGGCCATCATCGCCGCCTGGCTCCATGCGCCCCGGCTGATATTGATGGATGAGCCCTTTGTGGGCCTGGACCCCAAGGCCTCCCACCTGCTCAAGCAGATGATGCGGGAGCACTGTGACCGGGGCGGCGCCATTTTCTTCTCCACCCATGTGCTGGAGGTGGCGGAAAAGCTCTGCGACAAGGTGGCCATCATCAAGCAGGGCCGCCTGATCCGTTCCGGCACCATGGAGGAGGTTCGGGGAGACGATTCCTTGGAGGAGGTCTTCCTGGAGCTGGAGGGCGAGTCATGCTGAAGCTATTGGTCAAAAAGGAGCTGAAGCAGATTCTGATTCAGGGCTTCCTTCGGGGCAGAAAAGCCGGCCAGCGCGGAAGGAAGACCCGCTCCGCCAAGGGCATGATTGCCCTTTGGTCCATTCTGATTCTTTATCTTGTGGCCTTCTTCTGCTTCATGGCCTGGATGGCAGGCAAGCAGTTCCTTCCCCTGCCCGGGCTGGGCTGGCTCTACTACATGCTCCTGGGTGGGGCGGCCATACTCTTCGGCGCCCTGGGCAGCGTGTTTACCACCTACTCCGCCCTGTATCTGGCAAAGGACAACGATCTGCTGCTGTCCATGCCCATCCCGGTCACGGATGTGATTCTCTCCCGGCTTCTGAGCGTCTACCTCATGGGCCTGTTCTATTCCGGGGCCATCACCCTTCCCGCCGCGGCGGTGGGGCTGATTCAGTGCGGCTTCAGCCTGTCCAGACTTCTGGGCAGTCTGATCTGGGTGCTGCTGATCTCTCTGGTGGTGCTGGGCCTGTCGGCCCTTTTGGGCTGGGTGGTAGCCCGGCTCAGCCTGAAGCTGAAAAACCGCAGCTTCCTCATTGTGCTGCTCTCCCTGGTCTTTTTGGGGCTCTACTATGTGGTCTATTTCCGGATGATCAACCATATGCCGGAGCTGATTGCCAATGTCATGCGCTTTGGCGAGGGCATCCGGGGAAGCTGGAATCCCATCTACCTCTTCGGCCGGATGGGCGAGGGGGACTGGCTGGCGATGCTGCTCTGGACGGCGGGCGTCTGCCTGCTGCTGGGGCTGATCTGGCTGCTGCTGAAGGGAAGCTTCCTCACCGTGGCCACTGCCTCCCCGGGGGGCAAAAAGGCCGTCTACCGGGAGAAGCCAACCCGGCAGAGCTCCGTCTCCGGGGCGCTGTTCCGGAAGGAATGGTATCGCTTCAGCACCAGCTCCGCCTACATGCTCAACTGCGGCCTTGGCCTGCTCTTTCTGCTGGGCCTGGGGGGCTATCTGCTGGTGAAGGGAAGGGATCTTCTGGACATGCTCTCCCTGCTGCCCTTCCTCCAGGCGGACTCCGGAATTCTCCCGGTGCTGATCTGCACGGCCTGCTGCGCCATGGGCTTTATGGTGGACATCACCGCCCCCTCCGTATCCCTGGAGGGCCGCAGCCTTTGGCAGCTCCAATCCCTGCCCGTCAGTCCATGGCAGGTGCTGCGGGCCAAGCTGGAGCTCCACCTGGCCCTGTGCAGCCTTCCCACCCTGTTCTGCACTGTCACCGCGGCGGTCCTGGTGCCGGCTACCCTGGCTCAGAAGCTGCTGATCGTCGCCGCTTCCCTGCTCTTTATGCTCCTGGTGGCCCTGATGGGCCTTGCCCTGGGGGTGAAGCTGCCCAATCTCAACTGGACCAACGAATACCAGCCCATCAAGCAGGGCGCTCCGGTGACCATCACGATCTTCGCGGGCATGGGGCTTTCCATGGCCCTGGGCGGCTTGTATTTCCTTGCCCGAGGGGGAATGAGCGCCACGGCCTATCTCAGCGTGGCCGCCCTGCTGTTCATGTCGGCGGACGCCGCCCTCCTGCTCTGGCTGCGGAATACCGGCGCCCGTCGCTTCGCGGCCCTGAGCTGAGGCTGCTGAGGATCGAAGACCACGGCCTGTCAGCGTCCTCCCGGAAGGGGGGACGCTGTAACCTCTCCCCCGGCACAAGCATCCCTACCGTTTGCTCGTAGGGGCGAGCATCGTGTCGTTCCAAACGCACCAAAAGACGAAAGGCGCGGACGGCAATGTGCCGTCCCTACCGCAGAAACGGCGGCTTGCCGGGGGATACGCGGCGGCCTGAGCTCAGGCCGCCCTACGGGGGCGTCCCGTTTCTGTCATTCTGAGCGCAGCGAAGAATCCGTAATCCCGTCTCTGCGTCGGGGTACGGCGGGCCGGGGAACCCGGCCCCTACAAGCTGGCCCAGGCGGGAAGCGGCGGCGCGGGGGATTTCTTTCCCCCGGCCACGAAAAAATACCGGGTCCGCGAAAAAAACAGTTGACAAATCGCGGAAACTGTTATATAATACCCCAGCATGAGCGCCCGACCACGCTCAGGCCGAAGCAGGCGAAAGCGCTGCGGACAATGGAATATGGAGTGGTATCGAAGCGGTCATAACGAGCACGACTGGAAATCGTGTGTACGTCAAAAGCGTACCGAGGGTTCGAATCCCTCCCACTCCGCCAACAAAAACGCGTGATTTGTTTACCAAATCACGCGTTTTTGAATGATGTTTGCCCTGTCGGGCAAATGATGTATGCTTCGCACATGATGTTGCCTGCGGCAATGATGTGTGCCTGCGGCACGTGAAGGCAAACATCGCATCATTGCGGCACGAAGTGACGCAGCATCATTTCGGAGCGCAAGCGGAGATACATCATCAGCCGCCGGAGGCGGCGGCATCATTGACATTTATCATTTCGGTCGTATAATTGATATAGTCAACAGAAAGGACTTCCCGATATGAAAGAGAACAAACTTGCCGAATTGTCTATGGATTTCTCCGTACAAATCATCAATCTCGTCAAAGACCTGAAAGCGAAACACGAATCCGTTATATCCAATCAAATTGGTCGATCCGGAACCTCCATCGGTGCTAACATATACGAAGCAAACTATGCGCAAGGCAAAAAGGATTTCATCTCGAAACTTGAGATCGCGCTCAAGGAGGCGAGCGAAACAGGTTATTGGCTCAAACTTCTGCATCGAACATGGTACATAGATGATCCGACCTTCAAATCTTTGAATGATCAATGCACAACCATTCGTGTGATGTTGGTATCGTCCTGCAGAACAGCTAAGCGGAATACGGAACCAAATTGACAAATCGGCGTTTGGAGGCGAACTATGCTTCAGGCGATTCAAAAGATGATGCATGAAATCGATTCAATGGCAGACGGGCATATTTACGGCGCGTGGTTATACGGAAGTGTGGTATTGAATGACTTTCAGCAGGGATGGAGCGATATTGATTTTGTTACGCTGATTGACGGACCGATATCTGATAGTCAGGCAGAAAAACTGCTGATGCTCAGGCAGAACATGCTTAAAGCAGAGCCGGATAACCCGTATTACCGCTCTTTCGAGGGCGTTATTGCCAATCTGTACGAATACCGCAGCGGATCCTTTCAAAGATTGGTCTATTGGGGAACGAGCGGGCAAAGGGTAACTGACCGATATAAACCGGACGTTTTCTCTTTGTTTGAACTTGCTAAGTACAGCAAGCCGATTTATGGAGACAAAGCGTGGATTCTTCCCGCGCCGGGCAGAGAAGAAATGATAAGCGCGGTGCGAGGGCATTATGACGCGATCCGAAAGTATGCCGTTCAAACAAACGAAAGCCTTTATTCGTGCGGATGGCTTCTGGATATCGCCCGGTGTATTTACACCCTGAGATTTGATGATGTTATTTCCAAAACACAAGCAGGATTTTGGGCGCTGGAGGAGCATCTTTTTTCGGATGACGCACCGCTGCGAAAAACGCTCGAAATCCGGAAAAACCCATCTTCCTTCAAAGACAGGGCGGATATCATACTTTGGCTGAAAGAATTGGGGCCGGTTGTACAGCTTTATGCAGATGTGCTGGAGCATGAGCTTCAGAATGCATAGATACCCGGATGCCGGGTTTCACCGGTACACTTTTAGGCGTTCTTTCTATGGCTTGGTACACTTTTACGCGCTCTTTCACAAAGTGAAAATCCTGTCGACAACAGTCGGCAGGATTTTCGCTTTTGTATTCTACATTTAGTTTTCAGTATTCATCATACATTGTAGGGGCGGCCGGTGGCCGCCCCTACGGGGTTGGGCCGCTGTCGGGTGCAGCGGCGCAGTCGGTCCTACGGGGTTTGTCCCCCGGGTCCCCCCGGTCCTCCGGGGAAGCCGTCCTGTCCGTCCGGATTGCCTTCGCCCCCGGGGAAGCCGTCCTGTCCGTCCGGATTGCCTTCGCCCCCGGGGAAGCCGTCCTGTCCGTCCGGATTGCCTTCGCCTCCGGGGAAGCCGCCCCGGCCGCCCATGTGGGTTCCCATGGCCGCGATGCTGAGGCCGGAGGCGTCAACCCGGGCGTCGGGGTCCTGCTCCTCTGTGACGGCGGCCAGCCTGCCCTCCAACTGAGCCCGGAGGGAGGCAGCCCGAAGCAGGCAGACCTGCCGCAGCGTCTCAGCCGCCGCGTCAAACTCCTCCGGGGAATAGAAGGCGGTGGGGTCCTTCTCCACCCAGGGCCGCAGCAGCACCTCCAGGGTCTCCAGCTCCCGCGCAAAGGCCCCGGACTCAAAGTAGTCCCTCAGCAGGCCGTCCATGACCCGGTGGTAGGCCTCCAGAGCCTCCTGATTCTCCGGAATCCAGGCCCACATGGGGCGGCTGTCCGCCTCTGCCCCGGAGAGGGGGCTGTCCATACCGGTGTTGAGGATTCGGGTGGCGTCAGAATCCCCGCCCATGCCTCCGAAGGCCCCGAAGGCCAGATTGTAGTCCCAGGGCAGCATGGAAAGCCTGCCGTCCCGCTCATAGAGGAAGTAGTTGTGGAGCATATTGCCGGTATAGCTGTCGTAGTTCAGCACGAAATTGTGGGCGGCAAAGTAGCGGATCACCTCGTCAACGTCCAATACCTCCTCCGCCCTGCCCTCGGAGAGCCCCTTCAGGGCGGCAATGACCCGCTCCTCCGCCCCTTCGTCCAGGGCGGTTTCCGCGTTGTCAAATATGTCGCTGTAGCTGGAGGGCTCGTCGTCGGTGTAGCGCAGATCGGCCCCCTTGGCATTGTCTCCGAAGCCCGGACCGCCCCGGCCCTCCCGGTCCCGCTCCCCCATCCCGGGGAAGCTCTGGGGCATGGGCTCGCCCTGGCCCTCCGGCGGAGTGGGCGCTTCGCCCTGGGGCATGGGCTCGATTTGGCCCCCCGGCGGGGTCATGCCCTGGCCCGCTCCCCCCGGGAAGCCCCCCGGACCGCCGGGGAAGCCCCCCTGCGTGCCTGCGCCGCCGGGGAAGTCCTTTTGATTGCCGGGCTGGGGGCCTCCGGCCTGGTCCAAGCCCTCTGCCTCCGGCTTGTAGACCACCCCTGCCCCCTCCTGGGTCCGCTCCAGCCAGGACTCGCTCACATCCTCAATGGCAATGTAGAGCCCGTGATCCGCCCCGTTGACGGTGAGCCACACATAGCTCACCAGGGGCGCCTCCACCCCCAGCCGCCGGAAAAGCCCGTAGCTGAGATAATCCTTCATATAGGTGGCGTCGGCGTACAGGTTGTTGAGACTCAGCTTGTTCAGGCCGTGATAGCTCTGATTCTTGTCATATTTCCCAAAGTTCAGCTTAAAGCTGTAGCGGTCGCTCTCCGGGTCCGAGGCCACGGAGGAGAGACTGGTGTTGCCCTTGGTGGCGAAGGAGACCTGATCCAGACGCTCCCCGTCAATGACCACGGAGGCCTCATACTTGGTCTTGTTCAAGGGATTGGCCCGAAGATCCTCCCAGTCCGCCTGGGAAAGGGTGACGTCAATGCTGTGGACCCGGCTGCTGTCAAAGAGGCCGTTGTAGACCGCCGGGTTTTCTTCCCCGCCGCCCTCGGGCAGCGCCTCCGTCTTGCCGGAGGCCGGGCTGTTTTCAGCGCTGTTGAGAGCCGGGCTCTCCGCCGAGCTTGAGACAGGCTCCCCCTTTTCTCCGCAGGCGCTCACAGACAGCAGCAGGACCAGGACAAGACCCAGGCACAGAATACGGTGAAACATGGCTTTCATGCAGATTCCTCCATTGTGTTTTCCTGTATTGCAGTATATACTATACTCCGTACCTTAGCAATACCTTACTGCTGAACCGGTGCAAGTTTTTTTCACGAACGTAAACCTTTTGCCCCCCTCGCGCATCTTATAGGTGAAAGCTGACGAAGGCGAGGTGAGACAGATGCAGCCGGACCCGGATTTTGCCAGGCAGTACCGCATCCTGGTGGAGCGCTACCGGCTGACGCCGGAGGCTGCCGCGGGGCAGCTCAGGCGGATTCTGGAGCGTTTTTCCCGGCACACAGGGGAGAAGCAGGAAGCTTCCCCCATTTTGAAGCAAGGAGGCGCAGCCCAATGCCCACAGAAGCAGAACGCGGCAGCCCGGGTCCCGTGACCCAGGAGCTGCTGGACCGGGCCAGAGCCCATGACCGGGAGGCCCTGTCCATCCTCTACGAGACCAGCAGTCTGGAGCTCTACCGCACCATCCGCGCCTTGGTCCGGGACGAGGACCTGGCCATGGACATTCATCAGGACAGCTATATACAGGCCTTCTCCCACCTGGACCAGCTTCGGGAGGCAGGGCGCTTCCTGCCCTGGCTCCGGCAGATCGCCGTCAATGAGGCCCGGGGGCAGCTTCGGAAAAAGCGGCCCGCCCTCTTCACCGAGCTGAGCCCCGAGGCGGACGGCCCGGAGTTGGCCCTGCCGGATCCCCGGCCCGAGGTCTCCCCGGAGCTGAGTCTGGAACGGAAGGAGAACGCCCGCCTGGTGCGGGAGATTCTGGACGGGCTCAGCGACGGCCAGCGGCTGATTCTTGGCATGTATTACTATGAGGAGATTCCCATCCGGCAAATCGCGGAGGACACGGGGCTGAGCCCCGGCACCGTCAAGGCCCAGCTCTCCCGGGGCCGGGCCCGGGTGGAGAAGGAGGTCCGGCGTCTGGAGGCCCAGGGGGTGAAGCTCTACGGTCTGTCTCCCCTGCCCTTTCTCCTGGCTCTGCTGCGAAAAGCGGAGCCCGCCGCCGAAGCGGGAGAGGGGTTTCTGGCCCGGAGGCTGCCCCGGGGCTTGGAGCAGGCCGGGGTCCATGTGGGGCGCGGCTTCTTCCAGACCGCCCTGGGCCGGGTGAGCCTGGGGATTCTGGCCGCCGCGGTCATGGGCGGCGGCATACTGACCGGCGGCTGGGTGCGGGAAAGACTGCGCATCGGGGACTATCAGCCCCCCGCATTCCCGGAGACCGAGGAAAACCTGCGCTTGTCCTCCCCGGAGGATCTCACCACGGAGCCCCTCAGCTCAGAGACCCCGGAGCCCGTACCCCCCACGGAGCCTGTTGAGACCGAAGCCGCCACGCTTTCCCCGGAAACGGAGCCCTCGGAAAGCGCCGCGCCAGGCGTTCCCCCTCCCGGGACCCCCACCCAGCCCGCGCCGAAGCCCGACAACCCGGCTCCCCAGCCCACGGAGCCAGAGGGTGCCTTCTGGCTGGAATGGGCCTGGGACACCGGGACCCAGATGGACTGGACCGTGGAGGCGGATGAAACCGGCTTTGGAAGCCCCCGGACCCTGACGGCGGTGCTTCCCTTGGGGCAAGCCCCGGAGCTCTACCCGGAGGACGAGGGCGTTGTGTCCATCCGCCGTGTACGCTACGACGGCAGCCTGGACAGGATATCGCTTCCGGATTCCCGGGATTGGGTCAGTCGGTATCAGTGGAGCGTAATCCCTATGGGGGAAGGCAGCACCCGCGTCCACTGCGCCGTGGACGGTCGGGTGATTCAGACACTCACCGTCACGGTGCGGGTGCCGGTGAAGCTCCTGGACAGCGGGGTGGTGGAAGCCGCCCCCTTCTACAGCGCCACGGAACTCACCCTGGCAAACTGCGCCGTGGGGATGCGCTATCAGCTCCGCGCCGCTGTGCTGGGGGAAGAAGCCCCGGTATTCAGCACCGACAACGAGTCTGTGCTCCGGCTGGAAGGCGTGAGCTGGGAGCCCCTCGGAGCCCTTTCCCGGCAGTATCTGTTATCCTTCCAGATCGTTGGCCCGGGAGACGCCCAGCTCCGTCTCTCCCTGGGGGGAGAACCGGAACAGACCTGGAGCGTCCACGCGGTCTCCGCGGCGGTGGACCTCAGCGACTCCCAGGAGGATCTGCTGTCCTGGCAGGTCAACAGCAGCAGCAGACCACTTTTGATCCTCCCCGGAGGCATGGAATCCCTGTATATCAAGGTCAAGGGGACTGAGGCCCCGGAGATCACCCAGGACAATCCCGCTGTGATTTCCCTCAGCCCGGTGCGCTCGGACTGGCACGAGGAACGAAACGAGACAGAATTCTGGTATCGGCTCTCCGCCCTGGGCTCCGGGGTCTGCACCCTGCGCTGCGTCTTGGGCGGCCGGCAGATCTTCCTTCTCCCCATCGTTGTACCCTGAAGCTTTATCCATATTTAACAGAAAGTGAGGAACTGAACAATGAAACGAACCCTTTGCGCCCTGCTGGCGGTTTTGCTGCTGGCGGGCATGCTCCCTGCGGCCAGCCCCAAGGCGAAAGCCGCGGTCAACCCCGGCTTCCAGGCTCTGAGCCAATATCTCCTGGAAAACGGAGAGCACGACTCTATTTTCGGATATGAATGGTATGGTTTTTCCACGGAGAAATCCATGTGGAGCAGCGGGAGCGCAAGCTGCTGTACAGGCCTGCACCTGCAGTATTTCCCGCAAGACAATAGCATCGAAATCCTGGCAAGTCTTAGGTTCAGAGATGAGCTTTGTAACGTCGGCCCGTATGATCTGCATATGATATTGAATGGTGACGGGTCATACATCAACATCTATTGCAGCACCTCTGACGGCGAGGCCCGTTATACCCTGAACCCTGCCGCCATTACCCGGACAACCATCTGGAACGCCTATGAATATCTGGATGGTGACTGCCCCCACAGCAGACTGGACGACGCCGCCTCCACGCTGCTGAAGGAGAGCCTGGATGCCTTACAGCTCATTCTGAACCAAAAGGGTAAGAGCATCGCGGACCTGGGCTTTACCGCCTATCAGACCGGCCATGTCCACCAGTGGGACGCCGGAACACTGACATACGAGCCCACCTGCGGAGGCTTAGCGGAGCGGGAATACCGCTGCTCCGTCTGCCACAGCATTGCCCTGGAATATCTGTTGACAGTGGGGGACCACGTATGGGACCAGGGCACTGTGATCCAGGAGCCAAGCTGTACGGAGGAAGGCCGCTTTGTCCAAACCTGCACCGTATGCGGGCATTTGAAGTATACCCTGCTTCCCGCCCTGGGGCATAGCTGGAGCTTTACCCGGCAGGTGGGATCTCTGGTGGGCTGGGAACCCCTGCATTACGGCAGAGCCGTCTACACCTGCAACCGCTGTGGAGAAACCAAAGACGGCCGTATCTGCGCCGGGGAGGTCTTCACCGACATGCCCGAAGACGAGCACTGGGCCCATGACGCCATTGACTGGGCTTACTTTGGCGGCATTACCTCCGGCACCACCCCCAGCACCTTCTCCCCGGACATGACCATCACCCGCTCCCAGGCCGTGACCTTCCTCTGGGCCGCGGCGGGCAAGCCCGAGCCGGAAACCACCGAGAATCCCTTCACGGATGTGACGGAAAGCGACTACTTCTACAAGCCCGTGCTCTGGGCCAGAGAGAAGGGTGTCACCTCCGGCACCGGCCCCAATACCTTCGGCCCCTACGAGGTCTGCACCCGCTCCCAGATCGTCACCTTCCTCTGGGCCGCGGCGGGCAAGCCTGAGCCGGAAACCACCGAGAATCCCTTCCAGGATGTGCTGGAGACCGACTTCTTCTACAGGGCCGTCCTCTGGGCCAAGGAAAACGGCGTCACCTCCGGCACCGCCGCGAACACCTTTGGCTCCTTTGATGTCTGCACCCGGGCCCAGGTGGTCACCTTCCTCTACAAGGCCGACATGCTTTCCTGATTCGTATCTGTTCAGTAGCCCCTCCTGTCATTTCGAACGAAGTGAGAAATCCGTCCCCTTTTTCTGGAAAAGAACGGATTTCTCGGCGATCAATCGCCTCGAAATGACAGGCTGCTGAATAACTACCCTGATTCTTTCCCCGGAGGCTGTCAACCAAAGGGAGGGCTGCAGCGTCTATTCTGTAGATACCGGAAAAAAACCTTTACTTTTCAACAATGCCATGCTATCATAAATATGGCGAAAGCCAAATTATTCCAATGAAAGAGAGGAACCCTGCAATGAAAACCCGCGTTCTGTCCCTGCTCCTGGCACTGGTGCTCCTGGTGAGCGTGCTGACGGTCTCTGCCAGCGCCGCCAGCGCCAAGGATGTTCACACTTACCTCAAGAACCTGGCCATGGAGGGCCAGTACAACGCTGACGCTCACTGGTATGAGAACGGCTTTGTACTGGATTCCGACAACGGCGTGTTCTACGGCGTCTATTACCTGGAGCAAACCGGGTACATCGAGTGCAGCATGGTTACAAACAATTTTGAGGTCACCTGGCGAATCTCCAGCAACCCCTCCCCCGCCTACACCGCCTTTATCCGGGTGTACGACGACAGCCACACCACCGGCAACGTCAGCATCGGCGCCGGGTACAACGGCTCCAACTACGGCTCCTTCAGCTCCTTCTCCGGCGACACCAGTCTGAAAGCCACCATGCTCCAGGTACTCAACTCCTGGCTGCCCATGTTGGTGGAAATCACCCGGGCTGTCATCAATGAGAACGACTACAGCCTGGCGGACCTGGGGATCACCGGCTACAAGGCCTGCAGCTACTGGCACGCCTATGACCACGGCCGCGTCACCCAGCAGCCCACCTGTGTGGCCGAGGGCGTCATGACCTACACCTGCCGGGTCTGCGGGACTGCGCGCACCGAATCCATCGAAGCCACCGGCAATCACATTTGGGACGCCGGCCGGGTGCTGGTGGAGCCCGGCTGCACCACCGAGGGCGTTTACCGTTATACCTGCACCGTCTGCGGCACCAACACCATGGACGTAAGCCTTCCCGCCCTGGGCCATGCCTGGTCCCTGACTGAGGCGGAGGGGAGCTTCCACGACGCTGCCCAGTATACCTGCACCCGCTGCGGAGAGACCAAAGATGGCCGTCTCTGTGCCGGTGAGGTCTTCACCGACATGCCCGGAGAGGACCACTGGGCCCATAACGCCATTGACTGGGCTTACTTTGGCGGCATCACCTCCGGCACCACCCCCAACACCTTCTCCCCGGAAATGACCATCACCCGCTCCCAGGCCGTGACCTTCCTCTGGGCCGCGGCGGACAAGCCTGAGCCGGAAAGCACTGAGAATCCCTTCACGGATGTGACGAATAGCGACTACTTCTACAAGCCCGTGCTCTGGGCCAGAGAGAACGGCGTCACCTCCGGCACCGGCCCCAATACCTTCGGCCCCTACGAGGTCTGCACCCGCTCCCAGATCGTCACCTTCCTCTGGGCCGCCGCTGGCAAGCCTGAGCCGGAAAGCACTGAGAATCCCTTCCAGGATGTGCTGGAGACCGACTACTTCTACAAGGCTGTCCTCTGGGCAAGAGAAAACGGCATCACCTCCGGCACCGCCACGGACACCTTCGGCTCCTACGACGTCTGCACCAGAGCCCAGGTGGTCACCTTCCTGTATAAGGCCAGCATGGTTCCTGCGGGATAAGCCTCCCGTGGGAGAAGCTCCCGCCCCATAAGAAAAACGCCCGTGCTCGGAACACGGGCGTTTTTCTTATGGGGCGGCGGATTGCCGATGTGATTCAGGGATGCTCCACCGCGGCGCCTTCCGCCTCGGGATTGTCGGGGCTTTCCGGCGCCCAGGGATGCTTGGCGTCCACCACCGCGTGCTCCAGCAGGTAGTCGTGCCAGAGGGAATAGTAGCTGGCCTTGAGATGGACCCCATCGCCGGTGTACTCCGAGGGCAGATGATCGGTGCCGTCGTTGAGGGCGTCGTTGACCTCCAGATAGAAGGTGTCCACATCGTTGGCCAGAACCCGGATGGCCTCGTTTTTCTCCTTGATGTTGGCGGTGGAAAATACGGGATAGCTGGCCTCGTGGTTCTGGGTGACGTAGCAGATGCTCTGAATGTAGATCAGGGCGTCGGGCTGATAGCTTCGGATCTCCTCAACGACCTCCCGGTACTTGTCCGCAAAGGCCGAGGTATCATAACCGCATTCGTTGATGCCGAACATGATATAGATTTTGCCGAACTGCATCCCCTTCAGCAGATTTCGGATGCCGGTGAAGCCGTAGGCCTCGATGTCCGTGTCCATGATTTTGAAGATGGTCATGGAGGTGCCGGAATAATGCTTGCAGGCCCCGGGAGTGCTGTAGAGCCACAGGCCGTCGGTGCGGGAGTCTCCGATGAACAGGGCGTCGGAGAAATAGCTGTCGTCCACGGTCATCATCCGGGACGGAGGCTCTGTGGGCAGAGGCTCCGTGGTGGTGGGAAGGGTGGGAAGCTCCTGGGTGCTCACCACGGGCTCCGTCTGGGGAGCGGCCTCCGTGGTGGAATTTACGCTGGGCTTAGAGTCGCCGGTATCATATGCGCCGGTCTGGGTAGTGTCCGCACTCAGCGCGGGATCAGAGGGGGCGGGGGCCTTCTCCTTCAGGGACTTGATTCCCATGAGGATGAAGAATACCACGCCCACTGCCAACAGGGCAATCAGCAGGGGGGAATTCAGCACGGAGCCCCGGCTGCTTCGGGGAGTTCTTTCGTTCATATCGCTTGCTCCTTACGCCATCAGAAGTTCAAATACATAAAGGGATTGTTGCCGCTGCGGTTCAGCTCGTAGACCGCGTACCAGAAGACGGCAGCCAGGGCAATGGCGCCGACCCAGGTTTTTCCGAAGCGGTGGATCAGCTTCTCCGGCAGGGGGAAGCAGAACAGCACCCCCAGGATCAGATAGACGGCAAACTGCTTGAGATACATCCAGAACACGCCCTGGACCACCACGCCTCCGGTGCCGAAGAAGGGGAAGAGCCGGGAGAAATAGGCCGCCAGCTCCCCGGTGTCGTTGATCTTGAAGCAGACCCAGGTCAGGGGAATCAAAAACAGCACCCAGATGTGGGACAGCAGCTTGTTCCTGGCCAGAATCGGCCCCAGCCAAAGCTTTTCCAGGACGATGAACACCCCCAGGGACATGCCCCAGAGCAGGAAGTTCCAGCCCAGCCCATGCCACAGGGAGGTCAGAAGCCAGACAATCAGGATGTTCAGCACCGTGCGCCCGGTGCCTGCCCGGCTGCCTCCCAGGGGGATATAGACATAATCGGTGAACCAGCGGGTCAGGGTCATGTGCCAGCGCCGGTAGTAGTCCCCGATGGAGCGGGCCAGATAGGGATAATTGAAGTTTTGGGGAAGCTGATAGCCCAGAAGCCCCGCGATGCCCAGGGCCATGTTGGTATAGGCCTGCCACTCAATATAGAGCTGGATGCTGAAGCTGAAGGCCCCCAGCCAGGCCAGCGGCACCGGCAGGGACTCAAAGCCGATTTTTACCAGCTCGTTCCAGAGAATCGCCAGCTTGTCCGCAATGAAGATTTTCATGGCAAAGCCCGTGACGAAATTCTCCAGTCCCGTCTGGAAGGCGGCGGCCCCCATCCGGGGCTTATCCAGCTCCGTGCCGAAGCCGCCGTAGCGGGTGATGGGACCCATGAGGAACTTGGGATAGAAGAAGGCGTAGTTGGCAAAGCGCACCGGGTCATACTCCGCCCGCAGGGTCCCCCGTCCGATGTCCGCCAGATAGGTGATGAAGGCGAAGGTGTAGAAGCTGATGCCCACAGGCAGTACCCGCAGGAGCTTGAAGGTGGCCAAGGCGATCACATTCACCGCCACCGCCAGGGCCATGGTCAGCTTTCGATGAGAGGAGTACTGGATGCACCAGCCCAGCAGAAAATTCACCACGGCAAAGAGCAGAGCCCACAGGGCTCCGATTACGGAGTTCATGGCCATGAACACCACGCTGCCCACAAGCAGCAGATACCGCCGGTACTGGCCGGGGCAGAGCCCGTACAGCACCAGGAAGGCCGCAAAGAACCAGAGGAAGGAGATACTGGTAAAGCTCATGGATGTTACCTCTCTGTGTTTGTTTACTCTATTTGTTTATTATACCACGTTCCCGGCGGAAAATCAATCCATACTTCCGCCTCCTTCCCCGATTTTCGACAGTCACTGGAGATTCCGAAGCAGAAAGGCTCCGGAGTCCCCCCTGACGGGAAAACCTCGTCTTGCAATCCCTGCCGCGATTTGCTATAATTGGGTCAGAACACAAGGGGCGGAGGCGGAAACCATGGAGGAGCTGGAGCGGCTGCGGGAAGAGATCGACGAAATCGACGGCGCGCTGGCGGAGCTTTTTGCCCGGCGAATGTCCGCAGCGGCGAAAATTGCCGCCTGGAAGCAGGCCAGAAAGCTGCCCGTCCGGGACCCGGCCCGGGAAGCCCAACTGCTGGACCGGGGCGCCGCCCGAATGGAGGACCCGGCCCTGCGCCCCTATTTTCGCAGTTTGCAGCAGGAGCTGATGGCCCTTTCCCGCAGCTATCAGGAAAGCCTGATGGGAAGCTCACAGCCCCGCCGGGAGGGAATTCTTTTCGCCCAAAAGGGGGAATTGCCCCCGGTGCTCCCCCGGAACCGGCGGGTCTTTCTGGTCACGGACGACGGCGTTCCCCTTCCCTGGGTCCGGCGCGTGGCCGCCCAAAGTCCAGGCGCGGAGATTTACAGCTTCCCCCAGGGCGAGGGCAGCAAAAACCCGGAGACCCTGAGGCTTCTCCTGGAGGCCATGCTTCGGGCCGGGCTCACCCGCCGCGACTGTCTGGCGGCGGTGGGAGGCGGCGTGGTCTGTGATCTGGCAGGGCTGGCGGCGGGGCTCTATATGCGGGGCATTGACTGTTATTACTTCCCCACCACCCTGCTGGCCATGGTGGACGCCTCCATCGGGGGAAAAACCGCCGTCAACCTGGGAGGCGTGAAGAACGCCGTCGGGCTCTTCCGGCAGCCCAGAGCTGTGGTCATTGACCCCGGCGTGCTGAGCACCCTGCCCCCGCGCCAGCTTGCCAACGGGCTTGCGGAGGCGGTGAAGATGGCCCTGACCCATGACGCGGGCCTCTTTGCCCGCTTTGAGAACCCGGAGGGATACGGCGACACAGCGCAAATCATTGCCGCCTGCCTGGAGATCAAATCCGGGGTGGTGGCCGCCGACGAACGGGAGGCCGGACTGCGGCGGGTGCTGAACTTCGGCCACACCCTGGGCCACGGCATCGAGGCCGCGGCGGAAGGCCGCCTGCTCCACGGGGAATGCGTCGCCCTGGGCATGCTGCCCATGTGCGCCCCGCCCCTGCGGGAACGGCTGCGGGCTGTGCTGGAGCGGCTGGAGCTTCCAACTTATGTTAACTTCAATGAGATCGACCCGGAGCAGATCATGGCGGCCATTGCCCACGACAAAAAGGCTGGACCGGACGGCTGCATTGAAACCGTATCCGTTCCCGCGCCGGGGCGCTTTGTGTTTTGCAGGCAGTCTCCGGAGGCGCTTCGGGCTCTGCTGCTGACGCTGGCAAAGGAGAATTGAAATGGAACGCAATACCGCTGTGCTCTTCGTCCACGGGATTCAGGGGCAGCCGAAGCAGTTTCAATTTATGATGGAGGCCCTGCCGGAGCAGGTGGAAGTCCGGGCTCCTCTGCTGCCCGGCCACGGGCAGGGCGTCGGGGAATTCCGCCGCTCCGGACGGAAGCAGTGGCTGGAGGCCGTCCTGGCAGAAACGCGGGATCTGCTGAACCAGGGCTACCGGGTGGTCTACGTGGGCCACTCCATGGGCTGCCTGCTGGGGCTTCGGGTTTCCGGGATGCTGAACCATCCCTATCACGGGATGCTTCTGTTGTGCTGTCCGTTCCGGATTCAATTATGGGACCGGCACAAGGGGGACCTGGCAGCCGAAAACGGCCGGGATCTCCGGGCGGAGGCGGCTCTGGCCGGAAACAGCGTTCCCATCCGGGGTCTGCGGGAGCTGCCCGCCCTGCTGCATCCCTATTGGGAGCTGCTGCGGCTGATGGGTCAGGTCCGGCGGCAAAAGCCCCGAGGCCCGGAAGGCGTCAGATTCTTTTTCTCAGACTGTGACGAGGTGGTGAGCCAGCGCTCCGCCCAATGGGCAAAGCGCTGGCCCGGCGCCGTGGTACAGATTCTGAGGGGCTGCGGCCACTGCTATTTCCCTGCGGACGTGAAAGCGCGGCTGATTGAAGCCCTGAACTCTGAACTCTGAATCAATGGCGGCCACCGGCCGCCGCTGCAGCTCCTGAACCGGAGGTTTTGCCATGAACAACACATTCGGAACCCACGTCACCCTGACCCTTTTCGGGGAGAGCCACGGGCCGGAGATTGGCTGTGTCATTGACGGACTGCGGCCCGGGCTGAAGGTGGAGGAGGATTTTATCGCCCATCGCCTCGCCCTGCGGCGGCCCGCCGGGGCCACCGCCACAGCCCGGGTGGAGCCGGACCCCTTTCGCATCGTCAGCGGGGTTTACCGGGGCCGGACCACCGGGACGCCGCTGTGCATTCTGATTCCCAACACCCAGGCGAAGAGCGGAGATTATGTTAACTTATCGAATACGCCCCGACCCGGACACGCGGACTATACGGGGGCAGTCAAATATCGGGGATTCAACGATCCCAGGGGCGGCGGACACTTTTCCGGACGGCTGACGGCGCCTCTGGCGGCCGCCGGAGCCATCTTCCTGGCGGCCCTGGCGGAGCGGGGAATCCGAATCGGCACCCACCTGCTGCGCTGCGCCGGGGTGGAGGACCGGGCCTTCGGTGATTTCCGGGCGGACCTGGAGAGCCTGGCCAGGGCGCCCTTCCCGGTGCTGGACGCCGTCCGGGGCGAGGCCATGAAGGCCGCCGTTCTGGAGGCTGCCCGCTCCGGAGACAGCCGGGGCGGGGTGCTGGAAAGCGCCGTCATCGGCCTGCCCCCCGGGCTGGGGGAGCCCTGGTTTGACACGGTGGAGGGGCTTTTGAGCCACGTTCTCTTCTCCATTCCCGCAGTGAAGGGGGTGGAGTTTGGAGACGGCTTCTCCCTGGCGGAGCAATTCGGCTCCAAGGCCAACGATCCTTTCCGCATGGAGGACGGCAAAATCGTCACCGAAAGCAACCACAACGGCGGGGTCAACGGAGGCCTTACCAACGGCATGCCTCTGATCTTCCGCACGGCGGTGAAGCCCACCCCCTCCGTCGCCCTGCCCCAGCGCAGCGTGGATCTGGCAGCCGGAAAGGAAACCGAGATCCGGATTCAGGGACGTCACGATCCCTGCATCGCCCCCAGAGCGGCGGCGGTTCAGGACAGTCTGACGGCTCTGGTTCTGTTGGATCTGCTGAAGGGAAGCGGCAAGTAGCTGTTACAAACATTCGTATAAGAACCCTGCCGCGGGTTTTGGGCGCTTTGAGATTATGAAACGATACTTTCTGATTGGCGAGCGGCTGGGACACAGCTGCTCCCCGGAGCTTCACCGGGCCTTTGGCCGGTACGAATACGAATTGAAGGAGCTCTCCCCCGGGGAGCTGGGGGCTTTTTTGCAAGACCGGCAGTTTGCCGGACTCAACGTCACCATCCCCTACAAGGAGGCGGTGATCCCCTATCTGGACCGGATGGACCCCATGGCTGCCGCCATCGGAGCGGTGAACACCGTGGTGAATCGGGAGGGAACACTCTGGGGCTATAACACCGATTATGACGGGATGAAGGCCTGCTTGGAGCACCTGATCCTCCCAGGGACGGACCGGCACCCCCACGGAGAGGGCCAGCCTCTGGCGGGAAGCTCCGTGCTGATCCTGGGGACCGGCGGGAGCTCCAAAACCGCCCTGGCTCTCTGCCGGGATCTGGGGGCTGCCCGGATTGCCCGGGTCAGTCGGACGGGCAAGGAGGGCGCTCTGAGGTATGAGGAGGCCGCCGCCCGCTTCGGACCGCGGCCTGCGGCCTCTGCCTCCCCGGCGGCATACGCCCCGGGGAATGGTTTGGAACAGACAGGAGGAACCAGGCTGCTTCTGATCAACTGCACCCCTGTGGGCATGTGGCCGGAGGCGGAGGGCTGTCCCCTGGATTTAGCGCGGCTCGTCTCCCCGCCTGCCCGGCAGTCTGGGGAAGTTTGCTTCTCCCTTACTATATCCGGGGTATTCGACTGCGTATACAACCCCCTGCGGACCCGCTTGGTGCTGGAAGCCCAGGCCTTGGGCGTCCCGGCGGCGGGCGGGCTGGAGATGCTGGTCCGGCAGGCGGCAAAGGCCTGTCAGCTCTTCACCGGAGCTCCGGTGGAGGAAACGGACGTCCGATCTGTTTACAAGGCTCTTTTGGCGCGGCGGGAAAACCTGGTGCTGATTGGCATGCCCGGGGCGGGAAAAAGCACCCTTGCCCGACTGCTTGCACAAAAAACCGGGCGTGAATTTGTGGACATTGATGAGAAAGCTCAGGAAATTGCGGAAAAACCCATCCCCTCCATCTTTGCCGAAGATGGAGAGAGCGCTTTCCGAGCGCTGGAGGCCTCCATTGTGCAGGGCCTGGCAGAAGGCGGCGGCAGGGTGATCGCCGCCGGAGGCGGGACGGTGCTGCGCCGGGAGAATCTGCTTCGTCTGAAGCAAAACGGACGGCTGATTTTTCTGGACCGTCCCCTTGCAGCCCTGGAGCCCTCCCCGGAGCGTCCCCTGGGAGACACGGCGGAGAAGCTGGCGCGGCTCTACGCGGAGCGTTACGGGCTTTACGCAGCCGCCGCGGACCTGCGGATCGACAACTCCGGCTCCCCGGAGGAAGCGCTTCGAAGGATTCTGGAGGCTTTGTAAACTGTATCAGTCCCTTGCGCAATAGAGCGGATTTCTCACCGCCCTCGAAATGACGGAAATGGGAGAAAAGCGGATGAAGCTGTTGATACTGAACGGGCCGAATCTCAATCTGCTGGGAATTCGGGAACCGGAAATTTACGGAAATCAAACATATCAAGATTTATGTAAACTGGCAGAAGACCACGCCCAGGAGATCGGCGTGGAGCTTGAGATCCGGCAGAGCAACCACGAGGGGGTTCTGGTGGACTGGATTCAGGAAGCCCGGGGCCGCTTTGACGGCATCGTGCTGAATCCCGCGGCCTATACCCACAGCTCCGTGGCCCTGCTGGACGCGGTGCTGGCGGCCGGGGTACCCACAGTGGAGGTTCATATCACCGACCCGGAGCGGCGGGAGCCCTTTCGCCGGATCAGCTATGTCCGGCAGGCCTGCGCCGCCGCCATCGCGGGACACGGGTTTTCCGGGTATCTGGAAGCCATGGATTATCTGAAATCACTGAACGGAAGGTGATTCTTCCGTTCTTCGGAAAGCGATCCCTCAGTGTTTCGTTTTCCTGTAGAAAGGAGCCATCGCTATGATGATTCGAGTAACGCCCTCCCAGGCCTTTGGGAAGGTCACGGCTCCGCCCTCCAAGAGCATGGCCCACCGGCTGCTGATTGCGGCTGCCCTGGCCAGAGAGCCCCGGGCGGTGGAGAATCTGGACTGGTCTGAGGACATACTGGCCACGCTGGACTGCCTGGAGGCCCTGGGCGCGGAAATCACACGGCAGTCAAACGGCGTGGTCATCGGTGGGCTGGACCCCTTTGCCGTGCCGGAGGGAGCGGTGCTCCCCTGCCGGGATTCAGGAAGCACCCTGCGCTTTCTCCTGCCCCTGGCCCTGCTCTCCGGGCGGCAGATTGTCTTCACCGGCTCGGAACGCCTGCTGGAACGGCCTCTGGAGCCCTATGAGCAGATCTGCGCGGAGCAGGCGCTGTTCTACAACCGGCAGAGGGACCGTCTGAAGGTGTGCGGGCCGCTGCGTCCCGAGGAATTTCAGCTCCGAGGAGACCTGAGCAGCCAATTTGTCACAGGGCTTTTCTTCGCTCTCCCCTTCCTGGAGGCCCCCAGCCGGATCACGGTGCTGCCCCCGGTGGAGAGCAGTCCCTATATTGATATGAGTCTGGGGGTGCTGCGGAATTTCAGCATCCGGGTGATGGACGTGGGCCTGGGACGCTGGCACATCCCCGCCAAGCAGAAATACCGTCCCCATCCGGTAAAGGTGGAGGGAGACTGGTCCAACGCCGCCTGCCTGCAGGCGCTGAGCTTTTTGGGCGGGCAGATCGACATCAAGGGCCTGGACCCCCTCAGCGCCCAGGGGGACAAGGTATTTGCCTCCTATCTCAAAACACTGCAGCGCAAAAAACCCAGTCTGAACATCTCCGACACCCCGGATCTGGCTCCCATCCTCATGGCTCTGGCAGCGGCAGGCCGGGGGGTAGTGCTGGAGGGAACAGACCGGCTGAAATACAAGGAATCTGACCGGGGTGTGGTCATGGCCCGGGAGCTGGAAAAGTTCGGCATCACCGCCATAGTAGACGAGCATCGGATCTGGGTGGAGGACGGCGTGCTCCAAACCCCCACCCAGCCCTTGGACAGCCACGGAGATCATCGCGTGGCCATGGCTCTGACGGTACTGCTGACCCTGGTGGGAGGAAGCCTGCAAAACGCCGAGGCCGTGACCAAGAGCTGGCCGGGCTTCTACGATGTGCTGCGGAAGCTGGGCATCGTCATCGAACAAACGGAGGAACCCAAGCTTGAAGATGGATCTGGAATTTGAACGGAAGCTCACCATCCCCATGGAGACCAAGAAGCTCTATCCCGTGACCCCGGAGCTGGAGCCCATTGTGGAGGCTCGGGCCGCCGCCCTGCGGGACATCTTTGAGGGCCGGGACCGGCGCTGCCTGCTGATCATCGGTCCCTGCTCCGCGGACAATGCCGACGCCGTACTGGAATATCTGACCCGCCTGGGGAGGATCGCGGAGCAGGTCAGGGAGAAGCTGTTCATTGTGCCCCGGGTCTTCTCCAACAAGCCCCGCACCAACGGCGAGGGCTATATGGGACTGGTGCATCAGCCCGACGCGGCGGGGCGGCCGGACCCCTTCAAGGGAATCATTGCCGTGCGTTCTCTCCACCTCCGGGCTCTGCGGGAGACCGGCTTCACCTGCGCCGACGAGCTGCTCTACCCGGAAAACCACCGCTATCTGGACGATCTGCTGGCCTACGTCACCGTAGGCGCCCGCTCCGTGGAGGACCAGCAGCATCGGCTGACCGCCTCAGGCCTGGGGATTCCCGTGGGAATGAAAAACCCCATTTCCGGGGATCTCAGCGTAATGCTCAACGCCATTCACGCCGCCCAGACGGGACACAGCTTCATCTATCGGGGCTGGGCCGTCCATTCCCAGGGCAATCCCCTGGCCCACGGGGTGCTGCGAGGCCGGAAGAATGAAGCCGGAGCGCGCATTCCCAACTACAGCTATGAAAACCTGCGTCACCTGGCGGACCGCTATCTGGCCTCCGGAGCAAGGAATCCGGCTGTCATCGTGGACGCCAACCACGAAAACTCCGGCAAAAATCCCTTCAGGCAGCCGGAAATCCTTCGGGACGTGCTGGCAAGCCGCCGCCGGGACCCGGAGCTGGGCCGGCTGGTCAAGGGCTTTTTGGTGGAGAGCTATCTGGTGGACGGCTGTCAGGCCCCCGGCGGCAGCGTCCGGGGCCAGTCCATCACTGACCCCTGTCTGGGCTGGGAGAAAACGGAACGCCTGATCTGGGAGCTGGCCGACGCCCTGTAGGAACGGCCCCGCCACAGTACGCTGTATCATAAAATTCTGTATTCTTCAAAAATGGATTGATAAATTTTCCATTTAAATGTTGACGTATTTGAATTTTTATGCTATATAGAAGGAAAGGGGATTATTTGGTCCTTTTTCCAAAAAATCCATCCGCCGGACCGCAGGAGCCCCTTCGATACAGTTGATGAAGCAGATTTGACACAAAACAGGAGGGAGTACAATGGCAGGCAAGAAGGTTGCAGGCATCTCGGCAACGGTGAAGAAAAAAGAAGCAGTCCTTGAAACCGGGATCAAGTCGAAGAAGTATACAGTTGTCGTGATTCCCGGGCGCGGCAGAGTCAGGGTTCCGGCAGTGGAAGGCTCGCTGTATTTCAGAGGCAATTATTCCCAGGATACCGGCCCGACCCATGTAAAGGACGTAAAGGGCGATCTGTACTTTGACGGCAGCTACACAAGGGACACCGGCCCCACCTACAACAAGGACATCAAGGGCGATTTGTACTTTGACGGCAGCTACACAAAGGACACCGGCCCCACCCACAACAAGGACATCAAGGGCGATTTGTACTTTGACGGCAGCTACACAAAGGACACCGGCCCCACCCACAACAAGGACATCAAGGGCGACATGTATTTTGACGGAAGCTACACAAGGGACACCGGCCCCACCCACAACAAGGACATCAAGGGCGACATGTATTTTGACGGCAGCTACACAAGGGACACCGGCCCGACCCATATCAAGGATTCGGCGGATGTGGGTGATGATCACATTAAATACGTGAAAGGCCCCTCTGACTTCTCCCGTGAATTCACCATCAGCGGCGTGTTATCAAAGAAGGACTATCTCTACCTTGCGCGCCGCGGCTGCACCATGAAAAACGGCGTGCTGACAGTTCCCGCCAAATATGTAGACGCGGTCCGCAAGTATCTCAAGCTGGACAAGTAATAAACAACGGAACTGCCGGGCTGCAGACTGAAGCGGATCTGCAGCCCGGCAAAAAAGAGGAATGAAAACCAATGGAGAAAACCATCCTGAATATAAGCTGGCAGCAGATCGGGGACAGAGAGCTTGCGCTGAATCCCGCCTCAGGGGATTGGCTCCTGGTGGATCCCGATGGAAAAAAACTGTTCCTGGCCGCCGCGGAGGGAAAACATCTGGAGGAGCTTTGCAGGGAGTTTCCCTCCGTTCCGGAAGCTGAGATCGCAAGTCTCATTCAGGCGATGAATGCCATGGACTTCTGTTCTGTAAAGGACTGCGGCCCGGCCCATAATTGCGACGACTGCCATCAGGGGCGCTTTCCGCATCTGGCAGTTCTGAATCTGACCGAAGACTGCAATCTGAAATGTACCTACTGCTATGTCGGCGCCGGTGAGGGGCAGAAGCTTCGGATGAAGCCGGAGACCGCGTTCCGGATCGTGGATGAATACCTGGCCATGAACGCCGACAAGCCGGAGGGCAAAATCAACATCGTAATGCATGGCGGCGAGCCTCTGATGAACTATGAGCTTGTGGAGAAGCTGACGGAATACTGCAAGCCATACCGGGATCGGATCCACCTTTCTGTCCAGACCAACGCAAGCCTGCTGACAGAGGAACGGGTCCAGTATCTGCTTGATAACGACGTGTCCATCGGCGTCAGCCTGGACGGTCCCCCGGAGATCCACAATCTGACCCGGCCCCTCCAGAGCGGCGAGGGCTCCTTCGACCAGGTTATGCGCGGAATCAGGATCCTGCAGTCTCACGGTCTCATGGTGGGTGTAATCTCTGTGATGACCCGAAAGCTTGCGGAGCAAATCGACCACGCGATAGATTTCTTCCTGGAAAACGGCATTTACAATCTCTCCTTTTCCCCCTTCCTGAAAGTCGGCCGCGGTGCCAATGACGATGAGAACTTCGTGACCTCGGAGATTCTGTTTGAGGCCTACAAGCGGCTGTTGGATCGGATCATCAGCTTCAACTCCCAGCCGGATCACCCCTATGATCTGAGCGAAAACATTTTGACCCGAATGGCCCGGAAAATCTTTTCCAACATGAATGAATTCATGTGTACCCGCGCCCCCTGCGGTTCCGGGCGGGACATTCTGGGCTTTGGCGTCCAGGGGGATTTTTACGCCTGCGACGACTTTATCAATGACCCGGATTTCTGGATCGGAAGTCTGGACAAGGGCTCTGTCAAGGAGCAGCTTCTTCAGTCTGACGTGGTCCGGACCCGCTGCAACCGTTCCATGGCGGAGCTGCCCCGGTGCAGAGACTGCGTTTGGAGGAGTCTCTGCGGCGGCATCTGTCACTCCGCGGATTACTACTCCGGCGCAAACGGCGTCGAGGAAACCGCCATGTGCGGCTTCTACAAAAAACTGATTCCCTATCTGATTGAAACCTATGAGCGTGTTCCTGAGCTTCCGATCCTGCTGGGGGCACAGCCGAAGCCGATTCTGAAGCGCACCTTCTTCCTCGCCCTGTCCCGGGAGGAGGACCCGGAAGAGCAGATGAGCGGCGAGGATTTTGCGGAGCTGCTGCGGCTCCACGAGGTCAACGAGCATGACACGCTGATCTTCTGCGGGGAAGAGCCCACCGAGCAGCCCGATTTCCCGGCCATCGTCGAAGCCGCCGCCCAGCGCACAAAGAAGCTGGTGCTTGCCACCAACGGACTGTGCTTTGCCCGGGAGGAGGCCGGAGCGCTTTTACGGGCCGGCCTGCGGAATATCCTGATTACGGTTCCCGATGACCCGGAGCAGCGAGCAGCCCTGTACAAAGCGCTGGATTCCTATTTCCGGCTTCGGAGGGAGCTGCGAATCACGGACAGCCGTCTGATTTTGAAGGCAAAGGCCGTCCATGTAGACAACAGGATTCTTCCGGTTTTGGAGCAGCTTCGGGAGGGGGATCAACTGACTGTGATGGGAAGCACCCAGAAGCCGATTACCAACAAGATGATCACCCCTCTGATGAGATGTATGAGCAAGCTGCGTCAGCAGGACATTGTTCGCTTTGCCGCCGAGGCGCCGACCAAAGCGGAAGAGCAGAGATACACTGCCAGAATCAGGACGAATGATTCAGAGAAAGAGAAGCTGATTTGGATCGACTCGGAGAATTTTGCCGGCAGAGAACTGACGGAGTTCCCCGCTGAGCTTTTGCGTCCTCAGCAATAATCCCGACTGAAGCAGAAGCGTTTCCAGATCAAACATACAAAAGGCAAACACGGAAAGGAGAAAGAACCATGGCAGAGAAAAAACTGACAGAGGCGAAAAAAAGAACTGTCGCAGCGAAGCTGAAGGAAACGCAGGACGAGAACGAGAAGCTTGCTCTTGCCAACGCGATCAAGAAACAGCGCAGGGTTTCCGCCGTCGTGAAATCAAAAACCTTTGACACAGGGCTTCAGGCTACGGAGCGAAGCGTGATTCTGATTCCCGGGCGGGGAAGAGTTGTGATTCCTGCCCCTGTGGGCGATCTGTACTTCAAGGGCAGCTACACCCAGGATACCGGTCCCACCCACGTCAAGAGCATCACCAACGGCGACATGCACTTCAAGGGCGCCTACACCAAGGATACCGGACCCACCCATGTCAAGAGCGGGGCCAACAACGACCTGTACTTCAACGGCTCCCACACCAAGGACACCGGTCCCACCCACGTCAAGAGCGGGTCCAGCAGCGACCTGTACTTCAAGGGCTCCTACACCAAGGACACCGGCCCCACCCACGTCAAGAGCGGGTCCAACAGCGACCTGTACTTCAAGGGCGCCTACACCAAGGACAGCGGCCCCACCCACGTCAAGAGCGGGTCCAACAGCGACCTGTACTTCAAGGGCGCCTACACCAAGGACACCGGCCCCACCCACGTCAAGAGCGGGGCCAACGCCGATCTGCACTTCAAGGGCTCCTACACCAAGGATACCGGACCCACCCATGTGCAAACCCTCAGGCCGACGGGTCGGACCCTCGATGGCCGCATTCAGATCACAGGTGTTCTGAAGAAAAAGGACTACCTCTACCTGGCGCGCCGCGGCTGTGTCATCAAGGATGGCGTGATCACGGTTCCCGCTGAGCATGTGGAAGCCATACGGGCATACCTGAAGATCAAGTAAGCTCATGCCGTTTTTCGGCAAACCGACGCGCCCCGGCGGACTGCTTTTCTGTTCCGCGTAAGATCAATCAGGGACGCTCCTCTGGTTAAAAAAACACCCTTCCGACGAAAATCGGAAGGGTGTTTCTCTCTGGGTCAGAAGGGCATTTCGTCGTCCTCGTCGAACTCGAACTCCAGCAGCTCGCCGCACTTGGAGCAGGGCTTGGAGCCCTCCAGCAGCTCTTTCTCGCTGAACTGGTGAACCTCGCCGCACTTGGGGCAGGTGACCTCATAGACGGGGTCCTCATCAAATTCGAAGTCGTCGTCCCCCAGGTCGTAGTCCATGTCCTCGTCGTAGTCGAAGTCATCGTCGTCGTAGTCCTCGTCGTCCTCATCGTAGTCCATCAAGAACTCGTCGATGGCGTCCAGGTTCTCTTCGATCTCATCCAGCTCGTCGGAGACGGCGATGGCGTTGTCCTCCAGATCGTCGATGGAAACTGCCATGTCCTGGAGCAGATCCACCACAGCCTTCAGCAGGCGGTTCTCGTCCTTCTCGGTGTCCAGCTTGATGCCGTCCATCAGGCCCTTCAGGTACGCGGCTTTTTCAGATAATGTCATGGTGTTATGCTCCTTTCTTCTTTGCAGCGATGCGTGGGGCGGGCCGGCGGACTGCCGACGCCCCGGAACGAATGGTCAACGGTGGCTTCTCAGATCATCAGCCTTTGGCGCGGCCCATGTACTCGCCGGTACGGGTGTCGATCTGGATGACGTCGCCCTCGTTGATAAACAGGGGGATCTTCACCTCAGCGCCGGTCTCCAGGGTGGCGGGCTTCAGGGTGTTGGTGGCGGTGTTGCCGGCCAGACCGGGCTCGGTATGGGTGACCTCCAGGGTCACAAAGTTGGGGCACTCCACGCCGAACACATTGCCCTTGTAGGACAGGAGGGTGCATTCCTCGTTTTCCTTGACGAACTTGAAGGCGTCGGGCAGCACGTCCTTGCCCAGGGGGACCATATCGAAGGTCTCGTTGTCCATGAAGTAGTACAGGTCGCCGTCGTTGTAGGAGTAGGCCATCTTCTTGCGCTCCACGAAGGCTTCCTCGA
>CAMOSU010000008.1 GCA_946625125.1 uncultured Clostridia bacterium
CTATAATATATCAGAATTTTTACAGTTTGTAAATGGAAAAAAACAATCTTTTTTGTACTCTGTCGAAAAAAGTTTCCAAAGCAGAAGGTTCATCCTCCTGACACCGGGGGAACAAAAGGCGGGGAATGAGAAAAAAGGCTTGATGTTTTCCGCTTCGTTTGGTATACTATATGGAAGAAATCTACAGTTGGCGAGGACGGGCAATGCTTGTCTCCGCGTCGCTCAGAACAGAGGTTTTACCATGAAACAGGATATTCTCGGTTTACGGTTTGACAACGTGACCATGGAGGAAGCCCTTGCCTTGGGCGAAGGCTTCCTGGAGGGGGACAAGGCCGCCGTGGTGGTGACTCCCAACTCGGAGATCGGCTACGACGCCTCCAGAGACCCGGAGTTTTGCGCCCTGCTGAACCGGGCGGATCTGATGCTCCCCGACGGCGCCGGGGTGGTGCTGGCGGCAAAGCTCCGTAAGACTCCCCTGAAGGGGAAGGTAGCGGGCATCGACTTTGCCCGGAACATGCTTCATGTCTTTGCCCGCCGGGGTACGAAGCTGTATCTTCTGGGCTCCAAGCCCGGCGTGGCGGAGCAGGCCGCGGAGAAGATGAAGGAGCTCGCCCCGGGTCTGGTGATCTGCGGCACAGCGGACGGCTACTTCAAGGACGAGGCCCCGGTGGTTGAAAAGATCAACGCCGCGGGGGCGGAGGCCCTTTTCGTCTGTCTCGGCGCGCCCAAGCAGGAAAAATTCATGTTTGCCCACCGGGATGAAATGCCCACCGTACGGCTGATGGCCGGTTTGGGAGGAAGTCTGGACGGCTTCGCGGGGAACGTACAGCGGGCTCCGGACTGGATGATCAAGGCCAATCTGGAATGGTTCTATCGGCTCTGCAAGGAGCCTAAGCGGATCGGACGGATGATGCGGCTGCCCAAGTATGTCATAAAGGCCGTTGGGAATAAGTAATAGGGAACAGGTGATTGTTATGGTTTGCGTTTTATTGGGAACAGGCTTTGAGGAGATCGAGGCCCTGACGCCCTGTGACCTGCTGCGGCGGGCCGGGCTTGAAGTTGCCCTGGTGGGCGTCAGCGGCAGAGAGGTGACTGGGTCCCACGGCATTGCGGTAAAGGCGGACCTGCTCCTGGAGGAGCTGGATTTTGACAGCATGGAAATGCTGGTGCTGCCCGGCGGTCTTCGGGGCGTGGCGTCCCTGCTGGACTCCGAAGCGGCCATGGAGCTGGTGAAAAAAGCCTGGGCCGCGGAAAAATACCTGGCAGCCATCTGCGCCGCTCCCACCATCCTGGCGAAGCTTGGAATTCTGGCAGACAGTCCCGCTGTCTGCTATCCCGGCAAGGAGCCGGAGATGGGTAAGGCTCAGATTATTGACTCCAATGTGGTTCAGCATAACCGCCTGATTACCGGCCGGGCTGCCGGAGCCGCCGTGGACTTCGCCCTCTGTCTCATCAGCGAACTCAAAAGCCCGGAAGAGGCCGCGCGGATCGCGCGGCAGATTGTGTATCAGCAGACAGCGAACAGACGGAGGTAATACACCTTGGCAAATGAACAAAAAAACAACGAGACCCGGGATTTTACCCCGGATTTCGGAAATACCTTTGACGACTACGGGGAATACAGCGAACCGGTGGCCGAGGCCCCGGCGCGGCCGCAGAAACGGCAGCGGCATCTGAAGCGGCTGCGTTTTCCCCGGCTGTTTTGGGTCGCCCTTTTCGTGGCCATTGCCGTGGGATTGGGGCTTCTGGCGGCGAAATGGGGCTGGAAATGGGCGGACGATGTGCTGGCCCTCACCCGGCCGGATGAGAATGTGGAGGTCGTCATCAACGAGAACGACGATCTGGACGAGATCACCCGGACGCTGAAGGACGTTGGAGCCATTCAGTACGAATGGCTGTTCAAGCTCTACTGCAAGTTTTCCGGGTCCGAGGACTACTTTGATCCAGGCGTCTATACCATCAATCTCACCTATGACTATCATGCCCTGGTGAACAACCTCATGGCCAGCGCCGGCTCCCGGGAAACGGTGAAGCTGATGATTGTGGAGGGCGCCGACAGCTTTGAGATTTTTGATCTGCTGGAGAAGAACGGCGTCTGCTCCCGGGAAAAGCTGGAGGAGGCTGCCGCCAACTACGCCTTTGACTATGAATTTCTGGAGTCGCTGCCTTATGGCGCGTCCAACCGCCTGGAGGGCTATCTCTTCCCGGATACCTACGAATTCTATCTGAAGGACGAGCCCCAAAACGTTTTGGGGCGTCTGCTGCGGAACTTCAACGCCCGTCTGGACGAGGACGATCTGGAGGCCCTGGAAAACAGCGGCTATACCATGCACCAGGTTTTGACCCTGGCCTCCATCGTGGAGGCGGAGGCCGCCAACGACGAGGAGCGTCCCCGGGTGGCTTCCGTCATGTTCAACCGTCTCGCGGACTGGGAAACTCCGCTGCTGGGCATGGACTCTACGGTGTTCTACGGGGCGAAGCTCCTGGGAACCAGCTTCTCCACAGAGCTGGATAGTCCCTACAACACCTATCTCTACCCCGGCCTTCCGGCGGGACCCATCTGCAATCCCGGCCTGAACTCCATCCGGGCCATTCTCTATCCGGAGGATACGGACTACTACTACTTTGCCACCGGCGTGGACGGGGTGAACCATTTCTTCACCAATTCCTCGGACTTCGAGGCCTTTGTAAACTCGGATCAGTACGCCCCCATCATCGCGGATTAAGGTCCAAGGAACCCTGAAACAGCGCTCCGCCCTCCCCACAGCGGGGCAGAAGGACATGATCAAATTGCTAAAAAAACCGGAATTGCTTTCCCCCGCGGGGGATATGGAAAAACTGAATATGGCGGTGCGCTATGGGGCGGACGCGGTGTATCTGGCAGGGACCAGCTTCGGTATGCGGTCCTTTGCCGGGAACTTCACCCCCGAGGAGCTGCCCCGGGCGGTGAAGCTGGCCCATTCCTTTGGGGTGAAGGTCCACTGCACCGTGAACACCATGGCCCGGGAGCCGGAGCTGGAAGCGCTGCCCGCCCATCTGGAGCGCCTGAATGACTGCGGGGTGGACGCCCTCATCGTCGCGGATCTGGGAGCCTTCCGTATGGCCCAGAAATACGCGCCCCGCTGCCAGCTCCATGTTTCCACCCAGGTCAGCGTGGCCAACCATGCCTCTGCCAGAGCCTGGTATGAGCTGGGAGCCAGCCGGGTGGTGCTGGCCCGGGAGCTCTCTCTGGAGGAGATTGCCTCCATTCGGGCCAAGGTTCCGGCAGCCCTGGAGCTGGAGGCCTTTGCCCATGGAGCCATGTGCGTGTCCTACTCCGGCCGCTGCCTGCTGTCCAACTACATGACGGGCCGGGACTCCAACCGGGGCGCCTGCGCCCAGCCCTGCCGCTATCAATACTATCTCATGGAGGAAAAACGTCCCGGGGAGTACTTTCCCGTCTTCGAGGATGAGAAGGGAACTTACATCATGAATTCCCGGGACATGTGCATGATTGACCACCTGGGGGACCTGATGGCCGCCGGGGTGGACTGTCTGAAAATCGAAGGTCGGGCCAAGTCCGCCTATTACGCCGCCATAGTTACGGGAGCCTACCGGCACGTACTGGACGACGTGGCCGCCGGACGGCCCGTGGACCAGGTTTGGCGCGACGAGGTGGAGCACATCTCTCACCGTCACTATTCCACGGGCTTTTTCTACGGTGAGCCCGGACAGTACTATGAAGATTCCCGCTACGTTCGGGAGTATCAGGTGGTGGCCATTGTCACCGACTGCGACGAGACGGGCCTTGCCGTCCTGTCCCTGCGGAACAAGTTTGCCGCCGGAGACGAGATCGAGGCCGTGGGTCCCGATCTGCGGCCCTTCGCCTTCCAATCCGGGCCCTTTGAATCCCTGGAAGGGGAGAAGTTAGATGAGGTCCGCACCCCGCAGATGATGTTTACCATGCGGCTTCCCAAGCCTGTCCCTCCCTATACGATACTGCGCAGGCAGGCGCGGCACCCTCTTTGATCGGGGCAGACAATCCAGACGCCGGACGCAAGCCGCAGAGCGGGCGGGTACGGAATATCACTCCGGTCTTTTGTATGGAGACCTTGTGAACGAGTTTTGAATTGTTTGACTTTTCGGAAAAAATATTGTATTATATTCGCGTATTTCCTGAATGATAGCAGCAAGATTGGAGGGGATGATTGCATTATGAACATTCTGTTTGTTGTCGCGCATCCGGACGATGAAGTGCTCGGCGCGGGCGGTACAATCTTTAAGCTCAGCCGGGAAGGACACCGCGTCGCAGTCGCGGTGATGTCATCCAGAGCCGGAGCGAGGAAGGATTTATCCGTTTCCCTGGAGGAGGACCAAAAGAAAGCGCTTTCCATTCTCGGTGTGGAAACCTTCTACAACGCGGATTTTCCCAACATCAGAATGAATACTGTTCCCCACCTGGAGCTGGTGCAGTTCATTGAAGACTGCATTGAACGTTTTCAGGCTGAGGCCATCTTTACCCATCATCCCTCCGATACCAACATCGACCATCAGGAGACCAGCCGCGCGGCGCAGGCGGCCTCTCGGCTGTTTCAGCGGCGCTCCGGCGTTCCGCAGCTTCGGGAGTTCATCTATATGGAGGTACCCTCCAGCACGGAGTGGTCATTTAATTCTTCCGCCGTCCGGTTTAGCCCGAATTTTTTTGTTCAGGTCGGAGAAATCGGTCTGGACAAAAAGCTGGAGGCCCTGCGAGCCTATTCCGGCGTGATGCGCCCCTTTCCCCATCCCAGGAGCGACGAAGCGCTCCGGGGGCTGGCTGCCTACCGCGGGGTACAGGCAGGCTGCGGCTACGCAGAGGCCTTTGAATGCGTGTTTCGTTCCATGAATTAGAGAGTAGACGGTTCCTTTATGCTGTACACTTTTTTAAAACGACTCTTCGATATTCTGTTCTCACTGATAGGTCTTGTACTTACGTTTCCCGTCTGGCTGCTTGCGGCTGTCGGCATTCTGATTTCCGACCCCGGACCGATTTTTTATCTTGCCAAGAGGACCGGAAAGAACAATCTGGAATTTACGATGCTGAAATTCCGGACCATGCGGCAGGGAAAGGCCAATGAGTCCGTATTCCGGGGGGAGGAAAGCAGAATTTTCCCCTTCGGCGGCTTCCTGCGGCGGACGAAAATCGACGAGCTTCCCCAGCTTGTCAACGTCCTGATTGGGGATATGAGCGTGGTAGGTCCCAGACCGGCGGCCCCGAGTCAGTTTGAGACGGTGCGCGGAGGTAAATACGCGCGGCTTGCGGAGGTTCCCTGCGGGCTGACGTCACCCTCCGCGCTCTACGACTATATCTACGGCGACAGCATCACGGACGGCGAGGCCTACAACGAGCTGGTCCTGCCCACAAGGCTGAAGCTGGACCTGGTCTATCTGAAAAAACGCGGCGTCTTCTTTGATCTGAAGATGATCTGTTGGACCGTCTTGTGCATTTTGGCCTCTGTATTCCGAAAAAGCCCCGACAGAATCTACCGTCGGTTGATTGCCTGGTCGGAGGAAGCTATGGAGCAGCCATGAAAACAAAACTTCGTGTAATCATTATGACGCAGAGCGACCGCTTTTTTATTCCGAACAACATTCGGCAGGCGGCCGCGATTTGTGATGTGATCGAGGTGGTTCAGGTGGACTGCAAGTCGTCGCTGGACCATAAGCTTCGGCAGTATCTGTCCTGGTTCGGCCCGTGGCAGTGCGCCAAGATGGGCGCCCTTACTGTCTCCAGAGCCCTGCTGGACAAGCTGGACCGTCTGCTGGGCTATCGGCTTACGCACGGCGCCTGCTCGGTGCAGAGCGCGGCCGGCGCCTGCGGGCTGCCCTTCCGGGTGATTCAGGACAGTAACGACCCGGACTTTGTGAATCATGTACGGGAGCTTTCGCCGGATCTGATCGCGTCCTACTCCGCGCCCCAGGTTCTGCGGGAAGAATTGCTTTCCGTCCCGAAGCATGGCGCAATCAACGTGCACGGCTCTTTGCTGCCGGATTTCCGGGGCTGTCTGCCTTCCTTCTGGTATCTTCGCTGGGGGGAAAGCTTGGGCGGCGCGACGGTCCACTATATGAGCCGGAAGATCGACGACGGAGATATTCTCCTGCAGGACTCCGTAGATATTTCCGATTGTAAAAGCATGTATCGCCTGATCCGGAAGACAAAACAGCTTGGAGGAAGGCTGATGGCCCAGGCGATTCAGGAGATTGCCGAGGGAAGGGTTCAGCCCAGACCCAACAATACCGGCGAAGGCAGGTATTTTACCTGGCCCGGCAAGGAAGACGCCAAAGCCTTCCGCAAGCGGGGCTGCCGCCTGATCTGACCCGCGCCGCGGGGATATTTCCAGTTTGAAAGAAGGGGGCTTGACCGTATGGGAAACGCGCTGGCTGTTACCGGATTGACCGGAAAAAAATCCGGCGGCGCCTTTGCCTCAAAGCTGCAGGCGCATTGGGATACCGTGCGGACGATGTTTCCGGAGGGCGTGCGGGCGCTGGTCCGTCAAAGCTCCGATACCACGCGTCTGCGCCGTCTTTTGCCGGAGCTCAGGATCTGCTCCGGCAGTTTTGACGACGCCGACTTTTTGCGCCGGGCGCTGTCCGGCGTCGATACCCTGGTCCATATTGCCGGGATCCATCTGTCCCTCCCCTTGGTGCAGGCTGCTGTGGACTGCGGTGTGCGCCGCCTGATTTTGGTGCATACCACGGGGATTTACTCAAAATACAAGCAGGCAGGGGAGGAGTATCGCAGGATCGACGGCGAGATTCAGGCCCTTTGCGGCGCCTCCGGAACGGTCCTGACAATTTTGCGGCCCACGATGATCTACGGAGACCTCTCGGACAACAACGTTGTCCGCTTTATTCTTATGGTGGATCGACTGCCTTTTATGCCGGTGGTCCGGGGCGCCCGTTATTGGCTTCAGCCGGTGTGGTTCGAGGATCTGGCTGAGGCCTATTACCGGGTCCTGGTCCGGGAGAGCGAAACCGGCAACAGAGACTACGACCTCTCCGGCGGCGCGCCGATTCTGCTGCGGGATATGCTCTCAGAAATTGGCGCGCAGTTGGGAAAACCCCGGGTTCGATTTCTCAGCTTCCCCTTTTGGTTTGCCTATTCCGGCGCGGCAGCCCTTTACGGGCTGAGCCTGGGGAAAATTGACTACCGTGAGAAGGTTCAGCGCCTGTGCGAGGATCGGGCCTATCCGCATGACGCCGCCGCCGCGGACTTCGGCTACGCGCCCGTTTGCTTTGCCGAAGGCGTCCGCGGCGAGATCCGGGACTATCTGGCCCTGAGATCTGACGAAGGTTCTGAACAGCCATGAAGATTTTACTGATTTGTCAATACTGCGAGCCGGAGCCCTTTCGCGTTCACGCGCTCTGCAGGGAACTGGCGCGGCGGGGACACGAGGTCCACGTTGTCACCGGAATGCCCAACTATCCCAAGGGAGAACGTTATCCGGGCTATGAGGAGAATCGAATCCTGGAGGAGAAGCTGGACGGGGTTTTCATCACGCGTCTTCCGATCCACCCCCGAAAAACCGGCGCGGTTCACCGCTTTTGGAATTACTACTCCTACGTGCATCAGTCGAAGCAATACGTCCGGCGCAAATCGCTGGCGAAGGCGGAGCCGCCCTTCGATCTGGTGTTTGTGTATCAGCTCAGCCCTGTCATGATGGCCTGGGCCGGGCTTCGCTATGCCAAGGCCCACGGGCTCCCTGTGTTGATGTACACCCTGGACCTTTGGCCGGAAAGCCTTCTGGCCGGGGGCGTGGCCCGCGGCTCCCTTGTTTACCGGCTCTATCACGGGATTTCCGGGCGAATCTACCGGGCCTGTGATCGCATTTTGGTGTCCAGCGGCCAGTTTTCTCCCTATCTGCGAAAGGAATTCGGCATTTCGGAGCAAAAGCTGCGCTGTCTGCCCCAGTTTGCGGAGGCGCTGTTCCGGCCCCTGCCTGTAAAGCCCCGGGAAGAGATTCTCAGGCTGAGCTTTGCCGGAAACGTCGGGCTGTATCAGAATCTTGACACCGTTCTGGACGCCGCGGAGCTTCTGCGGGAGGAGCCTGTGGAGTTTCAAATCGTCGGAGACGGCAGCGAGCTGGAGCATCTTCGGAATTCCGCCAGGGAGCGCGGTCTGGAGAACGTGGTTTTTCTTGGGCGCAGACCCGTGGAGGAAATGCCTGAGATCTACGCCCAGTCGGACGCCATGCTGGTGACAATGCTTCGGGATCCCTTGATCAGCCTGACCCTGCCCGGGAAGGTCCAGTCGTATCTCGCCGCCGGGAAACCCGTGATCGGGGCCATCGACGGTGAAACCGCCCGGGTGATCCGGGAAGCGGACTGTGGGTTCTGCGGTCCGGCGGAGGACGCCGCGGCGCTGGCGGAGAACGTCAGAAGGCTGCTGGCCTGTACCGACACAGAGCGCTTGTGCCGCAACGCCGCGGCTTATTCTGAATCGCATTTTTCCCTGGACCGCTTTATGGAGTCTCTGGAGCAGGAGCTTCTGACACTGAAAAAGGAGTGAGGCAATGCGGATTCTAATGATCAACTGCGTCTGCGGCATTCGCAGCACCGGCAGAATCTGCACTGACCTGGCCCGGGCTCTGGAGGAGAAGGGACATGAGGTTCGCATCGCCTACGGCAGAGAGGGCGTCCCCCCGCAGTTTGAAGCCTATGCCCACAGAATTGGAAGCCCCCTGGGGGTTTGCCTCCACGGACTGAAGGCGCGCGCGCTGGACGCTTCCGGTTTTGGCAGCCGCTTTGCCACGAAACGCTTTTTGGATTGGGTGCGGGACTATGACCCCGACGTGATCCATCTGCACAACATCCACGGGTATTATCTCCATGTGGGGCTGCTCTTCGACTATCTTCGGAGCTGCGGCAAACGGGTCATCTGGACCCTCCACGACAGTTGGGCCTTTACCGGCCACAGCCCTCTTTGCTCTCTGAAGCTGTGCCGCCGTTTTGAGAAGGGCTGTGGAAGCTGCCCGCTGCTGAAAACCTACCCTGCCGCGATTCTTGACCGCTCCAAGAGCAATTGGAAGCGGAAACGCAAGGCTTTCACCGGCATTCCCGGCCTGATCCTTGTGACGCCCTCTCAATGGCTGGCCGATGAGCTTCGGAAGTCCTTTTTAAGAGACACCCCCTGTCGGGTCATTCCAAACGGCATTGACCTGGAGCTGTTTCATCCGGTAAAAAGTAATCCGCGTCCAAAGCTCGGGCTGGAGGGGAAGCGGATTCTGCTCTGTGTCTCCACAGTGTGGGACGACACAAAGGGTCTTTCGGATTATATTGCCCTGGCCAAACGCCTTCCGGAGCCCTGGCGGGTGGTATTGGTGGGTATGACAGAGCAGGAGCTGAAGCGCCTGCCGGACTGTGTTACGGGTCTTCCTAAGACTGCCAATGCCGCCGCTCTGGCGGAGCTCTATTCCGCGGCAGATCTGCTTTTGAATTTTTCCTACTGTGAAACCTATCCCACCGTGGATCTGGAGGCGGAGGCCTGCGGAACCCCGGTGCTCAACTATGATGTGGGCGGCGGTCCCGAAGCGGTGTTCCCCGGCTGCGGTTGGACGGTTCCCAGAGGGGACCTGAAGGCGGCTGAAGCACTGATCCGGTCTGTCTGGGAGGAAGGCCGGGGACCCGGCAGGGTCTCTCCGCCCCTGGAGAAGCTGGATCGTCAGACCATGCTGAACGCCTATTTGTCCCTATACACCCGGTCCTGAACCGGACCTGAGAAGGAGAAGCGAATTGAAGTCTGTTCTCTATGTAACCAACATTCCCACGCCCTATCGCTCGGCGTTTTTTGAGATGTTTTCCCGGGATGTAAAGCTGACGGTGGCCTTTGAACGCCGCAGCGCCTCAAACCGGGACCGGAGCTGGGCCGCCTCCGATGAGATCAGACCCTACAAGGTGTTGTGGCTCAATGGGCGGAGCATCGGAGAGGAATTCAGCGTTTCCCTGGATCTGGTGCGCCATCTTCGGAAGCATCGCTACGATCATGTGATCTTCGGGGGCTACAACTCTCCCACGGTGATTTTCGCTATGCTGTGGATGCGGCTGCACCGCCTGCCCTACGGAATCACCTGCGACGGTATGCTGCCGAAGCAGGAGCCTGCCCGGGGGCCGAAGGAAGGACTGAAGCGTTCTTTGATTTCCCATGGGGATTTCTGGATCAGCAGCGGAGCCACCACCACCCGGGAGCTGCTGCGCTACGGCGCCCGGAAGGGGAGGGTATACGAAGTCCCCTTCAGCTCTGTGCGGGAGGCGGATCTGCCCTTGACTCCGCCGGATCGGGACCCCAGCCGGGCCAGGCTTGGCTGCGGGGAGAAGACGGTTTTTCTCTATGTGGGTCAGTTTATCCAGCGGAAGGGCCTGGATCTGCTGATTCCGGCCTTTGCGTCCTATTGTCGGGGGAGGCCGGACGGGGAGGCGCTGTTGTATCTGGTGGGGGGAGAGCCCCGGCAGCTTGAGGCAATGGGCTTCTCCCAATTACCGGAGGGAGTGCGCTGCGTTCCCTTCCTGTCCAAGCAGGAGCTGGCGGACTACTACCGGGCGGCGGATCTTTTGGTGCTGCCCACCCGGGAGGATGTCTGGGGTCTGGTGATCAATGAGGCCATGTCCTATGGACTTCCGGTGCTCTCCACGGACCGCTGTGTGGCGGCTCTGGAGCTTGTAAAGCCCGGGAAGACCGGCATTCTGGTTCCTGCCGGGGATTCCAAGGCCCTGGCCCGGGGTATGGCCCAGGGGCTGGAGCTGAAAGACCGGCAGGCGGTTCTCGACGGAATCCGCCGCTATACCATAGAGGAAATGACGCGACGCACCCTGGAAGCTCTCGGCAAACTCCGGTAGCCCGATGAAGGGATTGTCTATGAATAAAACCATTTCTGCTGTCTATAAGCTTTATATCCTTTTACTGCCTTTTCAGCTTTTGCCTGTTTTCCGGGCCGTCAAGCAGTCCCTTTCCGCTTTTGCCGCCCTTGATAACTGCATGTTTATCATGCTGTTCGGGCTGTTGCTGCTGATTTTGTATTCCCGGGGGACCCTGTATTTTCAGAATGAGCTTCTGAAAAAATCCGTGGTGCTGGTGTTCAGCCTGATTCTGATTTCGCTGATCACCAGCGTGATTCTGCTGCCCTCCTTCGGAACTCTCTACGGAGAAAACACGCTGAAGGCAAGCTTTTCCACCAATATCTACTATTTGCTGATTGCGGTCACGTTTTACTACAACGCCAATCTCTTTGACTTTGTGGAAAAGAAAACATTCCAAAAATTGATGGATCTGCTGTGTGTCATCAACATTGTCATCGGCGCCATCCAGATTGCCATCGTGATGCACGTTCCGGGTCTGGCGAAGCTTTATGATTCTCTGGATGTGCTTGACATCCTGGAGGACAGCCGGAAGCTGCTTCTTATGGGGAGAGTCTGCTCCACTCGGGTGGAGCCCGCCAATATGGGCATCAGCATCTGCGTGTTTCTGCTGCCCTATGCCATGTCTCAGTTTTTGCACAACAAGCATAACCAGAAGTATCTCTTCTTCATCATCGGCCTCACCCTGCTGTGCTTCTACGCTCTGAGCAGCGCCGTTGCCGTGGTATTGATGGCAAACTATATGATGTTCGTCTTTTTCAGCGCAAGAAAAACCGGAGTAGGGAAGTTCATTGTACTGCTGATTTTGATTCTCATTGTATTTGTGACCTTCGTGGGCAGCGGCGCCCTGGACAATACAGAGTTTGGCAGGCAGTTGTCCTTCCTGCTGCTGGAGAAAACCACCGATACCAGCAATCTCTCCTCGGGGTATCGCTATACCACCGTGGTGAATGATTTTATATGCTTCATCAAGTATCCTGTCTCGGGAGTTGGCAACGGAAATCAGGGCTTCCTGTACAACAGTACCATGAACTTGGAATGGGTACCGGAATCTATGCGGACCAACTACCAGACGGTCAATGCCATGAACGGAAACTATGGGGTCCTCAGCGGCGGAGCCTTTGTGCCGGGTTTCATCTCCGGCTATGGCATCCTGGGGATCACTCTGCTGGCAGCTTATTTTGGCGCGGTGCGGAAAAAACTCCGGCAGAAGCGGGAGGAGCTGGACTACTTGTATGAGTGGTTCTACATCGGGTCCATTTCCTTTGCCGTGGTCAGCACAGTGGCAGGGGCCATTGAGGGCAATTTTATCGTCATGTTTGTACTGAGCCTGCCCTTTGCGGCAGAGCACAATTTCAAGCAGAAGGGAGCGCTGAAACCCAATGGCTGAGGAGTACTATTCCCCGCAGGAGCTGAAGGAGATTCAGCAGTTGGAAAAGAAGGCCCTGGAGGTGCTGCTGGACGTCTGCGCCCAGGCGAATATCTGCTGCTTTCTCATAGGCGGCTCCGCCCTGGGGGTGGTCCGCCACGGGGGCTTCATCCCATGGGACGACGACGTGGACGTTGGCATGCTGCGGGAGGACTATCAACGCTTCCTGGAGGCGGCCCCCAGGCTGCTTCCCAAGGGCTACAGCCTGCAAACTCCCTATAACAGCCCCTACAATCCCTACCCCTACACCAAGCTGCGGGTTGACGGAACCCGCTTCGTGGAGTACTGCAACCACAGCAACCGCCGCATGCACCACGGGGTATACGTTGACATATTTCCCTATGACGAGGTGCCGGACGACGAGGCGGAGAACCTGCGGCATTTTGAGCAATGTCAGAAGCTGATATTGCGCTTTGTCCATCGTCAGTCCCGGGATGTGAGCCGACCGCCCCATACGGCAGGGGAACGCCTCATCGCTCTGCTCCGGATCGGCGTGTATCTGGGCAGCAGACTCTGTTTTCCCCGGGAAAAGCTTCTGAAAAAACTGGACCGTACCGTCACCGCCTACAATGGCACCGGACAGCAGGGGCTCGCCTGTCTGAACTTCCCGAAGCGGAAGTGTGAATATGCCCTGCGAAAGGATCTGTTCCCTCTGGCAGAGGCCCAATTTGAGGGGATTCCGGTGAAGATCCCCGGCAATTACGACGCCTATCTCACCACGCACTACGGGGACTATCGAAAGCTGCCTCCAGAACAGGACCGGCTTGGCCACCGTCCTTACGAGGTCCGGCTCTGAGCCCCTGAAATTGAAACGGAACACTGTTATGAAACTATTCGTCGTCTGCACCCGGTTTCTGGATCTGGAAACCGGGCAGGACCCCATCGGTGGGATCCATACCTATCTGGAAATGCTCACCCAGCTTGCGGAGAAACGGGGCTGGTACATGACTGTGCTCCAGCGTGCCCAGCGTCCGCAGGAGCGAATTCTGGACGAAGCCGGAAGGGTTCGGGTCCTGGGAGTCCCAACAGAAAAAAAACAGATCATCCGGGACCTGATTCGCAGGGCGGCGGAGTTGGGGGACCCGGAGCGGGATATTTTGCTCTTTGCCACCTCCCCGCAGATCCGGAAGCACCCCTTCCGGCGTTCCGCCGCCATTCAGCACGGCATCTACTGGGACATTCCCACGGTTCACGGCATGCGGCCCCCTTATCCGGCGGATCTGGCCCTTCGGGCCATCCAGGCCCGGCAGATTATATCACAGCACCGACGGGTGAGCTGTATGATCTGCGTGGATTACAACTATGTGAATTGGCTCCGGGCCATGACAGTAGACCGGAGCTTGCGATATCGGGTGATCCCCAACGCCTCCGCGCTGCCTCCCATGAATGACCGGAGGGAGGAGGGACCGCTTCGGATGATATTTGCCCGCCGCTTCGAAACCATCCGGGGGGTCTCCATCGTGGAGGAGCTGCTGCCCCGGCTGCTGGAGCGCTATTCAGAGCTGCGGGTCACTCTGGCGGGAGGCGGAAGTCTGGAGCAGGAGCTGCGAAACTGCTTCCGGGGGGAGGAACGGGTGGAATTTGTCTGCTATCCGCCCTCTGAGAGTCTGGCTCTCCACCGGCGGCACCACATCGCCATTGTTCCCACCATCGGCTCCGAGGGCAGCTCCCTGTCCCTGCTGGAGGCTATGGCCGCAGGCTGCGCTGTGGTATGCTCCGATGTGGGAGGAATGTCCAACCTGGTTTTGGACGGCTTCAACGGCAGGATCCTGCCCCCCAGCGCGGAGGCCTTTTACGCGGCGCTTTGTCAGCTCATTGAAGACGAGCCCCTGCGGAACCGGCTGGCGGAAAACGGCAGACTGACCGTGGAACGCGCTTTCTCCCGGGAACGCTGGGAAGAGCGCTGGACCGAAGCCATGGAGGCACTTTCCGGCGAAACTGAGTCAATGTGAGGTTGAAACTATGAACGTGTCCAGAAAGCGCGTAATTATCTCGCTGATCTGGAAATTCCTGGAGCGCATGGGCAGCCAGCTCTCCACCTTCCTGCTGGGAATCATTCTGGCACGGATTCTCAGCCCCTCGGAGTACGGCACGGTCTCCTTGATTACGGTGTTTATCAGCATCGCGACGGTCTTTGTCCAGGGGGGCTTCAACACGGCGCTGATCCAGCGGGCGGACGCCTCGGAGGAGGACTATTCCAGCGTTCTGTATTTCTCCTTGGGCGTGGCCGGGCTGCTCTACGGGCTGCTCTTCCTCTGCGCTCCGCTGATTGCCCGTTTCTACGGCATCCCCAGTCTGAGTCCCATTGTGCGGGTTCTGGCTCTGGTGCTGATTCCAGGCGCCTTCAATTCCATTCAGGTGGCCTACGTCACCAAGCGAATGGAATTTCACAAGCTCTTTATCAGCAATTTGGCGGCGGTGATCATCAGCGGCGGCCTTGGCATTCTGCTGGCTTCCCTGGGCTTTGGCCCCTGGGCCATCGTGGCCCAGCAGCTTGGTACGCAGCTTGTGGTCTGTTTGGTCCTGCTGTTTATTTCGGAGTGGAAACCCAAGCTCTATTTTTCCATGACCTCCATCCGTCGCTTGATTCCCTTCGGAAGCCGGGTGCTGATGTCCAATCTGCTGGTGACGGTCTTTCTCAATGTCCGCACCCTGATCATCGGCCGGGTGTACAGCCCGGAGGAGCTGGCCTTCTTCAACCGGGGCAAAACCTTCCCCGCCACGGTGATGGACGCGGTGAATGGCACCATCCAATCCGTGATGCTTCCGGCCTATTCCTCGGTGCAGGACCAGAAGCAGCAACTTTTGTCCATGCTGCGCCGCTCCGTTCGTGTGAGCTGTTATGTGATTTTTCCCTGCCTGTTGGGACTGGCGGCGGTGGCGGAGCCCTTCATTCGTTTTGTGCTGACGGAAAAATGGATCGCTGCCGTCCCGTTTCTTCAGGTCTTCGCGGTGGGCTACCTCACCCAACCGATTCAAATGGCCACAAACCAGGCGCTGAAGGCTTCGGGCCGCAGCGATCTCAGCCTGCGAATTGAGATCTACCGCAAGATCTCAGAGGCGGTGCTGCTGGCTGCTGCCATTGCCTTCGGACCGATTATGATCGCCTGGAGCACAGTCGCCGCTTCCCTCACCGCCTGCGTAGTCAGCGCTCCCATTGTTCGGCGGTATCTGGGCTACGGCTATCGGGCGCAGCTTGCGGATATTCTGCCTCCCCTGCTGCTGTCAGCGGCTATGTTCGGGGCGGTGTATGCGCTGACGCGCTTTTCCGGCCTGGGAAGCCTGCTTTGCCTGTTGGTGAGCATTCCTCTGGGCGCAATGCTCTACGTTGGCCTGTCCCTGCTGAGCCGCAACAGGGAGCTTCGCTATCTCATGGCCATGATCCGAAAGAAAAAAAGGAATGAATGATCTTCTATGAGTATCCTTCGTCAAAGCATTTATCAACTCGTCTTCGGCGATTTGCTGTTCCGTGTGCTTCCGGTGAAGCGGAACCGTTTTCTGTTCAGCAGCTTTCTGGGTCAGCATTACTCCGACGGCCCCCGGGCCATTTCCCAACGGCTTCACGCCCTGCACCCGGAGGCGGAGATCTGGTGGGATTTCCGGGAGGGAAGCGCCCGTGATCTGCCGGAGTATGTTCATGTGGCGGAGCGGAGCAGTCTGCGTTATTTCAGGATTAAGAGCACCGCGGCCTTTCATGTGACCAATGTCTACCAGCAGGGAGCTTATCTGACGGGAAAGCGGAGCAGAGACCTGCTGATCCGGCTGCATCTTCTCCTGGAAAACCGCAAAAAGCAGGGGGTGCTTACCACCTGGCACGGTACTCCCTTCAAGAAAATGAGCAGCGACCAGGTGGGAGGCAGGAAGCAGATCTTCCTCTGCAATCGACCTTGCTATTACGCCGTGGGAAACGCCTTCGAGGAGGAGGTCATGACCCGGATCACCCAGGGAAAAATGATTCCTCTGCGCTTTGGAAGTCCCAGAAGCGTGGCGGCTGCTCCCGTGACAGAGCAAACGCTTCTTGCCCGGAAAAAGGCCCTTGGGATTGACCCAAAGGCCCATGTGCTGCTCTACGCCCCCACCTTTCGCAGCGGACCGGGCGGGCAGGGGAGAGATCCGGAGGCCTCCGGCCTTTCTCAGCTTCGGGCTTTGGATTTTAACGCGCTGACTCGCGATTTGAAGCAGCGCTTCGGCTGGGACAAGATCCTGCTGATCTGCCGTTTCCACAATCAGGTGGAACTGGCCGTGGACTGGAGGACCCTGAAGACCCAGGGCAATATCCTGCCGGGAAACGAGCTGGAGGATATTCTGGACTACTATCAGATTGCGGATCTGTTAATTACCGACTACAGCTCCGCGATGTTTGACTTTATGCCCACTGGGAAGCCGGTGCTGCTGCTCTGCCCGGACTATGAAAACTATCGGGACCGGGAACGGGGCCTCTATTTCCGCCCCGAGGAGCTGCCCTTCCCCTTCTCCCGGAGTTGGGAGGAGCTGGGGGAGAATCTGCGGCGCTTTGACGCAGAGGCCTATCAGAGCCGGGTCCGGGCCTTCATGGACCGGCTGGGATACTACGGCGAGGAAGGGGTGCTGGACCGCCTGGCGGAGTTTCTCTGGCAGGGAGGCGGCGCTCCGCGCTGAGGGCCATTCACACAAACGATTACACAGGAGGGATTTCCATGTCTGCCTTTGACAGCGCTACCTTAATGATCACCGGAGGAACCGGCTCCTTCGGCAACACGGTTTTGAAGCATTTTCTCAGCACGGACATCGGGGAGATTCGTATTTTCTCCCGGGATGAGAAAAAGCAGGACGATATGCGGCATGAGCTCCAGGCCAAATACCCGGACCATGCCAGAAAGGTAAAATTCTATGTGGGTGACGTGCGGGACCCCCGCTCCGTGGCGGACGCCATGCCCGGGGTGGACTACATCTTTCACGCCGCGGCCCTGAAGCAGGTGCCTTCCTGCGAGTTTTTCCCCATGCAGGCGGTGAAGACCAACGTGGAGGGAACGGACAATGTGCTCCACGCTGCCATTGACGCCGGGGTGAAGCGGGTGGTCTGCCTGTCCACCGACAAGGCCGCCTATCCCATCAACGCCATGGGGATCTCCAAGGCCATGATGGAGCACGTCATTTTCGCCAACGCCCGGGTGGCGGCGGAGCGGGGAGGCACCGTCATCTGCTGTACCCGCTATGGCAACGTCATGTGCTCCCGGGGCTCCGTCATCCCCCTGTTTATCGACCAGATCCGGGCGGGGAATCCCATCACCATCACCAATCCGGACATGACCCGCTTTCTCATGAATCTGGACGAGGCCGTGGAGCTGGTGCGCTTTGCCTTCCAGCACGCGGAGCCGGGAGACCTCTTTGTCCAGAAGGCGGACGCCTCCACCATCGGAAACCTGGCCAAAGCGGTGCAGCAGCTCTTCGGGGACAGCGGGACCCGGATCATCGGCACCCGCCACGGGGAAAAGCTCTATGAGACCTTAGTAACCCGGGAGGAACGGCTGCGGGCTGTGGATATGGGGAACTATTTCCGCGTCGCGGCGGACAACCGGGATCTGAACTACGACAAGTTCTTTGTCCAGGGCAAGGTAGAGACCCAGTCCGACGAGAGCTATACCTCCTCCAACACCCGTCTTCTGGACGTGGAGGGCGTGGTGAAAAAGCTCCTCACCACCGATTACGTCAAGGAGTGCCTGGGCCGCTGAGCCGGGAGAAAGGAGCAAGCTATGACAGGCTTTCAGAACAACGGGAAGCTGAAGCTTCTGATCATCGTGGGGACCCGGCCGGAGATCATTCGGCTCTCCACCGTCATCAAGAAATGCCGGATTTACTTCGACACCCTCCTGGCCCACACCGGGCAGAATTACGACTACAACCTCAACGGAGTCTTTTTCAAGGATCTGGCCCTGGACCCGCCGGAACTCTATCTGGACGCGGTGGGGGAGAACCTGGGGCAGACCATGGGAAACATCATCGCCCGGTCCTATGAGCTGATGGTTGACATAAAGCCTGACGCTGTGCTGGTGCTGGGGGATACCAACTCCTGTCTCTCCGTCATTGGCGCCAAGCGCCTGCACATTCCCATTTTCCATATGGAGGCTGGGAACCGCTGCAAGGACGAATGTCTGCCGGAGGAGACCAACCGACGCATTGTGGACATCATTTCCGACGTGAATATGGCCTATTCCGAGCATGCCCGGCGCTACCTGGCGGACTGCGGCCTGCCCAGGGAGCGGACCTATGTGACGGGCTCTCCCATGGCGGAGGTGCTGCGGGCCAACCTGCCCCAGATTGAAGCCAGCGACATTCACGCCCGGCTGGGACTGGAAAAGGGCCGCTATATCCTGCTCTCCGCCCATCGGGAGGAGAACATCGACACAGAGAAGAACTTCCAATCCCTGTTCACCGCCATCAATACGCTGGCGGAGACCTACGACATGCCGGTGCTCTATTCCTGCCACCCCCGCTCCGCCAAGCGGCTGGAGGCCAGCGGCTTCCGGCTGGACCCCCGGGTGATCCGCCATGAGCCTCTGGGCTTCCATGACTACAACTGCCTGCAAATGAACGCCTTCGCGGTGGTCAGCGACTCCGGCACTTTGCCGGAGGAGAGCAGCTTCTTTACCTCCCTGGGCAAGCCCTTTCCCGCGGTTTGCGTCCGTACCAGCACCGAGCGCCCAGAGGCCCTGGATAAGGGCTGCTTCGTCCTGGCGGGCATCGACAGCAGGGGACTGCTTCAGGCGGTGCGTACCGCCGTGGATATGGTGCGGAACGGAGACAACGGCATTCCCGTGCCGGACTATGTGGACGAAAACGTCTCCGACAAGGTGGTAAAGCTGATTCAGAGCTACACCGGCGTGGTAAACAAGATGGTCTGGCGGAAGGAGAGCCTATGAATATTCTCATCACCGGCGCCAAGGGCTTTGTGGGCCGGAATCTCGTTGAAAATCTCAAGGCCATCCGGGACGGCAAGAACCGGACCCGGCCGGGCATTCAGATTGACCGGATCTGGGAATACGATCTGGACAGCCCCAGAGCCATGCTGGAGGAGGGCTGCCGGGAAGCGGACTTTGTCTTCCACCTGGCGGGAGTGAACCGTCCCCAGGACCCGGCGGAGTTTCAGCGGGGGAACTTTGGCTTCTCTTCGGAGCTGCTGGAGCTTCTGAGGGCGGCGGGGAATCCCTGTCCCGTGATGCTCAGCTCCTCGGTACAGGCCAGTCTGGCGGGGCGCTTCGGGGACTCCCCCTACGGCCGCTCCAAGCGGGCGGGGGAGGAGCTGTTTTTTCAATACGCCCGGGAAACCGGAGCAAGGGTGCTGGTTTACCGCTTCCCCAATCTGGCGGGAAAGTGGGTCCGGCCCAACTATAACTCCGCCGTGGGAACCTTCTGTCACAACATTGCCCGGGATCTGCCCATCACCGTCAACGATCCCAGCGTGGAGCTGGAGCTGCTGTTCATCGACGATCTGCTGGAGGCCCTGCTGGACGCCCTGGAGGGAAGGGAGCAGCGCTGTGACTACGAGGGCCTGGAGCCCATTGTCAACGAGGACGGACCTTACTGTCTGGCCCCCGTCACCCACAGAGCCACTCTTGGCCGGATTGTGGAGCTGCTGCGCAGCTTCCATGACCAGCCGGACACGCTGCTCATGCCTGCCATCCCGGCGGGTTCCCTGGAGAAGAAGCTCTACTCCATGTACCTGTCCTATCTGCCCAGGGAGAAGGTGGCCTTTCCGCTGAAGCAGAACACGGACGTTCGGGGCAGCTTTACCGAGCTGCTGAAGACCGCCGATCACGGCCAGTTCTCCGTGAATATCTCCAAGCCCGGCATTACCAAGGGGCAGCACTGGCACAACTCCAAGTGGGAGTTCTTCATCGTGGTCTCCGGTCACGGCCTGATCCAGGAGCGAAAGCTGGGGACGGAGGATATTCTGGAATTTGAGGTCAGCGGAGAACAGCCCCAGGCGGTGCACATGCTCCCGGGTTACACCCACAATATCATCAATCTCAGCGAAAAAGAAAACCTCGTCACCCTGATGTGGGCCAACGAGATCTTTGACCCGGCAAAGCCGGACACCTTTTTTGAACCCGTATAAAGAAACAACTTCCGGCAAAAACGGAGGCATCAAGACATGGAAAGCAAAAAGACAATTGACCCCTCGGACATTCTCGTTACAGAGCAGCTCACGGCCTTGGTGGCGGAAACCAACGCCATGAAGGAGGACGGCTTCTGCTTTATTCTGGGCGCCGGGGCCTCCCGGGAGTCGGAGATTCCCACGGGCAACGAGCTGGAACGCCGCTGGATGGACTGTCTCATGGGGGAGAAGGACGACCTCTATACGAAAAGAATGGACCCGGAGGCCACCCGGAGGCTGGCGGAGCAGCTTCTTCAAGAGGGAACGGAGGAGAATCGAAAGCTGTTTCACGAGTTTGAGGAGATCCACTCCGCCTGGGAAAGCGCAAAGGCCGCCAACAGCCCCATTCCCAGCAAATACTACTCGGACATCTACCGGCTTCGCTTCCACCCGGATTTCAAACGGGGCCACCGCTATCTAGAGCAGAGCATGAAGGGCAAGGAGCCCAGCATCGGCTACCACATCCTTGCCATGATTCTGAGTCAGGTTGAGCGGATCAATTTAGTGATCACCACCAACTTCGACAGTCTCCTGGAGGACACCCTGTTCCTTTACGGCGAGCAAAGGTCCATGGTGGCCGGGCATGAATCCCTGGCCCCCTTTATCAACCTGAACCGCTCCCTGCCCATCGTGGCGAAGATCCATCGGAGCCTGTACTATGAGCCTGTGAACACCCCGGACGCCAGGCTGCCCCGGGCGTGGATTGATCTGCTCAACGACGCCTTCAACCGTTACATTCCCATTGTGGTGGGCTACGGCGGGGGAGACCAGAGCCTTATGGCCTTCCTCACCGACGAGCACACCAGCTTTCCCAGGGGCTTCTACTGGTGTTATGTGGAAGCGGAGCACCCCGGAGGAGACATCGAAGCCCTGGTACTGGAAAAAGGCGGCCATTTCGTATCCATCCAGGGCTTCGACAGCCTGATGGTGGAGCTGGGAAAGGAGCTGCTAGGAGTAAAGAAGATTTAACCCAACGCTGTGGCAGAACTCCTCAGAGGACGAACCGAATCCAGGCTGGGCGCCTACGCGGATCGCTGGAGCAGCTTCGATCTGGATCGCCCGGGGCCGCGGAAGGAGACTGAGCCCCTGCGAGAAGCGGAGGAGGCAGAGACCGGAAAGCGGAAGAAAAAGCTGACGCCGTGGGATTACTATGACCGTGGTTTCAGCAAGAAAAAAACCGGGGACATAAAAGCCGCGATTGAGGATTACACGAAGGCCATCGAGCTGAATCCCTCCTTCGCCGAGGCCTACAGCAGAAGAGGGAATGCCTATAAAGTGTCCAAAAAACCGGAAGAAGCCATTCAGGATTACAACAAGGCCATCGAATTGAAACGGGATTACGCGCCTGCCTACAACAATCGGGGAGCCGCTTACATTGATCTACATAACTACAAGCTGGCAATTCAGGATTGCAGCAAGTCCATTGAGTTGAATCCGGATTATGCCATAGCCTATCAAAACCGAGGTGTTGCTAATTATTGGCTCGGCAGATACTTTGACGCAAATCAAGACTACAACAAAGCGATCGAATTAGAGCCGGATTATACCCTTGCCTATGAAAGCCGGGCGATTCTTTACCGGAAGATGGGAAAAAAACAGTTAGCGGAGATAGACGAAGCAAAAGCGGCGGAGCTTAAAAGTCAACAAGACTGACGATCCAATCCGAGCTTGATACTATTATCCGATAAAACGCTTTAAAAAGATTTGCGAGGCAGATTTGTGCCAGACGAGGCGGAGGACGCAGGCGGGCTTGGCGCCCGGCAAGGATGACAACGAAGTATGGCACAATTCCTGCCGGAACAGATTAAAGGTTTCTATGGGATTTCAGTATTAAATGGTTTTATTGGATAATAGTATGAGCCAGGACAACACGAAAGCCCCGACGGCCGTCGGGGCTTTCGTGTTTGCGGATTGCGGATTCCAGGCGGCCTACAGGCCCAGCTCCTGCATCTGGCGGGTCCGGGCGTCCACCTCTGAGCGGGTGGAGCGCAGCACGGCGCTGAGATCCCGGGCGCCGCCGCTGTTGCGGCCTCGGAAGGCCCGGCGGATCCAGGCATAGGGCAGCAGGTAGGGTCTGCCCCGGAGATAGTCGTACTTTTTGGAGGTGGTAAGAGCCCGGTAGGAGGGGAAGGCCAGCCGCAGGGCGGTTTTGCATTTCAGCAGGGGCAGCGGCAGCTTGGATTCCTGCGCGGCCTTTTCCACGGCGTGAATCCGGTTGGCCTCGTTCTCAAAGCCAAAGACGCCGTCGGCAAAAATCTTGTCGGTGAGGTCCTGAAACAGCTCCTCGGAGAGGCAGTCCGTCCCGTAGGGGGAGGGTACCCCGAACCAGCGCTCCACCATGGCCAGGGCGCAGGCGGTAAAGCGGAAGAAGTCAATCTGCTCCGCCTGCTGCCGAATCCAGTCCCAGTCATAGCGCTCCGGGCAATCGCTCATAAGCACCGCCAGATCGTAGAACTGACGGAAGCCCACCCCCACCCAGCGCAGATGCTTGGCGATGTGAGCAATGAGATAGAAAAAGTGGAAGCTGGGCTCCAACAGCAGGGAAGACCCCTCGCCGGGATGGGCGTATTCCCAGAAGCGGTTGAAGTAGCGGTTGACAGCTCCCTCGTCGGGGCGGTCCTTGCCGATGATCTTGGCCTGGAGCTCAAATTCGGTATAATTCAGGGTGTAATCCCACTCGTTGATATACCAGTTCTCGTTTTCAAAGCCCAGGGGCAGCAGCAGATCCCGGATTCTCTCACAGTCCTCCTGCCGTACCAGGACGTCAATATCTCCCATGGTGCGCAGCTCCGGGTCGGGGTAGTGCTCGGCAATGAGAATGCCCTTGATGGGGATATAGGGGATTCCGGCCTGGTCAAAGGCATCCCGGAGGGTCTTGTAATCCTCCCCCAGATTTGCCCCGCGGCTGACCGCGGCCAGAAAGCCCGTGTTCATCCGGGACAGAAGCCCGGGCTGGGAACGCAGACCGGAAGCGCACTGCACGTAAAAAATCCCGCCCAGCTTGTGAGCGTCCGCCCATTGACAGACCCTGGCCCAGTCCAGCTCCTGGGGCGGGGTGGTTTTGTCCCGGTGTAGATAGTCCCGGAGGACCTGGAAGAAGAAGCTCTGCTCCTTTGTCAAACCTCCGCCTTCTTTCTGTTGATTTCTACGGGAACTATACCATATTTTCAAAAAAAACGCAACCGTTTTTGCTTTTCCCATGGACTTTTTTCTCAGGATATGATAAAATGAATAAAACTATGTCTTTAGGAGGGTTTCCTATGGAAAATCGTGTATTGCAGGGCTTGAAACCGGAACGGCCCCTTTATTATTTTGAGGAGATCTGCAAGATCCCCCACGGCTCCAGGAACACCAGGCAGATCAGCGATTATCTGGTGGGCTTCGCAAAGGAGCACGGGCTGCGCTGGGTCCAGGACGAGGTCAACAACGTGGTGATTTACAAGGACGGCACCCCCGGCTATGAGCATCATCCCACGGTGATCCTCCAGGGTCACATGGATATGGTAGCGGAGAAAACCAAGGACAGCCCCATCGACTTTCTCACCGATGGGCTGGAGCTGCGCACCGACGGGGAGCTGATCTGGGCCGAGGGCACCACCCTGGGCGGGGACGACGGAATTGCCGTGGCCTATGCCCTGGCCATTCTGGAGGACGACAGGATTCCCCATCCCCCCCTGGAGTGCGTCTTCACCGTGGACGAGGAAATCGGCATGGACGGGGCCGCCGCCCTGGACCCCGCCCTGCTCCAGGGCCGGGTGTTCATCAACTGCGACTCCGAGGCCGAGGGCATTCTTACGGTGAGCTGCGCCGGAGGCGCCACCTCCGGTCTGCACCTGCCGGTGAAGATCGACAGGGCCGAGGGCAAGGGCATTCACATTTATGTGGACGGCCTGCTGGGAGGCCACAGCGGCGCGGAGATTCACAAGGGCAGAGCCAACTCCAACAAGCTCATGGGTGAGCTCTTGGCCGCCCTGCTGAAAAAGCTGCCCTACCGTCTGGTCTACGTCCGGGGCGGCCAGAAGGACAACGCCATTCCCCGCTACACCATGGCAAAGATCATCGTGGCGGAGAATCGGCTCCAGGACGCCCTGGGGGAGATTGACGAGATTTCCGCCCAGCTCATGCGGACCCTTCCCAAAGAGGAAACCAAGGCCAAAATCACCCGGGAGGCTTGTGTCTGCCGGGGCCGGGCCATGAGCATCGCCTCCACCCGGAAAACCGTGGGGCTGCTCAGCGAGGTTCCCAACGGCATCCAGTCCATGAGCCAGGACATTCCCGGTCTGGTGCAGACCTCCCTGAACCTGGGCATTCTGAAAACCGAGGGGGAAACCGTCTCCATGACCTTCTCCGTGCGGTCCAGCGTCAACGAAGAGAAGCTGGCGCTCATTGAACGGCTGAAGCAGGCAGGGGAGAAGTACGGGGCCGCCTACACGGAAAACGGCGCCTATCCCGCCTGGGAATACCGGAAGGATTCTCCTCTGCGGGATCTCATGGTCCGGGTCTTTGAGGAGCTCTACGGCCGGAAGCCCGTGGTGGAGGCCATTCACGCGGGTCTGGAATGCGGCCTGTTCTCCGGCAAGCTTCCCGGCCTGGATTGCGTCTCCTTCGGCCCGGACATGCAGGATATTCACACCACCCGAGAGCGGCTGAGCATTGCCTCCACCGCCCGGACCTGGAAATACCTGCTGGCTGTGCTGGCAAGGCTCTGAGAATGGGCCTGCAGCGATACTTCGGAGACCGCCGCTTCTACAAGACAGCTCTTTCCGTCGCCCTGCCCATCATGATCCAAAACGGCATTACCAACTTTGTGGGCATGCTGGACAATATCATGGTGGGCCGGGTGGGGACGGTGGAAATGACCGGCGTCTCCATTGCCAATACCCTTTTGTTCGTCTTCAACCTCGCCGTGTTCGGCGCGGTATCGGGCGCCGGAATCTTCGGCGCTCAATTCTTCGGAAAGGGCGACCACGCCGGGGTTTGCCACGCCTTCCGCTTTAAGCTGTTGGAATGCGCGGTCCTGCTGGGGCTGGGAGTCCTGATCTTCCTGGGCTTCGGGAAGGAGCTTCTGCTGCTCTACCTCCGGGGAGAGGGGGACCAGGCCCACATCCAGGAGAGCCTTCGCTTCGGCCAGAGCTATCTGCGGATCATGCTTCTGGGGCTGCCGCCCTTTGTGCTGGCCCAGTGCTACGCCGGAACCCTCCGGGAGACCGGCAAGACCCTGCCGCCCATGACGGCGGGCCTGATTGCCGTGGGAGTCAACTTTGTCTGCAACTGGCTGCTGATCTTCGGCAAGCTGGGCCTGCCCAGACTGGGCTCCGACGGCGCGGCCATTGCCACGGTGATCTCCCGCTATGTGGAAGCCGGGATCGTCATGCTCTGGACCCATCTCCGGGCAGGAGACAACCCCTTCATCCGGGGCGCCTGGCGGAGCTTCCGCATTCCGGGGCGTCTGGCGGGGCAGATCGCCCGCCGGGGAACCCCTCTGATTCTCAACGAAACCCTTTGGGCGCTGGGACAGGCCCTGCTTCTGCAGTCCTATTCCATTCGCTCCTACACCGTGGTGTCCGCCACCAACATCGCCTTTACCCTGGGGAACGTCTGCAACGTGGCTTTTATGGCCATGGGAGCGGCCATTGGAATCCTTGTGGGCCAGCTTCTGGGGGCGGGGAAGACCCGGGAGGCTGTGGATACGGACCGCAAGCTGATTGTTTTCACAGAGCTGAGCTGCCTGGTTTTCGGAGGTCTGATGGCCGCCCTGTCCGGCGTTTTCCCCAATATCTATAACACGGAGCCGGAAATACGAGGGCTGGCTTCCAAATTTATCTTGATCAACGCAGCCCTGATGCCGGTACATGCCTACGCCAACGCCGCCTATTTCACCCTGCGCTCCGGCGGAAAGACCTTTGTGACCTTCCTCTTCGATTCCGTCTTTTCCTGCGTGGTGGTGGCTCCCACGGCCTATGTCCTGTCCCGATTTACAGCAATGCCCATTGTGCCGCTCTTTTTCTGCTGTCAGAGTCTGGAGCTGATCAAATGCGCGGTGGGCTTCCTCATGATCCGCAGCGGCGTATGGATTCAAAATATCGTAAAGGATGAATACTGATATGCAGACCAAGGACTATCAAAAACGCTCCCTGTTGGGGATTTTCCTGGGCTATTTCCGTCCCCATCTGCGGCTGTTTCTGCTGGATATGGGCTGCGCCTTTACAGTCTCCATGATTGATCTGGCCTTTCCTCTTGTGACCCGCAGCGCCCTGTATCAATTGCTGCCGGACAAGCGCTATGAGACCTTTTTCCTGGTTATGGGGATTATGGTGCTCTGCTACGTGCTGCGCTCGTTTTTGCAGTTTGTCATCGCCTACTGGGGCCACACCTTCGGCATCCGGGTGGAGGCGGACATCCGACGGGATCTGTTCAGCCACCTCCAATCCCTCAGCTTCAGCTACTACGACAACAACCGAACCGGCCAGCTTATGAGCCGTTTGACCACGGATCTGTTTGAAATCACGGAGTTGGCCCACCACGGGCCGGAGGACCTGTTTACCTCCATCCTTACCGTCATCGGAGCCATCATCATTATGTTCACAGTCCAGTGGAAGCTGGCTCTGGTGGTCTGTCTCATGTTCCCGGTGTGCATGTCCCTGATTATCTTCCGGCGGCGCAAAATGAGTCGGGTTTCCAAAATGGTGAAGCAGCGCACCGCCGGAATCAACGCCGACATTGAATCCTCCCTGTCCGGCTTCCGCACCTCCAAGGCCTTTGCCAACGAGGCGGCGGAGTACGACAAATTCCTCCACTCCAACGAGCGCTTCAAAACCTCCAAGCGGGAATTCCACAAGGAAATGGGAATCTTCCACGCCACCATGGAGTTTTTTACCTCGATCCTGCATGTGGTGGTCATCGCCCTGGGGGGCTATCTCATTATGAAGGATCAGATGGACTACCGGGACATCATCACCTTCTCCTTGTACATCGGCACCTTTGTCAATCCCATCCGAAAAATGGCAACCCTATCGGAAATGCTGGCCAACGGCTTCGCCGGATTGAACCGCTTTGCGGAGATCATGCGTACCGAACCCACTGTCCAGGACCTGCCGGACGCCCAAGAGCTGGGACCTGTCCGGGGAGATCTGAGTCTGGAGCATGTGAACTTCTCCTACAAGGAGGAGCTGCCGGTGCTGAAGGACCTGAGTCTGGAGGTTCGGGCCGGGGAGACCATCGCCATTGTCGGCCCCTCCGGGGGCGGCAAAACCACCCTCTGCCAGTTGATTCCCCGTTTCTATGAGGCCACAGGCGGCGTCATCCGGGTGGACGGCCAGGACATTCGCCATGTGACCCAGCGTTCTCTGCGGGAGCAGATCGGCATTGTTCAGCAGGAGGTCTTTCTCTTTGCGGACACCGTGCTGGAGAACATTCGCTACGGCAAGCCGGAGGCCACCATGGAAGAGGTGGTGGAGGCGGCAAAGCGGGCGGAGATCTATGAGGACATTATGGAAATGCCCGAGGGCTTCGACACCTACGTGGGGGAGCGGGGAACTCTGCTCTCCGGCGGTCAGAAGCAGCGCATTTCCATTGCCCGCATTTTCCTGAAGAATCCCCCCATTCTGATTCTGGACGAGGCAACCTCCGCCCTGGACAGCATCACCGAGGCCAAAATCCAGCGGGCCTTCGACGAGCTGGCCAAGGGTCGGACCACCCTGATCATTGCCCACCGTCTGTCCACCATCCACGCGGCCAACCGGGTGGTGGTGATTGCCGACGGAGTGATCCGGGAACAGGGGACCCGGGAGGAGCTGTTGGCGAGAAATGGCGTTTTCGCCCAGCTTTATCACACGCAAAATCTGGTGGAAGGCCGATTTTGATAGAATTTGATTGCTTTTTGCCATTCATTCTGGTATAATTCAAATATTAATCCTTTGGAGGTGCCTATGCAGCAGGCGATTCATCATTTTCAGATTATGAGCCAGCCGGTTCATTGCCGGTCCTTCGGCCACGGCAATATCAACTATACCTTCCAGATCACCACCGACAACGGCAAGCAGTACATTCTGCAAAGAATCAACACCCATGTTTTCAAAAACCCGGTGCAGCTCATGCAGAACGTCATCGCCGTGACCCAGCATATCCGCCGCAAGGTGGACGATCCCAACAGGGTACTGAATTTCGTCCCCGCTCTGGACGGAAGCTACTACTACCGGGACGAGCGGCGGCGTTACTGGCGCTGCTACGAATTTGTGGGGGGCTTCTGCCTGGAGGCTCCGGAGTCCGACGCGGATTTCTACGAGAGCGCCGTGGCCTTCGGCCGCTTCCAGGAGCAGCTCTCGGATTTCCCCGCGGAGACTCTGTTTGAAACCATCCCCAACTTCCACAATACCCCGGATCGCTACCGCCAGCTCCACATCGCCATGGACGAGGACGCCTGCGACAGACTGCAGTACGTCCAGCGGGAAATCGACTTCATCATGGAACGGGAGCAGGAGGCCGGGACCATCCAGCGGATGCTGGAGAGCGGCGAGCTGCCCCTGCGCGTGACCCACAACGACACCAAGCTCAACAACGTCCTGCTGGACATGAAGACCCGAAAGGCGCTCTGCGTCCTGGACCTGGACACCGTCATGCCCGGCTCCAGCCTCTTTGACTTTGGCGATTCCATCCGCTTCGGAGCGGCCACGGCCCCCGAGGACGTGCAGGAGCTCAGCCGCATGAGTCTGGATCTGCACCGCTTCGAGGTCTATACCAAGGGCTATCTGGACGGCTGCCACTCCCTCACCAAGCGGGAGATCGAGCTACTGCCCCTGGGCGCCAAGATCATCACTCTGGAGCTTGCCGTGCGCTTCCTGACGGATTATCTGGAATCCGACCACTATTTCAAGACCCAGTATTCCGACCACAATCTGGTCCGTACCCGGGCGCAGCTTCGTCTGGTGCAGGATATGGAGGCCAAGTGGAATCAAATGCAGAAAATCATCGAAAACTATGTGGAGAATTAAGCTATGAAGTATCTTGGTATCGAATTCCCCGTGAAGAATCTGCCCGAGCTGGACCCGGGCTACATTCCCCTGGGACCCTGGATGGAGTCCTACCTGGCGGGAGCGACAAAGCCCATCTCCATTGCTGTGGAGCGGGACAAGGGTAAGATCACCGTCCGCCACGGCAGAATCTACGGCAGCCCTGAAATGGCCGAGGCGGATTACCGCTTTGTGGAGCGCTATGTGAAGTTCCTGCTCTGGTCCATCGGCGGCTTCCGGGTCTACATCCTGGGGGCTTCCGACATTGCCCGGCGGTTGGCGGAGGAGTATGTGTACTTCGAGAACGGCGAGGGGGAAAACGGCAAGCGCTGGTTTGACGTGCAATTCATGTCCGACGTGTTTGAAAACGGCTTTGAGATCGTGGACTGCCCTGACGCCGCCTCCTTCCCGGCGGAGAACGACGCCTCCGTGTCCGTGGGCGGACACATGGAGGGCTGCCGCATCGGCTTTGACGCCGGCGGCTCCGACCGCAAGGTTTCCGCTGTGATCGACGGGAAGACCGTGTACTCCGAGGAGGTGGTTTGGTACCCCAAGACCCACGCCGATCCCCAGTATCACTATGACGAGATCGTCAAGGCCTTCCAGACCGCCGCTTCCAAAATGCCCAGGGTGGACGGCATCGGCGTTTCCTCCGCCGGCGTCTTCATCGGCAACGCCCCCATGGTGAGCTCTCTGTTCATCAAGGTTCCCAGAGAGAAGGAGGTCCGCAAGCTGGTGCACACGGTCTTTGACCGGGCTGCCGCCGCCATCGGTGACGGGACAGTTCCCATTGTGGTGGCCAATGACGGCGACGTGACGGCGCTGGCCGGGGCCATGGGTCTGGGAACCACCGCTGTCATGGGAATGGCCATGGGGACCTCCGAGGCCGTGGGCTATGTGGATAAGAAGGGTAATGTCCTGGGCTGGTTCAATGAGCTGGCCTTCGCCCCGGTGGATCTGTCTGAAAACGCCATGATGGACGAGTGGTCCTATGACATCGGCGTGGGCTGTAAGTACTTCTCTCAGGATGCGGTGATCAAGCTGGCCCCCGCCGCCGGAATTGCGCTGGACCAGGGCCTGACTCCCGCGGAAAAGCTGAAGGCAGTCCAGGCCCTTATGGAACAGGACGATCCCCGGGCCGTGAAGATTTACGAGTCCATCGGCGTCTACCTGGGCCACACCATGCAGCTCTACTCCATGTTCTACGACGTGGAGCACATGATTGTCCTGGGGCGGGTCATGTCCGGCAAGGGCGGCGACACCATCCTGGCGGAATGCAAGCGGGTCATGGCGGAGGAGTATCCCGCTCTGGCACGGAAGATGACCGTCATGCTCCCGGACGAGAAGACCCGCCGGGTAGGTCAGGCTGTGGCGGCGGCGTCTTTGCCCTAAATGACTGGCTTTGGAGGTTACTATGAACTTTAAGAACGCTTATCTCTATACGGAGAATTTTCAATTCGTCAAGGGCGGCTTTTCCGTGGCGGAGGGCAAATTCTTCGACGTGGGCAAGGAAAAGGCGGACGCCCTGGACCTGGAGGGAGCTTACGTGATCCCCGGTCTCATTGACGTACACAACCATGGCAATTCCAACGCGGACTTTTCCGACGGCTCCTATGAGGGCGACCTGAAAATGGCCCGTTACCTGGCCAGCGTCGGCGTGACGAGCTTTGCGCCTGCCACCATGACTCTGCCCTACGAGACCATTGCCAGAGCACTGGAGGCCGGCCTGCGGCTGCGCAAGCAGCCCGTGGAGGGCGCCGCCCGGCTGCTGGGCGTCCAGATGGAGGGGCCCTTCTTCTCCGAAAAGAAAAAGGGCGCCCAGAACGGGGAATACCTGCGGCTTCCGGACTTTGCGGCTTTCCGGAAGCTCTATGAGGACAGCGAGGGGCTGATTTCCATTGTGGACCTGGCCCCGGAGCTGGAAGGTTCTGTGGAATTTGTAAAGCAGGCAAAGGAGCTTTGCACCGTCTCCATTGCCCACACGGATTCCGACTACGAACATGCCAAGGCGGCCATTGACGCGGGCGTCACCCATCTGACCCATTTGTACAACGCCATGCCCCCCATTCATCACCGGAAGCCCGGCGTCATCGGCGCCGCCTCGGAAAACGAAGGGGTTTCGGCGGAAATCATCTGCGACGGAATCCACGTCCATCCCGCTTCCATCCGAATGGCCTTCCGGCTCTTTGGGGCGGAGCGCATGGTGCTGATTTCCGACGCTCTGCGCTGCTGCGGCATGCCGGAGGGCGAATACGAGCTGGGCGGTCAGCAGGTCTTCCTGGCGGAAAATGTTGCCCGTCTGGCGGACGGTACCATCGCCGGCTCCGCCACCAATCTCTTCGACTGCATGCGCAACGCAGTTCGTTTTGGCATCCCCAAGGAGGACGCCGTTCGGGCCGCCACCTGGAATCCTGCCCGTCAGATCCACGCTTTGGATCGGGTGGGCTCCATTGCCGACGGCAAGCTGGCAGATTTCGTGGTCTGCAACGAGGCGCTGACGCCCAGCGCTGTTTACCTGGGCGGCAAGCGGCTTTGATTATCATTTTTATTGGAGGATTTGAACCGATGAAACGTTTGTTTGCGATTATTCTGACTCTGTGCCTGATGCTGGCTCTTTGCGCCTGTACCGCGGACGAAAAGAACCCCACCGAGACCGGCTCCGGGCTTCCCACCGCGGAAGAACCCGTCAACGCCGGTACTGAAACCGGCTCCGGTCCCAACGATACCGGTACTCCCGTGGAGAGCCGTTCCGCCTCCGGCCGGGAAAACGACCCCAGCGGGGAGGTTCCCAGCTTCCGGATCTACTCTCTGAAGGGTCCCACCTCCATGGGACTTGTCATGCTCCTGAAGGAAAGCATTCAGGGCCAAAGCTACAACAATTATCAGCCCACCATGTGCACCGGCGCGGACGAAGTGACTGCCGCCCTCATGAGTGGGGACGCCGACATCGCTCTGCTGCCCGCCAACGCTGCCGCGACGCTTTACAACAAGGCGGGAGGCTTCTCTGTAGTTGCCATCAACACCCTGGGGGTGCTCTATGTGGTGGAAAACGGAGAAAGCGTTCAGTCCATCGAGGATCTGGCGGGAAAGACGGTCTACCTTACCGGCAAGGGGACTACCCCCGAATATGCCCTGCGTTATCTGCTTTCCGCTCACGGGATTGAGGACCAGGTGACTTTGGAATTCAAATCCGAGGCCCAGGAGGTAGTTTCCGCCATGGCGGAGAACACTGCCGGCATCGGTGTGCTGCCCCAGCCCTTTGTCACCGCTGCCATGGCGCAGAATGAGAAGCTGCGGATTGCCCTGGACTTCAACGAGGAATGGGCCGCTGTGACCCAGGACAGCGTTTTGGTCACTGGCGTCACCGTGGTCCGCAATGAGGTCCTGGAACAGCAGAAGGGTGCCATTGATACCTTCTTGAAGGAAGCCGCCGACGGGGTGCAGAAGGTTCTGAGCAATCCCGATCAGGCCGCGCAGATCATTGAGGAGATGGGAATTGTGGCCAAGGCCGCCATTGCCCAGAAAGCCCTGCCCTTCTGCGGCCTGACCTGCATCACCGGTCCTGAGATGAAATCCATGCTCTCCGGCTATCTGCAGACCCTTTACGACCAGAATCCTCAGGCCATTGGCGAAGCAATGCCCGACGAGGCCTTCTACTACACGGGAGAATGATCCATGAAGCCTGCCAAATCAACGAAACCATTGTATCGGGGACTGCTTGTGGCCCTGTTTTGGATCGGGGTTTGGCAGGCTGCCTCTATGCTGGTGGGGAAGCCTGTGCTCTTTGCCTCCCCTCTGGACACTCTGAAGGCTCTCCTGGCCCTGGTTCCAAGAGGAGATTACTGGCTGGCGGTGGCGGGCTCTCTGGGCCGGATTGCCCTGGGCTTTGGTCTGGCGCTGCTTTTGGGACTTCTCACCGGGGTGGCGGCCTATCGTTCCTCTCTGATGAAAACTCTGCTCTCTCCGCTTTTGACCTTGATGAAGACCGTTCCCGTGGCCTCCTTCATCATTCTGGTGCTGGTCTGGTTCGGCTCAAAGCAGTTGGCAGTCATTGTTGCCCTGCTGGTGGTCTTCCCCCAGATCTATTTTTCCACCCTGTCCGGTCTGAGCAGTCGGGATTCGGAACTGCTGGAGCTTTCCCGGGTCTTTCGGGTTCCCGCCCGTCGGGTAGCCTGGCAGGTCTACCGTCCGGCGCTGATGCCCTACCTGAAGGGGGCCTGCGCCTCCGCTCTGGGCATGAGCTGGAAGGCCGGCATTGCCGCGGAGGTCATCGGCACCCCCCTGCATTCCATTGGGGAGCAGATGTATCTGTCCAAGGTCTACATGGCCACGGCGGAGCTCTTTGCCTGGACCCTGACGGTGATTCTTTTGAGCCTGCTGTTTGAAAAAGCGGTACTCTGGTTGATGGGAAGGGTAGGGTAGCTATGGATATACAGATTGTGGGACTTTCCCATCGCTTTGGGGACAAGGTGATATTTCAGGATTTCTCCCTTTGCCTGAGGGAAGGCGGGCTCTACGGACTCACAGCTCCCTCCGGCCGGGGGAAAACCACCCTGCTGCGGATTCTTCTGGGACTGCAAAAGCCGGACAGTGCTGAGATCAGCGGAGGCCTGCGATACAGCGCGGTGTTTCAAAGAGACTGCCTGCTTCCGGGTCAAACTCCCGTGGAACAGCTTCTCTACGTCCGAGGTGGGAAACGGAACCGGAGGGAATGCCGGGAATTTCTGGCGGAGCTTCTGCCGGGGGACAGTCTGGAGCAGCCTGTGGAGGAGCTTTCCGGAGGGATGCAGCGCAGAACCGCCATTGCCAGAGCTCTGTGGGCGGAGAGCGACTGCGTGTTGATGGACGAGCCCTTTATCGGGCTGGACCCGGAGACCCTGCGGCATACCATGGACTTTATTCTGGCCCACCGAAGAAGCAGGACCCTTCTGCTCTCCACCCACCAAAAGGAGCTGCTTCAGGATTACGGTTTGGAATGGATTACAATATAGAAAACACAGCCCCTTCGGAGACCTTTTCTCCGAGGGGGCTGCTGTTATGACGGATTATAGCTCGCAGTTGTTGACGGTGCGGGGGAAGGGGAGCACGTCCCGGATGTTGCCCATGCCGGTGAGGTACATGACGCAGCGCTCGAAGCCCAGGCCGAAGCCCGCGTGCCGGGCGGAGCCGTACTTCCGCAGATCCAGGTAGAAGTCGTAGAGCTCCTTCTTCATCCCCAGCTCCTCAATGCGGGCCAGCAGCTTGTCGTAGTCGTCCTCGCGCTGGCTGCCGCCGATGATCTCGCCGATGCCGGGCACCAGGCAGTCCATGGCCGCCACGGTCTTGCCGTCGGGGTTCAGCTTCATGTAGAAGCTCTTGATCTCCTTGGGATAATCGGTGACGAAGACGGGACGTTTGAAGATCTCCTCGGTGAGATAGCGCTCATGCTCGGTCTGCAGGTCGCAGCCCCATTCCACGGGGTAGTCGAACTTGTCGTTGTGGGGCTTCAACAGCTCAATGGCCTCGGTGTAGGTGACGTGGCCGAAGTCGGAGTTCAGCACGTGGTGCAGCCGCTCCAGCAGGCCCTTGTCCACGAACTCGTTGAAGAAGGCCATCTCCTCGGGGGCGTTCTCCAGCACGTAGGAAATGACGTATTTCAGCATATCCTCCGCCAGCCGCATATCGTCCTCCAGATCGGCAAAGGCGATTTCCGGCTCGATCATCCAGAACTCGGCGGCGTGGCGGGTGGTGTTGGAGTTCTCCGCCCGGAAGGTGGGGCCGAAGGTGTAGATGTTGCGGAAGGCCATGGCGAAGGTCTCACCGTTGAGCTGGCCGGAGACGGTCAGCAGGGTGGGCTTGTTGAAGAAGTCCTTGGAATAATCCACGGAGCCGTCTTCCAGCCGGGGCGGGTTGTTGATGTCCAGGGTGGTGACCTGGAACATGGCGCCGGCGCCCTCGCAGTCGGAGCCGGTAATCAGGGGCGTATGGACGTAGACGAAGTCCCGTTCCTGGAAGAACTTGTGGATGGCGTAGGCGATCATGCTCCGCACGCGGAACACGGCCTGGAAGGTGTTGGTTCTTGGCCGGAGGTGGGTCACGGTCCGCAGGTACTCCAGGGTGTGGCGCTTGGGCTGGATCGGGAAATCGGGGGTCGAGGGGCCCTCCACCACCACGGACTTGGCCTGGATTTCAAAGGGCTGCTTGGCGTCGGGGGTCAGCTCCACGGTGCCTTCCACGATGAGGGCCGCGCCGATGTTGATTTTGGCGATTTCATTGAAGTTCTTCAGCGCGTCGGTGATCACCACCTGCACCGGCTGGAAATAGGTGCCGTCGGAGAGCATGATAAAGCCAAAGGCCTTGGAGGCTCTGCGGTTTCGGACCCAGCCGCCCAGCTTGACGGTTTTTCCGGCGTAGGCATCGGTGTTGCGGCAAAGCTCCCGGAGGGTGAGTAAGGATTCCATAAATCATTCCCGCTTTCTGTTTTATGCTAAGTGCCACATATTATAACACAGGTTTTTCTGTTTCGCAAGAGCTTGTAATTCTTTTTCTTCGCTTTTCCTGTCTGACGGGATATTTCTGTTTCTTCTTCACAGCTTATTGACTTTTTGTGGGAAGAGAATTAGAATATTTATGCGGATACACAGGAATCTGTGCGTCAAAGATAAGGCATTCAGAAAGGAGAATGAGTATGAAGCTGAAAAGAAGTATTGCGCTGTTCCTTTGTCTGCTGCTGGTGATTTCCCTGCTCCCGACGGTGACTGCCGCCGACGTCAACGGGTACTACAACGCGGACTATCTGGAAGACAGCGCGGCCATGGCCTGGGACGAGGAGGGACTCGGGGTGGTTTACAGTCCCCAGGCGAGCACCTGGAAGGTCTGGTCCCCCACGGCCAAGCATGTTCAGCTCCGCCTGTATGCCACCGGCTCCGACGAGGAGGCCGGCGCGGCGGTGCTGGGAACCTATACCATGGAGCAAGACCCCCAGACAGGAGTCTGGTCTTTGACCCTGGATGGAGATTACAAAAACGTCTATTACAGCTATCTCGTCACGGTCCGGGGGCAGACCCATGAAACCCGGGATATCTACGCCAAGGCCGCGGGCGTCAACGGCTACCGCTCCATGGTGGTGGATCTGGACGCCACGGACCCGGCGGGCTGGGACAGCGATCAGCACGTTCTGCCCGAGTCGGGAAGCGACGCGGTGATCTGGGAGGTCCACGTCCGGGACTTCTCCATCTCCGAAAGCTCCGGCGTCAGTGCCGGACACCGGGGCAAGTATCTGGCCTTTACCGAGGCGAATACCACGGTGGACGGAGACAGCAGCCGCCCCTCCACCTGCGTCAGCTATCTCAAGGAAATGGGCGTCAACACGGTGCATCTGCTGCCGGTTTATGATTTCGGTTCCGTGGATGAGACCGTCACCGACGATCCCGCCAACCGGAACTGGGGCTACGATCCCATCAACTACAATGTACCCGAGGGCTCCTATTCCACGGACCCCTACCACGGCAGCGCCAGAATCACCGAATTTAAGCAGATGGTTCAGGCACTGCACGAGGCAGGAATCTCCGTGGTGATGGACGTGGTTTACAACCACACCTTCGACATCGACACCCACCAGTACGGCCATCCTCTGCTGTACAACAACGCCTTCAACGAGACGGTGCCGGGCTACTATTTCCGCATGTCCGGTCCCACCAGCTTCTATGACGGCTCCGGCTGCGGCAACGTCACCGCCTCGGACAAGCTGATGTTCCGGAAGTACATGGTGGAATCCGTGCTCTACTGGGCCACGGAGTACCACATCGACGGCTTCCGCTTCGATCTCATGGGCTGTCACGACGTGGACACCATGAATCTCATCCGGGCCAGGCTGGATGAGCTGGATCAGGGAGAGGGAAGCAAGATTCTCATGTACGGCGAGCCCTGGACAGGCGGAAGCACCGGAATCGCCAACGGCTGCACCCAGGACAATGTGAAGCTCTACGGGCTCAACGCGCGCATCGCTCTCTTCTGCGACTGGATGCGGGACGCCATCAAGGGCGACCCCAACGGAACAAGCTGGGGCTGGGTCCAGGGAGACAGCACCAAGGCCGGGGCCGTCCTGGGAGGCCTGAATGCCAACGACAGCCGACTCTACGCCCCCTCTCAGACAGTAACATACGCCGACGCCCACGACAATCTGATCCTATGGGACAAGCTTCTCAACTCCAACGGCAGTCAGGCCTGGAACGTCTACACCGGCTCCGACGCGGAGACCTGGCTCAAGCAGCTCAATCTGGCAAAGACCATTGTGCTCATGTCCCAGGGCATGGCCTTCAATGTGGCCGGTACGGAGTTTGCCAGGAGCAAGCAGGGCAGCGCCGACAGCTACAATGCTCCGGACTCCGTCAACGCCATTGACTGGAGCCTTCGGGAGACCAACGCTGCCTACGCGGATTATTACAAGGGCTTGATTCAGATTCGGCAGCGCTTCTCTCCCATTACGAACCCGACCCAGGCGTACCCCAAGTACAACCTGGAGGGCAGCAGCAATAGCTGCATCGCCCTTCGCATTCCCAACAGCACGGAAGGGGAGTGGCGAAATCTGATTCTGATTCTCAACGACGCCGCTTCTCCCGCTTCTGTAACCCTGCCCGAGGGCACCTGGGTCCAGATCTCCGACGGCCAACAAGTGGACCTGGAGGGCCTTGCCCAGTGCAGCGGAAGCTATACCGTACCCGGCTATGGCTCCGCCATTCTGGTAAACGACGCGGAAATCCAGCAGCCGGAGCCGGAGCCCGACGACGACTACTATCTGGTGGGCTACATCAACGGCGCCGATTACGGCTGCGAGGCTGACGCCGGCAACAAGGGCGTTTACCGCTTTGAAAACGGCAGTCTTACCGCCTGCTTCAGCTCCGACAGCTATGTTTATGTCAAGACCGGAGACAACAGCCGCTGGTATATGACAGACGGCTGGCTGGGAACCGAGATCAGCTCCGCCCAGCTCTATCTCACGGAGAGTCTGGAGGGCAGAGGCAACAAGCTCTTTGTTCCCGGCAATACGGAGATTCAGTTTACTCTGACGGAAAACAGCGACGGGAGCCTGACGCTCTCCTACGTCACAGTGGGCGGCTCCGATTCCGGAGAGGACCCGGAGGACCCGGGCTATTATCTCATCGGCTACATCAACGGAGCCAATTACGGCTGCGAGGAGGATTATCTGAACCTGGGGGACTACCGCTTTGAGAACGGCAGCCTGACAGCCAGCTTCAATCAGGACAGCTATGTCTTTGTCAAAACCGGCGACAACGCAAGCTGGTATATGACCGACGGCTGGCTGGGAACGGAAACCAGCTCCGCCGTTTTGTACGACACCGCCAAGTATCCCAGCATCTCCGCCAACAAGCTCTATGTTCCCGGCGGGGTGAGCCTGCGCTTTAGCCTGACGGACAATGGCAATGATACCCTGAGCCTGTCCTACAGCCCACTGCGGGAGGGGCAGGAGGCTTCTGTTAACCGCAAGCTTCGGAACGAAAAGGGAAGCCCCTCCGGGGCGGAGAGCGGGCAGAACGCCGTTGCCGGAGAGAGCAAGGACGCCTTGATTCTCCACTGCTGGAACTGGAGCTATGACACCATCCGGCAGCAGCTTCCCGCCATCCAGGCCGCGGGCTATACCGCGGTCCAGACCTCTCCCGCCCAGCCTCACTCCGGCTATCGCACAGGGGAGATCGGCACCGGGGACTGGTGGATGCTGTATCAGCCTGTGGGCCTGCACATCGCCCAGGAGGGCCAGTCCTGGCTGGGCAGTGAAAGCGAGCTGCGGGCGCTCTGCCAGGAGGCCCACCAGCTTGGCATCGAGGTGATTGTAGACGTGGTGTCCAACCACATCTGCAACGCCTACAACGACATCGCCGCAACGGGAACAGACCCCAAGGGCAGCGACCAGATCGTTGCCAGCAGCGGCGACCGGGTGGGCTATCGCTTTGAGACTCTGCCTTCCTCCCAGGTGGCGGACTTCAACCCGGAGCTGGCGGACAGCCAATACTACCGGGATTACGTATTCTGCGACGACAACAGCACCGAGGCGGTGGTACACGGCAACATCGGCATGCCGGATTTCCGCACCGAGGACCCTGTGGTACAGAACGCGGTGAAAACCTATCTGTGCGAGCTCATTGACGCCGGGGTGGACGGCTTCCGCTTTGACGCCGCCAAGCACATTGAAACCCCCGCCGACGGAGCCTATGCCTCGGAGTTCTGGCCCAATGTTCTGGGAGGCGCGGAGCAATACGCCGCTGATCAGGGAAAGAGTATCTGGGCTTATGGCGAGGTGCTTTCCACTGCGGGCCGCACCAGAAGGATGAATGACTACGCCCCCTACATGGACATGACGGAGATCAGCTACGCCTATACCATAACCCAGGGCTTTGGGGATCACCGGGGCGCCGAGACCGTCGCCAACCAGCTCTTCAAGGACTGGCTGTCAGCGGATCAGGAAACCCTGGCTGCCGACGATCTGGTACTGATGGCGGAATCCCACGATATGTACGCTGACGCCCACAATTCCTTCTCCCGCTACGGCACTGAGGTCATTCACAAGGCTTGGGCCGTGGCCGCGGCCAGAGCGGACGCCTCCGCCCTGTACTTTGCCCGTCCGGCGGGCTACGCCGTGGGCATCAACCAGGAGGACCCCAGCGCGGGATATCCCACGGGAACCCTGGGCGCCTGCGAAAGCTTCGACTGGAAGGCCCCGGAGGTAGCGGCGGTCAATCGCTTCCACAATGATTTCATTGGAGCCCAGGAGCAGGTCTACGCCGCCGGGAATTTTGTGGTGGTGGAGCGTTATGACAGCGAGGATTCCGGCGCTGTGGTGGTGAATGCCCAGGACAGCATCGCGTCTGCCTCCTTCCAGGTCCGCGCTCTTACGGAGGGCAGCTACTACGACCAATTGACCGGCAACGAGTTCCAACTGGTCAACGGCGTCCTCACGGGCAATGTGGGAGCCACCGGCATCGCCGTGCTGCGGACAGCGCCTCCCGCCGTCTGCGAGCATCCCGCCCAGGAGCTCTACACCGTCAGCAGAGAAGCAAGCTGCACCGAGGATGGCTATGAAGCCGTCTACTGCGGTCTCTGCGGGCGCATGGTGGAGCAGCTCAGCTATACCCCGGCTCTGGGCCACGTCGACCTGGACGCGGACCTGCGCTGTGACCGCTGCGGCAGCTATCTCGGCGTTGTCAGCGTGTATTACGTGGACGCCCTGGACTGGGTGGTAAAGAATGATTATTACCGCAGCGTCAACGCCTACGCCTACGGCGAAGGCGGAGAGAATGAAGCCTGGCCCGGAGTTCCCATGGAATACATCGGCCACAGCGTGGATGGCCACGGCATCTGGAAGATTGAGCTGAATCCTGAGCGGTATCAGACTCTGAAGCTGGTGGGCTTCCCCGGGGAAAGCGACGAGGTGAAAACCGTGAATCTTCCCTTTGCCGCCGACGGTGAAACACGAAACAACCGGGTGGTTTACCGGGGGCAGGATGAGCTTCAGAGCTCCGATTATGGCCCGGAATATCAAGCCGGAATTGTGGAGGATCTGGAAGCAGTTTGCGCCCACAGCGGCTATCTCATCGTCAATGTCCCAGGGAGCGGGGAATGCCGGATCTGCGACTGCTGCGGAAAGAATCTGGATCAAAACGCAGCGCCTGAGCCCATTGAGACCACGGATCTCAAGCTCTTCGAGTCCGTCACCGTGGGGACCA
>CAMOSU010000009.1 GCA_946625125.1 uncultured Clostridia bacterium
CGCAGACCGCTCCCACTACCTACACCGTCACCGCTGACCCGGGGGATCACGGCAGCGTTAGCTCCGCCAACCCCGTCACGGTAAATGCCAACGGCACAGCCACCTTCACCATCCAGCCGGATGACGGCTACGAGATCGAGAGCGTCAGACTGAACAACAGCAACGGCGCCGCCTCCTTCTCCGACAACACGGTAACGGTCTCCAACGTCACCGGAAACTGCACCGTCACCGTGACCTACAAGGTCGCCGGCTCCTACTACGTCTGGAAGCCTGTGGACGACATCCAGGAGGAAACGCCCTACCTGATCGGCTTCATCGTTAACGGCACCGTGTACCTGGCGGTGAACTACAACGAGTCTGCCAATTCGTATTATTACAGCAGAAACAGCAACTATTACGGGTACACGGCCATTGCGGAAATGGACGAGACGCATCCGGACTATGTGAAGAGCGTTAGAGGAAACGCCACAGACTTCCTCTACTGTGTTTGGGAATTCAGCGGTTCCCAGAACGGGACCTGGGCCATCACCAGCGGCAGCGATTCAGACTACTACCTGCGTACCGACAGCTCCACAAGCTACGCTGACCTCTACCCCGGTAAGAGCAGTACCTATGGCTCCGGCTGGACCTGGAACAGTGGTGAAAACACCCTTTCCAGAGTTGTGGGAACCACGACCCGTTACGCCCAGTATTACAGCTATAACAGCGGCAATTACATGAGCGTCATCAGCAATAAGCCCACCAACGGCAGTGTTCAGCTCTATTCCCGTGTCCTGATCACTCCGGCCACGACCTACACCGTGACCTTTGCCGACAGCCTGGATGAGAACAACACCGTCGAGGTCGAGGTGGAGGAGGGGCAGGGCGTTCCCACTGACCAGGTGCCAAATCCCGATGACCCCGCCAGCCCCTTTAACCATGAGGATCAGCACTACTACTTCATCGGCTGGAACCGTGAGTACGACAACGTCACCGGCGACATCACCGTGACCGCCCTCTACGAATACCGCCAGGACGGCTACTACACCGTCACCTTCCGCGACTGGAACGGCGCGATTCTCCAGGTCAACGGCCAGAATACCCAGATCGTTGCCGAGGGCCGGAACGCCGTTGCCCCCGCCATCCCCACCCGGACCGGCTACTACTTCAAGTCCTGGGACAAGGACCTGCGGAACGTCACCCAGAACATGACCGTCTACGCCACCTACGCCTCCATCGTGACCAAGCTCTACACGGTGAACCTGAAGGCCGTCTACGGACCTGTCGTGCCGCTGGAAAAGACCCACGTCAACTGGTATGCCAATAACGATACCAACGGCAGCATGGAGTCTGAGAAAGTCACCATCAACGAGAACATCAACATCCAGAGCCTGACAAGCTATCGTGACAGCGCTGACGGCAGCGTGCTGAAAAATGACGGCTACACCTTCCTGGGCTGGGCCAGAATGCCTGAGTACGTCAAAATGGAGCATGAGGGCAGGGATTATGTCCATGATGGAAGCGAAGATCCCATCCTCGGCGCCCGCATCCTCCAGTACAACGATCTGACGGATCAGGACCTTTGGCTGGTCTACAACGAGGCCGATAAGGAACACCCGGACCCGTACTTCACCGTCCGTGAGGAAGGCGCCCTGCTGAACGGCGGCGCGGCCTTCCAGCACATCGCGGCCAACGAGAACGATCCCTATCACGGTCTCTACGCCGTATGGAAGCGGGACGTGTTCTACGTCATGCACTCCTCCAACGGCGACCTGGAAGCTGTGGGTATGCCCGTTGACAACAGCGAAACCGGCCTCGCCGTGGATGGTCTGAGCTACAAGGTTGGCACCTTCGACCTGACCTCTCTGGTCCGTGACGGAAACCTCTACGGCGGATACTACAGCGTCTACGGCGGCGCTGACGACGCCGCGGTCACCAGAGCGGCGCAGTCCTTCACCTTTGCCGGGCAAAGAGGCTGGGTTGCCTCCAGCTTGAGCCAGGTGGAAGCCGTCCACAGTGTGAATACCTGGACCGGCAGCAACAGCTTCCTCTTCACGGCCTACAACGGTGATTACAGCTTCGTTTCTGCCAATGGCACCGTCACCAACAAGCCTGTTTACGAAAAAGATGAAACCGGCAGACCGGTGCTGATTTCCTCCAGATTCTGGACAGCCGCCAATGCCTACAGCACGGCCATCGGAACGGCTATGAGACCCACGGCCGGCGAGGTCTATTATCTGAAGGAGGTCCCCGACGCCTACCTGCGCTCCAGGATCGCCTACGTGAAGAATACGGGCGATACCGAGGTTGTCAACAACTATCTGCTCTCCTACGTGGATGACAATCTCTACCGGAACATCGGCTTCAAGTATGCCCCGGGCGATTCCATCAAGTACACCCGCAGTCAGCAACTGAGTCGGTACGATCATCTGACCAGCACCTTCACTCTTGAAACGAATGGTGCCGGCAATTCCTCCGTCGTCATCAACAACGACACCTTCGGACTCGAGCACGGTCTTGTCTCCGTGAAGGACGTGAGTGCTCTGCTGGAGAACGAAGAGATGACTATGATCCCCATGTGGCAGACCTATGACGGCGTTCTGGTTGAGAACGATCCGATGTACCTCTACGTGGAAGGCAACAGCATTTCCTGCCTCAGAAACTTCCCGGATGTCCTCTACGTGGACATGAACGGCGCCCTCGGTTGGGACGGCAATTCTATGGATTGGCTGGAGGCCGGTGCGGTTCCCTACGTTTACTTCTGCAACGACGAAGAGGAAATGCAGGTGTTCGTTGAGCTGGTGCAGGTGGGAGACAGCAGCATTTACATGGCTGACATCCCCAGAAACGTCCAGATCAAAACCATCAACATCATCCGTATGAATCCCGCTTACGATGAGCCTGTGTGGACGAACCCCGACTGTATCTGGACACAGACGAATGATATCGCCTTCAACTGGACCGCGGCGAATGACTGCCTGACCTCCTTTAAGGCATCTAGGTCTGACGCAAGCTGGGGCGCCTACACACCCTGAGAACCAACCGCAGCCTGAACAATGCCGGGGGAGCGTCCCTCCCCCGGCTCCAAAAGAACAGCCCGCCCCGTCATTCTGAGCGAAGCGCGGGGGAGACGAAGAATCCCCTCCTTCGCCCTTGCCGAGGCCGGAAGCTGTCTTACAAACCCACCGAAACGGAGGCATGTTCATGCGTCATGTCAGTCTGCTCCTTGTTCTGCTTCTGCTGACCGCTCTGCTGCTGGTCGGCTGCACAGACAACGATACGGAGCAAAGTACAGATCCTGTACAAGCAAGCAACTCGATCCCTGTGAATTCTGGCGGCGAGCCCGCACCCAATACGACCGCTCCCATCCCTACTGAGCTCGAAACCCAGGAGGAAGTAGTGATCGACGTGACCGGACAACCCGTCGTCGGCGGATAATTCGATATTTTGAATGGAGGAATAGTCTTATGGGTGTGATGATTCGTCTTTTTGACCCCACAAACCCGCCTACTCCCGGCGACGGGATATTTTACTACTACCTGTCAAGCGATGAGTTTGACGAACTCACGACTGTCTGGCCGGAAATCGCGGGGGTTTTTAACCTGAGAAGAAACAACGATACCCGCTTCTGGGCCCTCGGTTCTGATGTAGATGCTGATCCCTATGTCTGGCAGTTTCTCTATGACAACGATTGCCTGAACGGCTTGTATCTGCTCTCAAATCAACCTGTGGCGTACGGCGGTTGAGCCAGTTTTGAAAAACTCATAACAAAAAACCGGCGCCAGCGACATAGTCACTGGCGCAGGTTCTTATCATGTGACGGGAGGATTTCCCATGAGTCAAGTCTGGTCTGTCACCTTGGCCGGGGTCGAGCTGCCCTGCGTGTTTCGCTTCCCGGATACCCGGCGATACTTTTCCGCGCTCCCCTCCCGGAAGGAAGCGGCGCTGCCGGACCCGGTCTGTATTCGGGAAGGGGAGTGGAGGGACGCGGTGAAAGCCATGCCCGCAAACGCCCATACGGAGTACAGCGTCCTCACGGCCTCCTTCGGGGACGCGCTGCTGGACTTTGATCGGATGATCCTGCACGGTGTTGCTCTGCGCAGGGGAGACCGCGCATGGCTGATCTGCGGAAACAGCGGCGTCGGCAAATCCACCCAGGCGCGTAAGCTGCAGGAGCTGCGCCCCGGTGAATTCAGCGTGATCTGCGGTGACCGCCCGATCCTGCAATTCTGTCATTCTGAGCGCAGCGAAGAATCCGTCCCCATCCCCCGTCCTTCTGAGCGCAGCGAAGAATCCGTCCCCGCCCCCCGTCCTTCTGAGCGCGGCGAAGAATCCGTCCCCGCCCTCCGTCATTCTGAGCGGAGCGAAGAATCCGTCCCCGCCCCCCGTCCTTCTGAGCGCGGCGAAGAATCCGTCCCCGCCCTCCGTCATTCTGAGCGGAGCGAAGAATCCGTCCCCATCCTTGTCCACCCCTCCCCCTGGAACGGCAAGGAAAACTGGCACGGCGCCCCAGCCGCGCCCCTGGCCGGCGTCATCATCCTGAAGCGCGGTGAGGAAAACACCGTCACCCCGCTCCCTCCGGCGGCAGCCTCCCTTGCGATGTTCCAATTCGTCATACAGACCTATTGGGAGAAGGAGAGAATACTTGCCGCCGCCCGACGCACGGAGGAGCTGCTCCAATCGGTCCCCGTCTGGAGAATGACAAGCCATGAACTCCCCGACTCCACAAGCCTCCTTCTGGAGACTGTGTTTTCCGGGTAAGCAGGTCGTTTCACCGCCGCGCGCTGCTTTTTGTGAGAATCGCGGATTTCAATGAAAAAGAAGGTGCGATATGAAATACAAACCACGTCCCGGAATTGTTTATACGAAAATCTGCGGCGTAGGTATTCTGATCCCCACCCGGGCTGTTTTCCACATCTGTGACCGGGCTGAGGCCCTGAACGGTCTTCAGGACGCTGCCTGGCGTTCGCTCTGCAACGGGAACTCCGTGGAAAATCTGATCAGAGGGTATCAGATTTTAAAAAAATGCTCCGAAGCGGAGGCGGCAGAGTATTTTGCGTCCTTCTGCGGCAGACTCTGCGAACGGGGCTTTTTGCTCCCCGACAGCGAATCCTCGGAACCATCCTGAGAGAAAGGCTCCCAACTTGCTTTTCGCGTCTGGCTTTCCGCGCTGATTTGTAATCTTAAGCATAAAAAATGGTCAAAATGCTTTCCGATCAGACAATTAAAATCAATAATTCGCACAATCTTTACAAAATTCTATTTACGTCTTGCAAGATTATATATTGGATGATATAATATGCACAGATGGATAGATATCAATAGCAATGCGTAGTCAGCCGGAAGGAGGATGAAGATGAAGCAGATCGAACAGTTGCTGTTGCTGCTGCTGAGAGCGGCCATTCACAACTTCGAACCCTCAGATCCCGCGTTGAACCCTGCGGACTGGGAAGCACTGCTGAAGCTCTGCGAATCCCATAAGCTGCTCCCGCTGATCCTGGATACCGCCAGTAAGCTGCCCTCTTGCCGGGACGCACTGAAAACGATACCCGGCGCCGTAGTGTCGCCTGAGCCTGAAGCCCCCGGCAAGCCCTGGATGGAGCTGGCCCTGGAGCAGGTCGGACGCCAGGCGATTCAGGAAAATGAATTCTTGAATCTGATCCTCTTTCTTCAAAGCAGAGGCCTCGATCCGGTGGTGCTGAAGGGGCCAGTCTGCCGCTTGCTCTATCCCAAGCCCCTGCTGCGGCCCTCTGTGGACGACGATCTGTGGATTCCCAGGGAGCAGGCGGAGGCGTACCATGCCGCGATGCTGGACTACGGCATGCGTCCCGACGAACCGGAGCAGGACCCGGTGACAAGCTGGGACAACGAATACCACAAGCCGGGCTCGCCCCTCTTCGTGGAAACCAATCAGTTTCTGTTTGACCCGGAGTCCCCGGTGTTCAACAGCTTCAACGACGCCTTTTCCGGCGCCCGGGACCGGGCGATTTCCTGTGAGGTGCAGGATGTGAGCGTGAAAACCCTGGCACCCCAGGACCACCTGCTGTACCTGATTCTCCATGCCTTCAAGCATTTCCTCTACAGCGGCTTCGGCATACGGATCGTTGCGGACATCTGCCTCTTCACCTGGGCGCATGGAGCCTCCGTGAATTTCCCGAAGCTTCTGGGAAAGTGCAGAGCCTACCGCTGCGAACGCTTTACCGCCGCCGTCTACCGCATCGGGGAGAAATACCTGGATCTTCCCATCCCGGAGCCCTTTGCCGTGATCCCTGTGGAGGAGGAGGCCCTGCTGACAGACATCCTGCGTTCCGGTCTCCATGGGGAAGAAATTGACCGGATGCACAGCGCCAACCTCACCATACAGGCGGTGGCGGATCAGAGCCGGGGCAGCTCAGGCGGCCTGCGCGGGAGCCTCTTCCCCTCCGCCCAAAGCTTGAAGGGCAGGTATCCCTATCTGGAAGCCCGGCCCTGGCTGCTGCCTGTGGCTTGGATCTCCCGGGCGGGAGATTATTGGAAGAACCGGAAGCGTTACGGCAGCCGGAGTCCCGCCGCGGCCCTGCGCATCGGAAGGGAACGGCTCAGCCTGCTCCGGAGCTACGGCGTGCTGGACGAATGACATCGGAATTATGCACCAATCAGCCCACAAGGGAGCGGCATTCCTTGTGGGTTTTTGCGTCTTGACGCGGGTTCAAAGATATGATAAAAGATATGCTCAGATGAAAAAGCTACAAGCAGCGAGGAGTAAATACCATGAGCTATGAAGCGGCCGAACAATACGCAAAGGCCCTGAAAAGCGGCCAGAAATATGTCAAAAACGCCCAGACACAGAACACCAACCCCTATCCGCTGGTCCTGGACGAGATTCAGGAGGAGTACCAGATTGTCGGGCAGACCGAGCTGGGCTTGCTGAACATTCCCACGGAGCTCATCGTCGGCACCCGCTCCGCGGGACGCACCGCCGCCCTGGCAGGGAATTTCATGCCCATTCTGGAGGCCGGAACCGAATTCGGAACCAAGTGGATTCGCCTCTGTGAAGCCCACGCCGAGGAGGGGATTCGGGAGCCCGTCAAGGCCTACGAGTTTTTGGGGCGCTTTTATATCCAGGAGGGAAATAAACGGGTCAGCGTGCTGAAAAGCTATGACGCCCCCACTGTGGCGGCCATGGTGACCCGGATTCTGCCCGCCCGCACCGAGGACCCGGAGATTCAGCGTTACTATGAGTTTCTGCGGTTTTATGACTGCGCCGGAATCTACGGCCTGAGCTTCGACAAGCCCGGCGGCTATGCCAGACTCCAGGCCGCCCTGGGGGTGGGAGAGGACCATATCTGGACCGACGAGGAGCGCCGCAGCTTCCGTTCCGGCTATGCCCGTTTCCAGGAGGCTTATTCCAGAATGAAGCAGCAGCCCGCCAGTCCCGCGGAGGCCCTGCTGGTCTGGCTCCAGGTTTTCCGCTTTTCCGACATCAAGGAGTTGGGCATGGGGGAGCTGGTGGATCACATTGCCAGCCTCTGGCCGGATATGAAGCTGCAAAGCGAGGCGGATACCCCCTCCATTGAGCTGAAGCCGGAGCTGCCGGAAAAGGACAAGAGCCTGGTATCCAAGCTGATCACCGCCGTGAGCCAGCCGGATCGGATTCGCGTGGCCTTCATCTACGGCTTCGACCCCAAAACCAGCGCCTGGACCCGCGCCCACGATCAGGGCCGTCTGGCCATGGAGCAGGCCCTGGGGGACAGAGTTTCCGTTCAGGTTTATATCGCCAAAGAGCGGGACTACTTCGCCGCCATGCAGGGGGCCGTGGAGGACGGCGCGGAGCTGATTTTTGCCACCACCGCCCCCATGATCGACGCCTGCCGCAAGCTGGCCGCCCTGTACAAGCAGGTGAAGGTTTTCAACTGCGCCCTCTCCCAGCCCTACACCGGGGTCACCATGTACTACGGCCGGATCTATGAGTGCAAGTTCATCACCGGCGCCGTTGCCGGGGCCATGACCCGGAACGACAGGGTGGGCTATGTCTCCGGCTACCCCATCTTTGGAGAGCCCGCCGCCATCAACGCCTTCGCCCTGGGCGCCCGAATGGTGAATCCCCGGGCCAGGGTGGAGCTGCTCTGGTCCTGCACCCGCCGGGACTGCACCCAGGAGCTGCGGCGTCGGGGCATTTCCGTCATCTCCAACCGGGATGGGACCAGCCCCGAGAGCGGCAGCCGCTACTATGAGTGGGGGACCTATCATGGGGACCGGGAGGGTGAGCTTGTCACCCTGGCCCTGCCCTGCTGGAACTGGGGCGCCCTGTATGAGAAGCTGGTCCGCTCCGCCCTGAAGGGCAGTCTGGAAACCGGTCCCGCGGACAAGGCGCTGAATCTCTGGCTGGGGATGGACAGCGGCGTCATCGACGTGGAGCTTTCTCCCACCCTGCCGGACGGCCTGCGGAGCCTGGCCCAAATGCTGAAGCGGGAGCTGAAGGAGGGGAGAATCGACCCCTTCCGCAGCCGGATCTTCGACGGAAACGGCGTCCTGCGCTGTGACGGGGAGACAGGCCTGAGCCCGGATGCCCTGATGCGGATGGACTGGCTCTGCGACAATGTGGACGGGGAGATTCCCGGCTTTGAGGAGCTGCTGCCCGGCGCGCGGGAGCTGGTGAGGACCCTGGGCCTTTATCGGGACGATTTGACCAAGGTAAAGGAGGAGAAACAGCTTTGAAGCTGCTGCTGATTTCTGACCAGGAAGATCCCTATCTCTGGGACTATTACCGGCCGGGGGTCCTGTCGGGCTATGATCTGATCCTCTCGGCGGGGGATCTGAAGCCCGCTTATCTCCGCTTCCTTGTCACCATGGCAAACCGGCCCCTGCTCTATGTCCACGGCAACCACGACGTCTGCTATGACAGCGACCCGCCGGAGGGCTGCGACTGCGTGGACGGAAAGCTGACGGTCTGTAAGGGCCTGCGGATTCTGGCCTTCGGCGGCTGCGTCCTGTACAACGGAAGACCCTATCAGTATACCGAAAAACAGATGGAGCGGCAGATCCGAAAAACCCGACGAGCGGTGAAAAAGGCCGGGGGAGTGGACGTCATTCTCACCCATGCCCCGGCCCGGGGCTTTGGCGACGGGGACGACCCCGCCCACCGGGGCTTTGAATGCTTCACCCGGCTCATCGAGGAATACCGCCCCAGATACTTCATCCACGGCCACCAGCATCTGAATTACGCCACCTTCTCCCAGCGGGTGATCCAACACGGGGAAACCACCATCATCAACGCCTGCGGGCGCTATGAGCTGGAGCTATGAACGGCATAAAAAAGCCCATAAGCAAAGCTTATGGGCTTTTTGCATTGTTTCTTGTTGACAAAAAAAGGCTTTCCGCATATAATAGATTCATCCAAAATTGCCAAGCTTTGCAAAGGAGCGTCTGTATGGCTATCTATGTCAAAAGCGAAATCGCGCCCCTCAAGCGCGTCATGCTGCACCGACCCGGCCAGGAGCTGGAGCATCTGACCCCCAATACCCTGGACCGGCTTCTGTTTGACGACATTCCCTTCCTGAGCGGCGCCCAGGAGGAGCACGACCGCTTCGCCCAGGTCCTGCGGGAGAACGGGGCGGAGGTGGTCTATCTGGAGGACCTGGCCGCCGAGACACTGAAGGCCAACCCCGGTCTGCGGGAGGAGTTTTTGAAGGAATTTGTCACCTTCTCTCCCAACGTGGACTACCGCCAGGAGCTCTATGAATACCTGCTTTCCATTCCCGGGGACAAGGACCTGATTCTCAAAACCATGGCCGGCGTCTCCTTCCAGGAGCTGGGAGCCTCCCCCAAGTTTTCTCTGCCCACCATGCTGAACCGGCAGAACAATTTTGTGCTGGAGCCCATGCCCAATCTCTACTTCACCCGGGACCCCTTCGAGTCCATCGGAGAGGGCGTGGCCATCAACCGCATGTATTCCGTCACCCGCTGCCAGGAGACCATCTTTGCCCGGTACATCTTCAAGTATCACCCCGAGTTCGGCGGGAAGATCCATCTCTATGCCAACGGCAGCGAGCACTATTCTCTGGAGGGCGGCGACGTGCTGAACCTGTCCCCGGAGGTTGTGGCCATCGGCATTTCCCAGCGTACCACCCCCGAGGCCATTGAGAACATCGCAAAGAAGCTCTTTGCCGACGAGGAAGCCACCGTCCGCACGGTGCTGGCTCTGGAGATTCCCTGCATGCGGGCCACCATGCACCTGGACACGGTTCTGACCCAGGTGGACCGCGACAAGTTTGTGGTTTTCCCCGATATGCTGGACTCCCTGCGGATCTTCGAGATCACCCCCGCCGCCAAGGGTGGCCTGAATATCCGGGACATGGGCGGCAATCTTCGGGAGGCTCTGGAGTACCACCTGCACCAGGACCGCATTCAGTTGATCTTCTGCGGCGGCGGCGACAACGTGGCGGCCCAGCGGGAGCAGTGGAACGACGGCTCCAACACCCTCTGCGTGGCCCCCGGCAAGGTGGTGGCCTACAACCGCAACGTCGTGACCAACCGGATCTTCGAGGAGCATGGTATCACCGTGCTCAAGATCCCCTCCGGAGAGCTCAGCCGCGGCCGCGGCGGTCCCCGCTGCATGTCCATGCCCCTCAACAGAGAAAAACTGTAAGCCCCGCATGGACGGCGCCCCGCCGTCCGCCCCCGTAGGGACGGCACTCCGCCGTCCGCGTCACCCCCTGTAAGCAACGGCCTTCCGACCGTTCATATAACCAACTGATAAAGGAGACATCACCATGCCTGTCAATCTCAGAGGACGCAATTTCCTGAAGCTGCTGGACTACACCCCCGAGGAGATCCGCTATCTGCTGGACCTCAGCCGCGAATTTAAGCGCAAGAAGATGGCCGGTGAGCCCCATCGCTACCTGGCCGGCAAGAACATCGTTCTGCTGTTCGAGAAGACCTCTACCCGTACCCGCTGCTCCTTTGAGGTGGCCGGCATGGATCTCGGCTGCGGCGTGACCTACCTGGACCCCGGCAGCTCCCAGATGGGCAAGAAGGAATCCATCGCCGATACCGCCCGGGTTCTGGGCCGCATCTACGACGGCATTGAGTACCGGGGCTTTGACCAGTCCATCGTGGACGATCTGGCCAAGTACGCCGGCGTTCCCGTATGGAACGGCCTGACCAATCAGTTCCATCCCACCCAGATGCTGGCCGACGTTCTCACCATCGAAGAGAACTTCGGAAGCTGCAAGGGCAAGAACTTCACCTTCATGGGGGACGCCCGGAACAACGTGGCCAACTCCCTGATGGTGGTTTCCGCCAAGCTGGGCATGAACTTCACCGCCTGCGGCCCCAAGGAGCTGTGGCCCGAGGAGGGCCTGGTGGCGGAGTGCAAGAAGATCGCCGCGGAGCACGGCTGCACCATCCGTCTGACTGAGGACGTGAAGGAAGGCAGCGCCGACGCCGACGTCATCTACACCGATATCTGGGTCTCCATGGGCGAGCCCGACGAGATCTGGGCCAAGCGCATCGCCCTGCTGAAGGACTACCAGGTCAACAAGGAGCTGATGGCCAACGCCAAGCCCACCGCCATCTTCATGCACTGCCTGCCCTCCTTCCACGACACCAAGACCACCATCGGCGCCGACATCGCCAAGAAGTTCGGCATCACCGAGATGGAAGTCACCGACGAGGTCTTTGAGTCCAAGCAGTCCAAGGTCTTCGACGAGGCCGAGAACCGGATGCACACCATCAAGGCTGTCATCTACGCCACCCTCTGCTGATCCCGCCAAGTTCATCGCGGCCCGACCTCCCCGGCCGGGCCGCGTCTTTTCAGTTCGCAAATCCCAATATTCGGAGGGCACACCCCATGAAACAATACCGCGTCTGCCTGTTTGATCTTTACGGCACCCTGGTGAGCATCCATACGGATGAGACGAAGGCCTCCTTCTGGAAGCAAATCGCCGCCTGCTTTGCAGAGCATGGAGCTGCGTATGACGCGGCAGCTCTGCGCTCCGCTTATCTGCGCCTTTGCGCGGCGGAGACGGACTGCCTGCAAAGGGCAAATCCGGAGGCTCTGGTGGAGATTGATCTGCTTCGGGTGTTCCGATCCCTCTACGCGGAAAAGGGCGTAGGGGCAGGGGAGGCGCTCTTGGCTGACACCGCCTGGCGCTTCCGCCTGGCCTCCACCACCCATCTGCGGGCCTACGCCGGAGCGGGAGAGCTGTTGGACGCCCTGCGGGCCGCGGGCCGGACGGTGCTTCTGCTGTCCAACGCCCAGAGCTGCTTCACCCGCCCCGAGCTGGAGTTGCTGGACCTGACCCGGCGCTTTGACAGAATCTATCTCTCCTCTGAGTGGGGCTTCCGCAAGCCGGACCCCCGATTCTTTCAGGCGCCCCTGAAGGAGCTGGGGCTTAAGCCGGAAGACTGCCTCGTGATAGGAAACGACCCCGTCTGCGATGTGCGGGGAGCGCTGGCGGCGGGAATGGATGGAGCCTACCTCCGATCCGCCCTGTCTCCCCGGGGAGCCCCCGGCGCCCTGCCGGAAGCCTGCTTCAGCCTGCCCCGCATGGATTTGCGGGCGCTGGGCAGACGGCTGCTTGAGAATGGATAAAAAACGACTGATTTTTCAAAAAATATGAAAAACCAGTCGTTTTATTTTACGAAAGGCTTGCTTTTTATGAAGCTTTTGTGTATATTGAAGATATGAAAGCATGAAAGGAAGCGATTCTATGAACCGTACCAAGCATATCGTCAAGCTCCTGATTTTTGCCGCGGCAGCGGGGATTCTGCTCCTGTTGGGGGCTGGGAAGGAGCTGGAGCTGGGGAAGGGCCTGTCCCTGAGCTGGGCCGGAGTAGGGCGGATCTTCCTGGTAATCTTCGCCGTGCTGGCGGCGGAGCATCTGATCCTGCTGATCCTGGGCCTGGTGAAAACGGAAAACCATCGGTTCCGCACCTTCCTGACCCTCAGCTCCAATCTGATCCGCTACATCGCGGTAATCGTCATTCTCATCGGGGTGCTGTCTCTGCTGAACGTGGATATGCCCACCATTCTGGCCGGACTGGGAATCATCGCCCTGATCATCGGCTTTGGCGCGGAAAGCCTCATCACCGACGTGGTGACAGGCTTCTTTATCCTCATGGACAACCAGTACAACGTGGGGGATATCATTGAAGTGGGGGGCTTCCGGGGTACCGTTTCCGAAATCGGCATCCGCACCACCAGCCTCACGGACACCGGCGGCAACGTGAAGATCATCAACAACTCCGACATGAAGAACATCCTCAACCGTTCCGACAACAGCTCCAAGGCCCTGGCGGACTTTTCCATTCCCTATGAGACGGATCTGGAGAAGCTGGAGCAGAAGATCCCTGGTCTGCTGGAGGAAATCTACGGAAAGCACCCGGAGCTGTTCAAGTCAGTACCCAAGTACCTTGGGGTCCAGACCCTCAACAGCAGCTCCGTGGACCTGCGCTTTGTGGCGGAGGTGGGAGAGGCGGACATCTACTCCGGCGCCCGGGTTTTGAACCATGACCTCTTTGTGGGCTTCCGGGGCCTGGGAATCGAGTGCCCCTTCCCCCAGGTGGATGTCCACAGTAAATAGCAGACAGCGGAGGCACGACTATGGAATACCGTCAAGTTCCTCCTGAACAGGCAGCCCCGCCCCCTGAGCTGCGGCTCGGACCGGAGCTGGAATACCCCCCGCCGCCCCCGGAGTTCGGGCAGGGCAGCGGCGGGGCAGAGGAGCGCCCGCCCAGAAAGCGCCGTCTGCAAAGATTTTTCGCCCTGCCCGCGATTCTGCTGACGGCCTTTCTCTGCCTCCGGGGAGTCAAGCCTCTCCCGGAGCCGGCGCGGCCCGTTGCTCCTACGGAAGCCGCTCCCACCCAGACCCTTCCCGCGGAACCGGACACGGAGCCGTCCACTCCGCCGGAGGGCAGCGTGGTGATTGACCTGCTCTACGCGGTACGCTCTGAGGATGAGGTGCTCTACAGCTATTCCGTCTACAGCCCCACCCCCAGTCTGGACGCCGACCCGGCACAGCAGAGCGCTTATCATGGAACCCCCTGGCCCGTTTCCGTCTATGCCCAGGTCTCCGACGGGGCAGGCGGTACGGCCCAACCGGAAAGCGATCCAGACGTCTGGGAATCCTCCCGCAGCCTGTTTGAGTACAGTCTTCAGGCCGAGGGTTTGGAGAGTCCTTTGACCCTGACCCTCACCGCCGTCTACACCGAGGCAGGGGAGGAGCGGAGCAGTGTTTGGACCGGCCCTGTGGCGGAGCTTCCGTCGCCGCCCCAGATGCGGGCCGTGCTGGAGCGTCTGCCGGAGGGCAACATCGACTTTACGGCGGAGTTCCTGCCGGACCCCCAGGACGGATATGAATATGATCTTCAGGTCCTGAATATGAGTCAGCAGATCTATGAGGGGGAGGAGCCCAGAAGACTCCCCCTGGGGGAGGCCCCCGACCAGCTTCCCCTGGAAGCGGGGACAGAGGGCTATACCCTGCGCTATACCGGCGGCTCCGCCCTGCCGGATCTGCCGGAAGGCCAGGAGCTCTCCGTCAGCCTGGAGCTGAAGGACCGGAATACGGGCTACATCTACCGCATGGAATCCAACCGAATCCCCACCGGCCCGGACCCCATCCCCAGCTATCCCCTGGGGCAGGGGCAGATTGTCCTGACCGTCTACAACGATACCTTTGACTTTGAGGTTCCCACTGCGGTGCCGAACGACGCTTATGCCACCATCCTGGTCCAGCGGGTGATTGACGAAGCGGAGTTCAGGGATCAGACCCTGCCGGAGCCTGTGACCCCCTCGGGCTACCGCTTCACCGGCTGGGTGGTGGACTACGGCAATCCCTTTGACAACGGCTACGAGCGGGACGATCTCTATGCCGACGGGGAACCGGACTGGCGGGAGCTCTATCCCCCGGAGAACTTCTGCTTCAACGTGGAGAATGTTCTGACCCGGGAGGACGTGGAGCGGATTCCGCCCTCTGAGGACGGCAATCGCTATGTAAACGTCCATGCCACCTGGGCGGCCCGGGAGCCGGAGGAAGACGAACTGCGGCTGCTGCTGGACGACGGTCGGGGCAATGTCACCCCCGTGAGCATCCGGCATCCCATGATGTCTGAGGGGACCCTGTATCTTTGCCGCCTCCCGGAACCGGAGTGGGAGGGACGGAGCTTCCTCGGCTGGTATGATGAGGAGGGAGAGCCTGTCCGCATGCTCAACGCCTGGTACAGCTTTACCCACAGCGTCACCAACGCCGACGGCAGCTTCGGAGGCTATACCGGAGAACCCATGTCCTATACCCTCTACGCCCATTGGCGCTAAGAGTCAAACAGAAAAGCAGGAGGGCGCGTCCCTCCTGCTTTTCTGTTTATATTGATAGGCCATAGGCGGCGGCCCCCAGAACGGCGGCCAATACAATCAAAAGAATGGGGGAGGGCTTTCGCTTTAACAGACGGCTGCCTCCGAACCAGAGCAGGGCCAGCAGGGCGCTGAGGGCGACGGCGGTCCAATCCGCTCCGTCTCCTCCGAGGATGTTTCCCGCCAGCATTTCCAATCCTGCGGCCAGGATGATCCCTGCCGCGCAGGCCTTCAGCCCCGTCATCAGGGCCTTGACCCAGGGATTCTCGGTGAAGCGCTTCAGGACCGCCATGAGCCCCAGTATGATGCAGAAGGCAGGCAGTACCACCGCAAGGGTGGCCAGCAGCGCCCCGGGGACCCCCGCCTGAGTGCTGCCCACATAGGTGGCCAGGTTTACCATAATCGGCCCGGGTGTGCTCTCGCTCACCGCAATGATGTAGGTCAGCAGCTCCTCCGTCAGCCAGCCCCGGCTGAGCACCAGCTCCCGGATCAGGGCAATGGCGGCGTAGCCTCCGCCGAAGGAGAAGCAGCCCACCTGGAGAAAGCCCCAAAACAGCTCCCAAAGGATCATCCTTTTCCCCCTCCCTTCCGGCCAAGGCCAAAGCAAAGCAGGCTCAGAGCCCCAGCCCCCAGCATCAGCACCACAGAGGACAGACGCAGGTCCAAAATGCTTGCCAGCAGCACAGCCGCCAGCGTACCCAGCGAAAGAAACAGAGGCAGGGGCTTTTTGGGCGTCCGCTTCAGCATCCGCCAGCCCGCGTCCAGAATGAGAATCCCCACAGCCAGCTTCACGCCCCGAAAGGCATTGGCAATCAGCGAAATCTCCAAAAAGCGGTCCAGAAAGCGGGAAATGGCAAAGATCACCAGGAAAGAGGGAAGCACCATACCCAGGGTGGCGCAGACTGCCCCCCTCAGGCCGCCCTGCCGCGCGCCCACATAGGTGGCGCAGTTGATGGCAATGGGGCCGGGGGTGGATTCCGCCACCACAATCAGCTCCTCCATTTCCTCCCGGCTGATCCAGCCCCGCTTGTCCACGCAGGCGTCCTCCACAATGGAGATCATGGCGTAGCCTCCGCCGAAGGTGAAAAGACCGATGCGGAAAAAGACCCAAAACAGCGTCCAAAGCAGCCGGGCTCCCGGCCCGTGCTTACCAGGCGCCCACATAGCCGATGGTAACGGCGGAGCATTCGGACCCGGCCCGCATCCGCTGGGGCATGGGCAGACCCAGCAGAGTGGCCTGGAGGAAGCCGGCAATGTAGCTGTCTCCGGCCCCCAGGGTGTCCACAACGGGACAGGCAATCGCTCCCTGGGAGTAGAAGGTATCTCCGTCCCAGGCCATGCTGCCCCGGGCGCCCCGCATGGCGACTACAGTGCCTGGACCCAGGGCGGCAATGTCCCGCATCAGGGCCATCAGCTCCGCGTCCTCCGCCTGATCGTTGGAGAAAAAGGCGATGTCCACATGGGGCAGCGCCCGCTGGGCGGCGGGGTCAAAGGGCAGGTCGGCGCAGTCAAAGGCCACGGGAATACCAAGGGCCTGAATCTCTCCCAGCCGATCCTCGCAGCGGCCCCAGAGGGCGCTCACCGCCAGATCATGCCGGGCGATGAAGTCCAGATCCTCCCGACGGAGGGAGTAGTCCTCCATGACGCCGGTGTTGTATTCCGTGAAGACGCGGTTTCCGTGCTCCATGCGGACGCTGGTGCTGGGGGTGGGACCGGGGAGCACCTGGACGTGGCTCACATCCACGCCCTTTTTTGCCAGAGCCTCCAGCACCATGGCGCCGTCCTCATCGGAGCCCACCGCCCCCACAAAGGAGGACTGAGCCCCCAGACGGCGGAGGTAGACGGCAAAGTTGACAGGGTTTCCGCCGGGGAAGCTTTGGCCCAGGGCCTCATAGTGGTCCACGCAGCTATCCCCGATGCAGGCGATAATGGGATTCATAGGGATCAACCTTTCTGTCTGTCATACAGACCGTAGGATGGATTGACGGTTTCCGGGGTCTTATTCCCGGTTTTGATATCGGTCGATCAGGGGATAGAGGGCCAGATAGGGGTCCGGGACCACCCGGATCTCTGTTCCCAGCTCCAGCACCTGATCCTCTGCCTCCGCGGCGGCGGGCCAGTGAGGCAGAGACGGGCCGTTGGGGTCTCCGGTTTTTATGAAGTTCACATAATACCGCATCATGGAATCAGACAGGGCGTAATCGCTCCCGTCGTAGTTGTCGGGGTGCTTGTCCAGATTCCCGTAGAAATAGGGGAGCTCTCCGGCGTGGTTGGAGCCCAGGCCGCCGTTGTCCTTGGTGAAGTAGTAGGTATAGACCGGAACGCCCTGGGCCTTCAAAAGCCGAGCCCAGTTGTAGTGGCTGTAGGTGAACCAGGCGGCGGAAACGCAGAGGTCATAGGAGCCCTTGGCCGTGCCGCCGGAATCAATGAGGTAGCGGTAATAGGGGACCTGCTCCTGGGGCGGAAAGGCCTCCGCCGCCGCCTCCGCCCAGTCTCCGTAGAGGGGACGCAGCTTTTCCGCGTAGTCCTCCGCGTCCACCCGGAGCCCCATGCAGAAGAAGTCCGCCTCATGGACGTTGAAGCCTTGAAGCAGGGCGGTCTCATGGTTCAGGCCCTGCTCATAGCTCAGATAGGGCTGCTGGGGAATGGCCCAGCCGTCCACCGTCATGGAGTCGTTGGGATAGGAGCTCTGCAACAGCTTTTCCGCAGGCAGCGCCCGCAGCGCTTCGGAGCTGTCCGCACCGAACTCCCGGCGAATGGCGGCCCCGGTTTCCAGAGCCTGCTCCAGACTGCGGAGGGTATGATAGGGGGTCTTGGCGGTGATGCCGCTGGACTCCGCAATGGCCCGGACAAAGAGCCCCCGGCTCAGGGGAGATACGCAGAGGGCGTTGACGCTGGAGGCACCGGCGGATTCTCCGGCAACGGTGACTTGGCTCGGGTCGCCCCCAAAGGCGGCGATGTTGTCCCGCACCCATTCCAGGGCGCGAATCTGGTCCAGCAGGCCGTAATTTCCGGTGGTGCCGTTGGGAGATTCCGCAGCCAGGGCCTCATCGGCGTAATAGCCGAAGACGCCCAGCCGGTAGGCGAAATTTACCACCACGATCCCTTCCCGGGCCAGAGCCTCGCCGTTGTATTCGCTGTAGGAGGGCTGGCCGGTGGTAAGGGAGCCGCCGTGGATGTACACCAGAACCGGCAGGCCGCGCTGGTCCCCGGCGGGCTTCCAGATGTTGAGATAGAGGGAATCCTCGCTCATGGGCTCCAGCCAGTTGTCCTCCAGGCTGATCTGAAAGCGGTGATAGCCAAACAGGTCCATAAGAGAGCTGATTACAGGATGATTCCGGGGCTGCATGGACATGGGGGCAAAGTGGTCGCAGACCCGAACACCCTCCCAGGGCTCCGGGGGCTGGGGCTCCCGCCAGCGCAGCTCCCCCACCGGGGGCTGGGCATAGGGAATGCCCGCGTAGACCTCCACGGCCCCGTCCTGGGTCCGCAGGCCGGTGAGACGGCCCTGGGCCACTTGGATTTCCTCGGTGCTTTGGAGATTGCTGCCCGCCGCGGCGGGGACGGCCCGTTCCGGCGGCCCGGAGATTACAAACAGCAGGGCCAGCAGCAGCCAGGCGGCAAAAAAGGCCAGAAGCCGGAGGAAAAAGCCCCGGCGAGGCAGCCTGCGGACCCGGAAAACAGCCCAGCCCAGGAGCAGGACCAGCAGCAGAGCCCATCCCCAGAGGGTGTTTTTGCCCAGCTCAAACAGGATAATCCAGAGCAGGGCGCTCAGGGAGAAAAAGATCCAAAACAGGATTCCCCGGGATGCCTTGCGTTCCTTCGCGTGTTCGTTCATGGGTTCCTTCCTTTCTTAAGCAAGTAATTCCACAATCACCCGGATCAGCAGCAGGCAGATTACAGTGAGAATCACCGGGCGAACAATTTTTGAACCGTTTTTGATGGCGAGACCGGCGCCCAGGTAATGCCCCGCGATGGAGAAGCAGGCCGCCATGAGCCCCACCCCCAGCAGGACCTTCCCGGCCATGAGGGAGGTGAACAGGGCACCCATGTTGGAGGAGAAGTTCACCAGCTTTACATTTCCGGAGGCGGTTCGCACGTCCAGCTTTCCCAGGGTGCAGAAGGCCAGCAGGAGAAAGGTTCCGGTGCCGGGGCCGTAGAAGCCGTCATAGACGCCGATCACCAGAGAGGCTCCCCAAACCGCCAGAGCCCGCCGGGGGAAGGGAAGAGCGCCCCGCTCCTCGGGGAGACTCTTCTTTCGCAGCAGTACCCCGGCAGCCAGAGGAAGCACCAGAAGCAGCAGATACTTCAGAATCCGCTCGTCCGCCATAAGCTGCAGGGTGGTGCCAAGGTAGGCCCCTGCCACAGCCAAAAGCACGGAGGGAAGGGCCAGGCTCCAGTCCACATAGCCCTTGCGGAGATACCGAAGGGTGGAGGCGGCGGTGCCGATGCCGGAGGAGAGCTTGTTGGTCCCCAAAGCCAGATGGGTGGGGAGTCCCGCCAGCAGGTAGACAGGCACGGAAATAATGCCTCCGCCTCCGCCGATGGCGTCCACAAAGGAGGCTGCAAAGACCCCCAGGCAGATCAGCAGCACCACCCAGATGGGATGGCCGTCAATCATCTGACCAGCTCCTCTCTTCGGGCGGGGTACTCCTCCTCGGTGTACACGGCGATTCCCTCCCGCTTCAGCAGAGCGGCGAAGACCCCGTCTCCCGGGACAAGGGTTTTGGAAAAGCTACCGTCATAGATCTGTCCCTTCCCGCAGGAGGGGCTGCGGGCCTTCAGCACAGCGCAGCCGCAGCCCATGGCCCTGCAGAGGGACAGAGCCCGCTCCGCCCCCAGGCGGAAGGCCGCACTGACGTCCTCCCCCGCGGCGTTCACAACCCGCCCGTCGGGGAGACGCTCGCTGGGAATCCGGGGGATGGGAAGCTCCCCCAAAACCTCCGGGCAGACCAGAAGGGCTTCTCCCCGGGCGGCCAGCTCCGCCAGCGCGGGAACCGGCTTGGAGGCTCCGTCCATACGGCAGGGTACCCCTGCCAGACAGGCGCTTACAAGAATCACAAAGGCTCCTCCCTTCCCAAAGCTTCACAGTACCTCCATTATACCGGTTCCTTTCGGAAAATACAAGGACAGGATTGCCTTTTTTCTCTTCTGTGGTATAATATTGTCAAATGGTATGAAAGACAGGAGGATGGAAGATGATTCTGACGCATGAGGGAATCCGGCTCCACGCCAAGCTGGAGCTGCCGGAGTCGGAGGCGGAGCGGCACCCGCTGGTGATCGTGGTGCATGGCTTTACAGGCCACATGGAGGAGCCCCATATCCTTGCGGTATCCCGGATGATGAACCGGATCGGCTTTGCCACCCTGCGGCTGGAGCTCTACGGCCACGGTCAGAGCGGGGGGAGCTTCCGGGACCACGATTTGAACAAGTGGACCCAGGAGATCGTCTCCGTCATTGACCGGATGAAGCAGTTGGATTTTGTCTCCAAACTCTATCTCTGCGGCCATTCCCAGGGCGGCCTGGCCATACTCCTGGCCGCCGCCCAGCGGCCCCGGGATCTGGCGGGGCTGATCCCCCTGTCTCCCGCCTGGAAGATCCCCAACTGGGCCAGGGAGGGGGAGGTGCTGCGCATGCGCTTTGATCCCTCCTCCATCCCCCAGGAGATTTCTCTGGGGGAGGGCCTTTGTCTGGGAGGCAATTATCTGCGGGTGGCCCAGTCCATTGACGCGGAGGCGGCGCTGAAAAGCTATGACGGCCCGGTGCTCATCGTCCATGGGACAGCGGACGCCACCGTGCCTTACGCCTGCTCCCAGGAGGCGGCGGCCCTGATGAAGAACTGCAGCCTGATCCCCGTGGAGGGGGACACCCATTGCTTTGACCTGCACCCGGAGCAGATGGTCCGGGCGGTGGAGGAGTGGCTGCTGCGCCGCTGAGACCGAAACAATTCATACGATGATCCGATAAAACGCTTTCAAAAGATTTGCCAGGCAGATTTGTGCCAGACGAGGCGGAGGACGCGGGCGGGCTTGACGCCCGGCAAGGACGACAACGAAGTATGGCGCAAATCCGGCCTTAAAGATTATAAATGGTTTTATTGAATAATCGTATAAAGAGGCGGGAAGCCCCCCGGGGCTTCCCGCCTCTTTATCTTGCGCGAAACGCCTACTTGCCCTGATCCTGGGCAATCAGCCGCTTCAGACCCTCCACGGCCACCCGCACGGAGGCGGAGGTGTCCTCGCTCATGGTCTGATCCAGACCGGCGGCCTCCCGCTCCTGGTTCCAGATCACATGGAAGCAGGACCCGCAGCGGCAGCCCAGGGCGTCCGCCACCACGAAGAGGGCGGCGGACTCCATCTCCGAGGCCAGAACCCCCAGCCGTTTCCAGGCCTCCCACTTGTTCAGCAGCTCGTAGGATACGGGCATTCTTTGGGGGGCGTGCTGGCCGTAGAAGGCGTCCTTGCACTGCACCACGCCGACGTGGGTGGTTTTCCCCATGGCCAGGGCGGCGTCCCGCAGGGCCAGGGTGATGTCCAGATTGGCCACGGCGGGGTACTCAATGGGGGCGTACTCCACGGAGGTGTGCTCAAAGCGGATGGCGCCGGTGGCCACCACAATGTCCCCGGACTTGACCTTGGTGTTGATGCCGCCGCAGGTGCCGGTGCGGATGAAGGTGTCCGCGCCGATGTTGTGCAGCTCCTCCATGGCAATGGAGGCGGAGGGACCGCCGATGCCGGTGGAGCAGACGGAGACCTTTTCCCCCAGCAGATAGCCGGTGTAGATGTTGTACTCCCGGTTTTGCCCCACATGGCGGGCGTCGTCAAAAAGGGCGGCAATGGCGGCGCAGCGGCCGGGGTCCCCGGGCAGAATCACATAGCGGCCCACGTCCCCTTCGACGCAGTGGATATGGAATTGCTTTTCAAGCTTTTGCATGATCAAGACTCCTTTCAGAATGTTACATCTCAAACATGGACACCTGACTGGTGGCAGGCAGGTCTCCGAAGGCGCCGGCGGCCCGGAGGGTTTCGATGTGGGTCTGAGAGACCTTGGGGCAGGCGGCGGAGAACTCCTCGATGGAGATGAAGGTTTTGCCCCGGCGGCCCTCCGCAATGTCCTTGGCGGCGTTTTCTCCCAGGCCGGATATGGCCACAAAGGGGGGCAGAAGCTTTCCATCCCGGAGCAGGAACTTCAGGGCGTCGGATTCATAGACAGACACAGGCAGAAACTCAAAGCCCCGGAGATAAAACTCGTAGACCACCTCCAGGGTGGTGAGGAGCTGATCGTCCTTGTCCGTGCGGTTTTCCATTTTCTGAATGCCCTCCAGGGCAGCCAGACATTCCTCCTTGCCCCGGCACATCATGGCGGCGTCAAAGCCCCCCTTCTGACTGCGGCGGTAGAAATAGGCCGCGTAGAAGGCCAGGGGCTCATGGACCTTGAACCAGGCGATGCGGAAGGCCATCATGACGTAGGCCACCGCGTGGGCCTTGGGAAAGAGGTATTTGATTTTCTTGCAGGAGCCGATGTACCAGGCGGGAACCCCGGCGGCGATCATCTCCTCCTCCGCCCCCTCCGGCAGTCCCCGGCCCTTCCGCACCGCCTCCATGATCTTGAAGGAGCGCTTGTCCGGCATGCCGCACTGAATGAGATAGTTCATAATGTCGTCCCGGCAGCCAATGGCCTGGGAGACGGAGGCGGTTTTGGAGAGGATCAGATCCCGGGCGTTGCCCAGCCACACGTCGGTGCCGTGGGAGAAGCCGGAGAGCCGGATCAGCACGTCAAACTGGGTGGGCTGGGTTTCCTTCAGCATGCCCCGGGTAAAGCCAGTGCCGAACTCGGGAATGCCCACGGCTCCGGTCTCCCCAAGGATGGGGTCGTTCTTGTAGCCCAGCACCTCGGAGGAGGTAAAGATGGACATGGTGGCCTTGTCGTCCAGGGGAATCTTCTGGGGATCCACCCCGGTCATATCCTGGAGCATCCGGATCATGGTGGGATCATCGTGGCCCAGCATATCCAGCTTCAGCAGGTTTTCCTCCATGGGGTGATAGTCGTAGTGGGTGGTGATCCACTCGGATTCGTGGTCGTCCGCCGGGTGCTGTACCGGGCAGAAGTCCCAGATCTGATTTTCCTGAGGAATGACCACCAGACCGCCGGGGTGCTGACCGGAGGTGCGCTTGACTCCCACGCAGCCGGAGGCCAGACGGGTTTCTTCGGCGCGGCTGGCCTTGCGATCCCGCTCGGAGAGATACTTTTTCACATAGCCAAAGGCGGTCTTTTCCGCCACGTCCCCGATGGTGCCGGCCCGGAAAACGTGGGACTTGCCGAACATTTCCACGCAGAAGGCATGGGCCTTGGCCTGGTATTCCCCGGAGAAGTTCAGGTCGATGTCCGGTACCTTGTCGCCGCCGAAGCCCAAAAAGGTTTCAAAGGGAATGCCGAAGCCGTCCTTTTCAAAGCGGCTTCCGCATTTTGGGCAGACCGCGTCCGGCAGGTCCGCCCCGCAGCCGCAGCCCTGAGGTACCTCAAAGCTGGTATATTTACAGTCGGGATTGGGACAGCGGTAGTGGGGGGGCAGGGAGTTGACCTCCGTAATGCCGGACATATAGGCCACCAGAGAGGAGCCCACAGAGCCCCTGGAGCCCACCAGATAGCCGTGCTCCAGGGAATTCTGCACCAGCTTTTGAGCGGAAATATAAATCACATCGTAGTGGCAGTTGATGATGTCTCCCAGCTCTGTCTCCACCCGCTTCGAGATGAGCTCCGGCGGGTTTTCCCCGTAGAGCCGGTGAAGCTTGCCGTACACCAGAGATTTCAAATCCTCCACGGAGTTTTCGATTTTGGGGGCGTAGAGATTGTGGGGCAGAGGCCGGACCCAGTCGCACATGTCGGCAATCAGGTTGGTGTTTTTCACCACCACCTCATAGGCCTTCTCCTTCCCCAGATAGGAAAACTCCTCCAGCATTTCCTCGGTGGTGCGGAAGTAGAGAGGATTCGGGCGGTCGCAGTCGTCAAAGCCCTTGGAGGCCAGGAGAATCCGCCGAAAGACCTCGTCCTCGGGGTTCAGGAAGTGGACGTCTCCCGTGGCGCACACGGGCTTGTCCAGATCCTCGCCCAGCCGCACCACGCTGCGGTTGAAATCCTTCAGCTCCTCCTCGGACTCCGCCAGACCCTGTGAAAGCATAAAGCGGTTGTTTGCAAGGGGCTGAATCTCCAGGAAGTCGTAGAATCCGGCGATTTTTTGCAGGCTTTCCCAGCTCTGCCTGGCGACAATGGCGCTGAACAGCTCTCCGGCCTCGCAGGCGGAGCCGATGATCAGCCCCTCCCGCCAGCGCAGCAGCTCGGATTTCGGAATCACGGGCGCCCCGTTTCCGCCTCGCCGGGTGTGGAAGTAGTAGAGATTGGAGTAGGAAATCAGCCGGTAGAGATTCCGCAGACCCAGGGAATTTTTGGCAAAGAGAATGATATGGTGGATGCGCTGGTCCTTGGGGGTGGGGTGAGAGCCAAAGCTCATGGTCCCCGCCGCGTGGTTTACCGCCTGAAGCCGGTCAATGCCCCGCTCCAGCAGCATCCGGGCGAAGCGGTCATAGAGCAGACCGCAGGTAATGGCGTCGTCGGTGGCCCGGTGGTGGGCGAAGTCCGGCAGCTCAAAGTATTCCGCCAGCACGTCCAGCTTTCGCTTGGTGAACTGGGGCAGCAGATCATAGGCCAGTCCCAGAGTGTCCACACAGGTGGGCTGGAAGGGAAGATTGAGTCGGCGGCAGGCCGCCTTGATCATGCTTAAATCATAATTGGCGTTGTGGGCCACCAGGGGCAGCTCTCCGCAAAAGTCCAGAAAGGCGGTGACGGCCTCCCGCTCTGAGGGAGCTCCCACCAGCATTTCGTCGGTGATGCCGGTGAGCTCGATGATGGTGTCCGACAGCAGGCGCTGGGGGTCCACGAAGGTATTGAACTTCTCTAAAACCTGATCTCCCCGCATTCGGGCGGCGCCAATCTCAATCAGGCGGTCCCGCTCGGCGGAGAGGCCTGTGGCCTCCACGTCAAAGGCCACAAATTCCCCGTTCAGAGGGGCGTCCCGGTCCCCGTAAACGCAGGTCCGATAGGTTTTGACGGACTCCGGGGTGCCGTCTGTGTCGATGTCGTTGATGAAATAGCCCTCGCAGCCGTAGAGGATCTTGATGGGCTCCTCTGTCCCGGCGATTTTGGTTTTGGAATTTGCCAGAGCGTCGGTGAAGGAATGGGTGACGCCGTGGTCTGTGATGGCAACGGCCCTGTGGCCCCACTTGGCAGCCTGGGCAATGAGCTCTCCGGTGTCGGTAAGGGCGTCCATGGCGGACATTTTGGTGTGCAGATGCAGCTCCACCCGCTTTTCCGGGGCCTTGTCCTGCCGGGTGGGGCGGGGAAGCTCCTTGATGGAATAGGGCTGAATCACCAGCTCATTGTCATAGCGGCTGACTGTGACCTTGCCGAAGACCCGGATATAGCTGCCGGGCTTGTGCTTTTTGGGATTGGGGGCGTGAATGGCGTCCAGAATGGGCCGGGCTTTGTTTTCCTCCATGTATTGATTGACGCACACGGAACCGCTGTGATCCGTCATATAGAAGCTGACGACCCAGGCCTTGGCCTTGCTCAGCTCCTTGTGGTTCACGGCAAAAACCTCTCCCTCCACGCAGACCTTGAACATGTCCACATTCAGCTCCGACATGGGAACCGGCTCCTGGAAGAAGGGCTTGCCGAAGATCATATCCGGATTCTGGGTTTGCTCCTTGGGCGCCCGCTCCGGGGCGGCTTTCAGGACGGGGACCGGATCGCGCTCCTGGGCCTCCTCCCGAAGCCGTTCCGTTTCCGCAAACAGCTCCTCGGCGCTGAGCTCCTTGCCTCCGTGAAGCTCCAGATGAACCGGGGTTTCAAAGCATTCGGAGAGCCATTCCTCCGCCCGGTGCAGATGGGGCTTGAGCTCCGCCAGGCCGTTCCCCAGGAGATGGCCGTGGAGGGTGCAGCCCTCCGCCTCCCAGCGGCAGCCCGCCAGAGTGGCGAGGGCCGGAGGATAAAAGCCCGCCAGCAGCCCCGCCAGGTCGGAAAAATCCATCTGGCCCAGGAGGGAAGGGTCGTACCGGGGCTCCAGGTCGATCCGGCGCAGCTCGTAGCTCTCCCGGATGAGCTGCTCAGCCCGGGTCAGGACGCGCAGGGGGATATAGACCTGACTGCGGAGGCAAAGGCGAATCTCCCGTTCCCGGACCTTGAGATCGACGTTTTCCACGGTATTCTGTTCTAACAGCGCCTTGGCTTCCTCCCCCAGCTCCAGGCCGGAGAAGAGGGCAAGCAGGTTCATCGTATCTTTCATGCTTCTATGTCAGGACGGCCCGCAGCCGTCCGCGGTTTACAGTTCGTCAATGTATCGCAGCAGGGCGGGCAAAAGCTCCTCGTAGGGCAGCTTTTCCTTGAGCTGGCCCTTTACGAACAACACGCCGCAGCCGTCGCCTCCGGCCACTCCCACGTCGGCCTCCCGGGCCTCCCCTGGGCCGTTGACCACGCAGCCCATCACCGCCACGGTCAGGGGCTTTTTGCAGTCCTTGAGGGCTTCCTCCACCCGGTTGGCCAGACCGATGAGGTCAATCTGGGTTCTTCCGCAGGTGGGACAGGAGACGATGTTGACCCCCTCCCGCCGCAGACCGGCGGCCTTCAAAATGGCCTTGGCGGCCGTAACCTCCTTCACCGGATCGGCGGTGAGGGAAACCCGCATGGTGTCTCCGATGCCCATGCACAGCAGACCGCCGATGCCCATGGCGGATTTGATGGTTCCCATGTACTCGGTGCCGGTCTCGGTGACTCCTACGTGGAGGGGATAATCCGAGCGCTGGGAAAAGAGCCGGTAGGACTCCATCATCAAGGGGACGGAGGAGGATTTCATGGACACGCAGCTATCGTAGAAGCCGTATTTCTCCAGCAGGCGGAGATGACCGAAGGCGGAGTCCACCAGAGCCTCCGGGGTGGGATGGCCGTACTTTTCCAGCAGCTCCTTTTCCAGACTGCCGCCGTTGACCCCCACCCGGATGGGAATGTGGTGCGCCTTGCAGCAGTCCACCACGGCCTTCACCCGATCCTCGCCCCCGATGTTGCCGGGATTGATGCGGATTTTGGCCGCGCCGTTTTCCGCGGCGGCAATGGCGCAGCGATAGTCAAAGTGGATGTCCGCCACCAGAGGCAGGGGACTTCGGGCGGCAATCTCCCCGAAGCTCCGGGCGGCCTCCAGGGTCGGTACCGTGAGCCGGACGATTTCACAGCCCGCGGTGTAGAGGGCCTTGATCTGGGACAGACTGCCCTCCACGTCGGTGGTTTTGGTGTTGCACATGGATTGAATGGAAACCGGCGCGCCGCCGCCGATCAGGACGCTGCCGACTTTTATCTGTTTTGTCATAATCATACCTCTGCTGTAAACGCAAAACGGTTTTGTGATTGATTTAGTTCGCTGCATAGAAGGGGGCGCGCGGGCCCACACCGCGCGCCCTTACGGGCGTGGTACGGCGGGACGGGGAAACCGTCCCCTACGGGCGGGTCATTCTGAGCGAAGCGAAGAATCCGCGTCCCCCGTCCCCTGATGCCTGGTGACTCGTCGGTGCGGGGTGCGGCGGGCCGATGCGGGCATACTTCGTGACGCTCCGAGTTCGGCCCCTGCGGGCGTGGCGCGTCACCGGTTGATAATCATATACACGTCCTTGACGATCAGCACCGCCATGAGACCTAAGAGCAGGATCATAGCGCCCGCGTGGATATAGCCCTCGTATTTGGGGTTGATCTTTTTCCCGGTGAGACCGGTATAGACGGTGTTGATCAGCAGAAACAGCACCCGGCCTCCGTCCAGGGCGGGGATGGGGAGCATGTTCATCACAGCCAGATTCACAGCGATGAAGGCCGCCAGATACAGCACGTTCAGCACTCCGGCGGAGACGCTGCGGGATTGCTCGCCGGTCTGCACCATCACGTCCACCACGCCCACGACGCCTCCCATGTCCTTCAAGCCGGCCCGCCCGCTGAAAAGATCCGACAGGCCATACCAGACCATCCGGGCGAAATCCACGCACTGATAGGCGGCAAAGCGATTGGCATTGGCAAAGCTGGGCTCCGCGAAGTTCCCCAGGGAGATGCCGAAGCGGAGTCTGGTGCCGCCGTTGGCACTGGGAAATTCCCGCTTCTCCATGCGGAAATGGGAAAAGCGCAGCTTTTCTCCGTTGCGGATCACCACCAGCTCCACGTCCGTGGGGTCAAAGCGGTCGGCCAGCAGATCAAAGTCCTCCCGCATGAAGGTGCGTCTGCCGTTGATGGAATAAAACTGGTCTCCCACCTGGAGTCCCTGCTCCGACAGAGCGCTGCCGGGGTCAAAGCCGGTGATCTCCGTGGTCTGCATATAGAAGGAGGAACCGGCCAGACCAAAGAGCAGAGCCATAACCACAAAGCCGGTGAGAAGATTCATAAAGGACCCGGCGCAGAGAATGATGAGCCGCTTCCACCATTTGGCGGCGGTGAAGGCTCTGGGGTCTCCCGTGGCCTCGTCCTCTCCCTCCATGGCGCAGTAGCCTCCAATGGGAATCAGCCGGAAGGAATACTGGGTTTCTCCCCGCTTCCAGCCAAAGAGCCGGGGACCCATATTAATCGCGAACTCATTGACCCGCACACCGCAGAGCTTGGCGGTGAGAAAGTGACCAAACTCATGGATGAAGATCAGAAAGCCGAAAATGAGGATGGCCAATAGAATATAGAATGCTGTCATTTTTCAAAAAACCTTTCATGATTCCAAATATCAGAGTTCTATAACCGCGCGGCGGGCCAGCCGGTCCGCCTCCAGAATCTGTTCCAGGCTGGGATTCGGCGTAAACGGCACCCGGTCCAGAGCCTTCTGTACCAGGGCAGGGATGTCATAGAAGCCAATCTCCCGCCCCAGGAAACGGGCCACGGCGACTTCGTTGGCTCCGTTCATCACAGCGCAGGCTGTGCCGCCCTGCTTTGCTACGGCCCGGGCAATGGCGAAGCAGGGGAAGGCCTCAGAGTCCGGGGCGGCGAAGCTCAGAGGCGGGCAGGACAGCAGATCCAGCCCGGGGGCGGGATTCTCCACCCGATTGGGATAGGTCAGCGCAAGCTGAATGGGAATCCGCATGTCCGGCACGCCCAATTGGGCCAGCATGGCCCCGTCCCGGTATTCCACCAGGGAGTGTACGATGGACTGCCGATGAATTACCACGTCCACCTGCTCCGGGGGCAGCTCGTACAGCCGCATGGCCTCAATGACCTCCAGCCCCTTGTTCATCAGGGTGGCGCAGTCCACGGTGATCTTTTCGCCCATTTTCCAGTTGGGATGCCGCAGGGCGTCGTCCCGGGTGACGTGGGTCAGCTCCTCCCGGTTTTTGCCGAAGAAGGGGCCGCCGGAGCAGGTGAGAATCACCCGCTGGATCTCCCCCCGGTCCCGGTTCCCCATGAGGCACTGGAAAATCGCGGAGTGCTCCGAGTCCACGGGAATGATCTCCGCGCCCCGGGCTTTGGCGGTCCGCATAACCAGTTCCCCGGCGCAGACCATGGTTTCCTTGTTGGCAAGTCCGATGCGCTTGCCCCGCTCCAGGGCGGCCAGGGTGGGCCGCAGACCCACCATGCCCACCACGGCGGTGATGACGGTATCCGCCTCCTCCGCCGAAGCGGCGGCCATGAGCCCCGCCTCGCCCCAGAGAATCTCCGGGGCAGGGGAGGGCAGCAGGGCCTTCAAGGCCTCCGCGGCCTCCTTTGTAGCCATGGAAACCAGGCGGGGCCGGAATTCCCGCACCTGCTCCGCCATGCGCTGGGCGTTGGTTCCGGCGGTGAGGGCGGCGACCCGGACAGGCAGATGCCGCACCACGTCCAGAGTCTGTCTTCCGATGGAGCCGGTGGAGCCCAGAATGGATAGTGTTTTTGTCATATCATATCACCTGAATTGTTTCATCAGATTTGGTTTTGTCAATCCGTAGGGGCCGGCGTCCTCGACGGCTCGGACGGATCAGAGAACGGCACGTACGGGGCGTCGAGGACGCCGCCCCCTACGGAGGCAGCTCCACAAATCCCAATTACCGCGTTACTTTACCGCAAAGGGAAGGATCATCAGCAGGAGCTCCACCAGGGGGGCGACGACGGTGGTGGAGTCAAAGCGGTCCAGAATCCCCCCGTGACCCGGGAGCAGATTCCCGTAATCCTTGATCCTGGCCTGGCGCTTGATGACAGAAAAGCCCAAATCTCCCAGCATGGAGGCGCCCGCGCCCAGAATGCCGTAGACCGCGCAGAGCAGGTAGTTCACCTTGAAATCGAAGCCAAGCTGTAAAATCAGCCCGTAGAGCAGCATGCCGATCACCCCGGCGGCGGCGCCGCCCAGGGCTCCCTCCACGGTTTTGTGGGGACTGATGACGGGGCAAAGCTTGTGCTTGCCCAAAGCGCGACCCACAAAATACGCGCCGGAGTCCGGAAGCATGGTGAGGACAAAGGCGGCGATGATGAAGAACTTGCCGTTCTCCATGACCCGCAGCCGGATCAGAGCCCCCAGCAGGTAGGGAACCGCCAGCCCGGCGAAGACGGCGGTGCAGACAGCCTGAAAGCTCAGCTTTGTGTGGGCTGCCAGCATCTCCCCGAACAGGGCGCAGAAGTAGAGCAGCAGAGCGGCGGCCCCCAGAATCCGGGACTGCTCCAGCCAGCTCCAGAGACAAATCGCCAGAGCCATGCAGGAGGACCAGGCAAACAGGCGGATATGCCTGCAAAACCCTGTCCCGATGAGCAGCTCATGTACCGCCAGAATGCACATGGCGGAGACCAGAATGGTGGTTGCCACCGGAGGCAGAAGCAGAACGATCACCAGCAGCAGGGGAAGCCCCACTGCCGCCACCAAAATCCGGGTTTTCAATGCGATCAACTCCTTTGGGGCAAAAATAGTATACGAACCCTTATAAGAATGTATTCAGTTTACCACAAAGCAGCTCTTTTGTCAATGCGTGAAGCCCTCCGGTTCCGGAACAGAGGGGCAGGGAAAACTTCTTCTCTCAGTTGCATTCCCGGGAGATTTGTGATATGATACCAAAAACAGAATCCGTTCGAAGGAGGGAAAAGCACCCCATGAGCGCCTTTTTTCTGAAGCTCTTCGCCGTGGTGTTTATGCTGGTGGATCACCTGGGCATGCTGCTTTACAACCACGGGAGAATCGGGTATGAGCTCTACATTCTTATGCGCACCCTGGGGCGCTTCGCATTTCCGACCTATGCCTTCCTGCTGGCGGAGGGCTGGCGTCATCTGCGCCGGGATCCGAAACGGCTCAGGAGCCACGCCCTGCTGCTGGGCCTGCTGGCGGTGTGCAGCGAGCCCTTCTATGACTGGTTCGGTCACGGAACCCCGGGTTACACCGCAGCCCAGAGCGTGATGTACACCCTGCTCATTGGTTTTTGCGGGCTGTGGCTGGCAGGGACGGAAAAGGACCGTCCTCTCCGGGCCGGAATCTGTCTGGGGAGCATGGCCCTGGCCTTTGGCGTGACCTCAGACTACCGGGCGGCGGGGGTCCTTCTGATTTTTGCCAGCGCCTGGTATCTGGAGCGCTTCGAGTCCTGGGGCCGCGGCCGGCGGCTGCTGGCCATGCTGGGGGTGATGAGCCTCTATTACCTGTTTTACAACTGGACGAGCTCGGGCTTCGGCGGTCCCGGAGCCCTTTGGGGCAGTCTGAAGGCCATGAGCTGGTATGGAATTCCGCACCTGCTGTTGGTTCCCATCCTGGCGATGTACAGCGGGGACCGGGGATTCCGAAGCCGAAGTCTGCACCGCTGCTACCAGTGGTTCTACCCGGCCCATCTGGCCCTGCTCTGCCTGGCGGGACTGCTGTTGGGCTGAGACCGACTGAAAAGAGGCGTATCAATGGAAACGCTGATAGAGCTCTATGATGAGCGCCCCCTGGAAAATGTTTTGGCGGCGGAGGTGTTTCGACCCGCCCATGTGGTCTATGTTTGTCCTGCCCGCGTTGCCAAAAGCCATAATCTCCACCGTCAGCTCCGGGACTATTTTGCCCACCGGGGCCAGGAGATCAGCCTGGAGTTTGTCAAGGCGGACGTGTATCGGGTGGAGGCCATTCTGAAGACCCTGCGCCGGATTACTGCCCGGTATCCGGACTGCGCCGTGGACATCACCGGAGGCACCGACGCGGTGCTCTACGCCGCAGGGCTGCTGGGGGCGGAGACCCCCGTCCCGGCCTTTACCTACAGCCGCAGGAAAAACCGCTTTTATGAGATTCAAAACGCGCCCTTTGCCGACGACCTGCCCTGCAAGGTGGTTTACTCCGTGGAGGACTGCTTTCGGATGGCCGGGGGCGCCATGCGTCCCGGACGGATGGACAACCGCCTGCTGGCGGATTACGCCCCGGACATTCCCCCTTTTTTCCGCCTGTACCTGAAGCATCGGAAAGGCTGGACCGGCCTCATAACCTATTTGCAGCGGGTTTCCCAGACGCCCCCGGAAGCTCCGGTCTCCCTGGAGGTCCGGGGAAGTTATACCGTGAAAGGGGAGCGGGGCAGCCGGATCGACGCCCCGGAGGAGGCCCTCAAGGCCCTGGAGCGCATCGGCTTTCTCCGGGAGCTGCGGGTGGACCGGCAGAATGGGGTGAGCTTCCGCTTCCGGGACCTGCAAATCCGCCAGTGGCTGCGGGACGTGGGCAGCGTGCTGGAGCTCTACACCTACCTGGCCTGCCTGGACAGCGGTTTGTTCGACGACGTTCGCCTCAGCGCCGTGGTAGACTGGGAGGGAAGAGGACGGCAGGACGCCGTCACCAATGAGCTGGACGTGATGTGTACCAGGGGCGTGACCCCGGTGTTTATCAGCTGCAAGACCGGCGAGGTGAAGACCGAGGCCCTGAACGAGCTGGCCATTCTGCGGGACCGCTTTGGGGGGAAAATCGCCCGGGCCGCGGTGGTTACGGCCGAGCGGGGCGGAGCCGCCATGCGCAGCCGGGCCGCGGAGCTGCATATTCAGGTGATGGATCTGAACGATCTGACCGCCGGACGCCTGGTGAAATGTATCCGAAAGATGATGAAATAAAAACCCGATGATGGAGGAAACAAGAATGAAAAAACTGAACATGATGCTTTGCTTGCTGCTGGCCCTGGCCCTGCTGCTTACCGCCTGCTCCAAGCCGGAGACCCCGGAGAGCACCGCTTCCAGCACCCAGGCCCCCACCCAGACCGCTGAGCCGGACGGACCCGGCCCCGCCGACTGGTCCTCCCTGGCCGGAAAGGGCAAGGTAGGCACCGTGCTGCCTGACTTCAGCGTTGCCACCTCCGACGGCGGCAGCTTCACCCTCTCCGAAGCTCTGGCGGAGCATGAACTGGTGCTGATCAATCTCTGGGCCACCTGGTGTCCTCCCTGCGCCATGGAATTCCCCTTCCTGGAGGAGGCCTATCAGAGCTATCAGGATCGGGTTGCCGTGCTGGCTCTCACCGTGGAGGCGGAGGATACCCCGGAGATCCTGCGGGAATATGCCCGGAGCAAGGGGCTGAGCTTCCCCATGGCCCAGGATGAAAACTACGCCCTGACCGCGACCTTCAACGTCAGCGGCATTCCCACCAGCCTGCTGGTGAACCGGGAGCGCACCGTGATCTGGATGGAAACCGGGGCCAAGTCCTCCGCCCAGGAATTCACGGAGCTCTTCGACACCTATCTGGAGGGAGGCTCCACCCTGGGAAAGTCCAGCTATACCGTCACCGTGGTGGACCAGGAGGGCAATCCCGTTCAGGGCTGCGTCGTCAATTTCTGCACGGAGGAGGCCTGCGTGCCGGTCATCTCCGATGAGAGCGGCAAGGCGCTGTTTTCAGGGGAGCCCTATGCCTACCACATTCAGGTGCTCTCCGTCCCCGAGGGCTTTGACTACACCGGCTCCGACGATCTGTTTGTCAAGGCGGAGGGAGACAGCCTCACTGTCACCCTCACCAGACTGGCGGGATGAAGGGCCGCCGGGTCAGTCAGATTTCCAGGCTGCTGTTCTCCGTCCTCACCCTCTGCCTGTCCGGGGCCGTGGGCTGGTCCGTCCTGAGAATCTGGCGGGAGGGAGCCGCCCGCCGGGGGGAGGACCCCCTGGCTGTGATCTACAGCCCGGAATCGGCGGCGGCCTATGGAAGACGCCTGCTTCCCCTTTTGCTTCTGTGGCTGGTCAGTCTCGGGGCCGCCCTGTTCCTTGGGCGGGGAAGCCGGGAGCGCCTGCCCCGCGGAGCAGTCGTCATGCGGCCGGTCCGGGAGGCGGCCAAGCCCCGTCTGCGGGGGCTGCTTCTGGCCCTTGCCCTGCTGCTGATCCTTCTGGGTATCCTGGACGGGGGCGCCCGGCAGGTGCTGGTGAAGGCAGTCAATATCTGTACGGAGTGTATCGGCCTTGGATAAGATGAAAGTCTGGTGGCGCGCCCACCGTCCCAGCACCCGGCGGCTGGTGCAGCTCTACGCCGCCCTGCTGTACAACGCTCACCTCAAGGGCTTTGTTCAAGGAGAGATCTTCCAGGGGAAAAGCAAGGCTCTCTGCGTTCCGGGGCTCAACTGTTATTCCTGCCCGGCGGCTGTGGGGGCCTGTCCTCTGGGGGCGCTGCAAAACGCCCTGGGGGAATCCGCCCGCCGTCCGGCCTTCTATGCGGTGGGGGTGCTGCTGCTCTTCGGCCTGACCCTGGGCCGGACCGTCTGCGGCTGGCTGTGTCCCTTCGGACTGATTCAGGAGCTGCTGCATAAGCTCCCCGCGGGGAAGCTGAAAAAGAGCAGACTCACCCGGGGGCTGAGCTGGGTCAAATACGGGCTGCTGGGGCTGCTGGTGCTGGGGGTCCCGCTTTGGAACGCCTTCCGGGAGCTGCCTCTTCCGGCCTTCTGCAAGTATGTCTGCCCCGCCGGAACCCTGGAGGGGGCCGTGGCCCTGCTGCTTCACCCCGCCAACCGGGAGAAGCTGGGCCTGCTGGGGCCCCTGTTTACCTGGAAGCTGCTGGTGCTGTTGGGGCTCGTCACAGCCTGTATCTTTGTCTATCGGGCCTTCTGCCGCTTTTTCTGCCCCCTGGGAGCCATCTACAGTCTTATGACCCGGCTGGCTCTGCTGGGGATTCGGGTGGACCCCCGGCGCTGTACCGGCTGCGGCGTCTGTCTTCGGGTTTGCCCCGTGGACATTCGCCGGGTAGGGGACCGGGAATGTGTGAGCTGCGGCAAATGTATATCCCGCTGCCCCGAGGGGGCCATCAGCCTTCAGGCGGGGAATCAAGCCATTCTCTCCCCGGACGCGATACGCTGCGTGAACGGGACGCCCCAAAGCTCCGGCGAAAAGAGGGGAGCCCGACCGTTCCGGGCAGTCTCCGGGAGCGGGAAAAAAAGAAGCGCCGCGGTCTGGACCCTGGCCCTGTTGATTCTGGCGGGAGCCTTGGCGGGCTTCAACCTGCCCGGGGCCTCCTCAGAAGGACCGTTCACCCCTGAAAACGCCGCCCCGGAGGCTTCTCCGGGCAGCGCTCTGGGACAAACGCTGCCGGACTTCACGCTGCGAACCCTGGAGGGGGAGAGCTTCACCCTCTCCCATCAGCGGGGCAGGGTGGTGGTGTTGAACCTCTGGGCAACCTGGTGCGGTCCCTGCGTCAAGGAACTCCCTCTGTTTGAGTCCTTCTCCCAGGCCCACCCCGATGCCGCTGTGCTGGCGGTTCACGGGGAGCTGCTGACAGAGGACGTCCCGGACTGGCTGTCCAGACATCCCCTGGAGCTGCCTGTGGCCCTGGACGAGGACGGGAGCGTCGCGGCCCTGCTGGGGGCCTCCTCCATGCTGCCCCATACCGTGATCCTGGACCGCCAGGGCCGGGTGCTCTACAACGCCCCCGGCTCCGTCACAGCGGAGCTGCTGGAGCAGCTCTACCAAAGCGCGGACTGAACAAAACGGCAGACTCCGAATCCGGAGCCTGCCGTTTTGGTTCATTTAGATTTTTCGATGAAAGACCGGGTATCGAGGTTCAGACCCGGAAAAAGTTGCAAGTACAAAAAGAATATGGTATAATTACTTCGGCGCGGCACAGGAAGGGCTCAGCCCCGGAAGCTGCCGCGGCGCAGAACGAAAGGAGCGAAGCCCATGAAGACCCTGTTTCGAAACGCGGAAATTGTCAACGCTGACGGCTCCCAATGCGCCGACGTACTGGTGTGCGGCGAGAAAATCGAGAGAATCGCCCCCCGCATTGAGAGCCCGGAGGCCCGGGTGGTGGACTGCGACGGGCTTCTCATGTTCCCCGGGGCCATCGACGCCCACACCCATTTTGATCTGGACGTGGCGAACACCACCACCGCCGACGACTTCCGCAGCGGCGGCAGAGCCGCCCTGGCGGGAGGCACCACCACGGTGATTGACTTTGCCTGCCCCAACAAGGGGGAGAGCCTGCAATCCGGGCTGGAGCTCTGGAAGCGGAAGGCTGCGGGCTGCGCCTGCGACTACGGCTTCCACATGACCATCGACGACTGGAACGAGTCAATCCGTTCCGAGCTGCCCGCCATGCTGGCCCAGGGCGTCAGCTCCTTCAAGATGTATCTCACCTATCCCGCCATGATGATCGGGGATCAGGCAGTATTCGAAGCGCTGCGCGCGCTGAAGGAGCTGGGGGCCATCGCGGGGGTGCACTGTGAAAACGCCGGGATCATTGACGCGCTGATTGCGGAGCACAAGGCCGCCGGAGCCCTGTCTCCCGCCTCCCATCCCCAATGCCGCCCGGATCTCACCGAGGCGGAGGCGGTGGGACGTCTGCTGAAAATGGCAGCCCTGGCGGATGCCCCGGTGGTGACGGTTCATACCACCTGCGCCGCGGCCATGTCAGAGATTCAGGCGGCCCGGGCGCGGGGGCAGAAGGTCTATGTGGAGACCTGTCCCCAGTACCTGCTGCTGGAGGACCGTTATTACAGCCTTCCCGGCTTTGAGGGCGCCCGCTACGTCTGCGCTCCGCCTCTGCGAAAGCCCCGGGACCAGGCCAGACTCTGGCATGCTATGGCTGACGGAGAGATTCAGACCGTCAATACCGACCACTGCAGCTTCACCCTGGCTCAGAAGGAGCTGGGCAGGGAGGACTTCACCAGGATCCCGGGCGGCCTGCCCGGAGTGGAGACCCGTCTGGAGCTGCTCTATACCTACGGCGTGGCGGCAGGGCGGATCACGAAGGAAAAAATGGTGGAGCTGCTGTCCGCCAACAACGCCAGGCTCTACGGCCTCTGGGGCCGGAAGGGCGCCATCCGGGAGGGCTTTGACGCGGATCTGGTGCTCTACGATCCCAAGGGGGAGCATCCGATCCGGGGGGCGGCGCAGAAGGCCAATGTGGACTATAATCCCTATGAGGACTTTCCCATCAGCGGCTCCATCCGTCAGGTCTGGCTCCGGGGACGGCTCAGCGCGGAGGATGGAAAAATTCTCCGGGAGGAGGGCGGCCAATACCTCTCCAGGGGCCTTCCCATCCTGGATTGAGGGGAAAGTGGAGGAAAAAGCCAAAAATATACGGGTTTTTTGGAAGAAAAACCTGCATATTTTCCGAAAAAGCTTGCAGTTTTCGAGATCCTATGGTATAATGAGGCAAATTTGTGAGTTGAGGAGCGTCAAGCTATGGGAAGGATCGACAAGGAAAACTATTATCTGGACATCGCCGAGACGGTGCTGGAGCGCTCCACCTGCGGCCGCTCCCACTACGGCGCCATCGTGGTCCGCAATGACGAAATTGTCTCCACCGGCTACAACGGCGCCCCCCGGGGCCGGGACAACTGCATAGATATGGGCTACTGTCTCCGGGATAAGCTGAACATTCCCCACGGACAGCGCTATGAGCTGTGCCGCAGCGTCCACGCGGAAATGAACGCCATCATCTCCGCCTCCCGGAGCGAATGCCTGGGCGGGACGCTTTTCCTGGCGGGACGGAACGCCAAAACGGGGGAATACCTGGAGAGCGTGGAGCCCTGCTCCATGTGCCGCCGGGTCATCATCAACGCCGGCATCAAGCGGGTGGTGATGCGCACCGGCAAGGACACCTACAACGCCGTCAACGTGCAGGAGTGGGTCATTCACGACGATTCCATTCTCAACGAATACGAGCTGTAAATCCAAAAAGCGCCCCTTCGGAAAGGCAAAAACCTTTCCGAAGGGGCTTTTTTTGCGCCTTAAGGGCTAAAAGATATTTCGCCAGGCCACCCGCTCCAGCTCCGCCAGCTCCCGGAGCATCCGAAGCAGACGGCGACAGCTCTGAAGAAACTCCCTTCCCCGAAGCTCCGCAAGCTCCTCCAGAGCCAGGGTAATCTTCCCGCTGCGCTCATGGCTCAGCAGAGAGGCCAGAACTCCCTCCCGGCTTTGCCATTCCAATGCCGCCTTCCTTGCCAGCTCCCGGCTTCCGGCCTCATCCCCGGCCTCAAAGGCGGAAGCGGCCAGCTCCAGGGGCAGGGAAGCGGCCTGGGTCCCACGACGGACCTGCTGCCAGGAAAACCAACAGCCCGTCAGCAGCAGGGCCAGAAGCAAAACTCCCACATAAAAGTATTTCATAGCTTCTCCTTCTTAATAAACCGCACCTGCCCGCCGCTGTCCGCCGCCAGGAGAAACACCTCCCGGAGGGACACACCCCGGGCCTTCAGCTCCCGGTTTACCCAGGCCCGGTCATAGCCGGAGGCCTTGAGATTGTCCGGGAGCAGCACCCCGTCGGCAATGAGATTGTAAAACAGCCCGGCAGGGGAGCGGGACAGGCCCAGATCCTCCCGGGTGGGACTCTGATGCTGGGGATAGGGCATCACCGTCAGCTCCCCGTCGGTTTCCAGAATGGCGTAGGCTACCGTGGTATAATCGAATACGTCCTTTTCCCGGAGCTTTTGCTCCAGCTCGTCCAGGCTGACCCGGGCGGCGGAGAGGGCCGCCTGGTCGATCCTACCCTCCCGGATCAGCGGCACCGGGACCCCGTTCAGCATCCGCCGCACAGGGAGCAGCTTCATGGACAGCACCGCCAGAATCAGCTCCAGGGCCAGCACCGTAAACATGGGAGCCACCCCGGAGAGCAGGGGCAGGGCGTTGTCCTGCATGGGGACGGAGGCCAGGTTTGCCAGGAGCATCGTCACCACAAACTCCGCCGGCTCCATCTCAGCCACCTGCCGTTTTCCCATCAGCCGCACGCAAAGAATCAGCAGTCCGTAGAGCACCGCCGTGCGAATCACAGAAATCGTCACCCAATCACCCCGGCCATAGTATGCCCCGGAGAAAGGGAAATAACCCACAAAGAAATGAGTCAGCAATTCCGCAATATGAAAAACAAACAGCGCAGCAGGGGCATACAGCGCGCGCCCGCCCCTACAGGCGGGAAACGAAACGAATACGCCGTAGTGACGAGCCGTGCTCGTCCGGTTTGCGCGGCAAACAATCGGATGCGTCAGCAGCCGATCCGGCAGCCGTCCGCCGTCCCTCGCCTGTAGGGACGGCTCTCAGCCGTCCGCCGTCCCCCGCCTGTAGGGACGGCACTCTGCCGTCCGCCGTCCCCCACCTGTAGGGACGGCACTCTGCCGTCCGCCGTCCCCTGCCTGTAGGGACGGCTCCCAGCCGTCCGCCGTCCCCCGCCTGTAGGGACGGCTCCCAGCCGTCCGCCGTCCCCCGCCTGTAGGGACGGCACTCTGCCGTCCGCGTCCCCCGCCTGTAGGGACGGCACTCTGCCGTCCGCCGTCCCCCGCCCGTAGGGACGGCACTCTGCCGTCCGCCGTCCCCCGCCTGTAGGGACGGCTCTCAGCCGTCCGCCGTCCCCCGCCTGTAGGGACGGCTCTCAGCCGTCCGCCGTCCCCTGCCTGTAGGGACGGCTCTCAGCCGTCCGCCGTCCCCCGCCTGTAGGGACGGCTCCCAGTCGTCCGCCGTCCCCTGCCTGTAGGGACGGCTCTCAGCCGTCCGCCGTCCCCCGCC
>CAMOSU010000010.1 GCA_946625125.1 uncultured Clostridia bacterium
CCGAAAACTGTAACCCATGTCTATTCCCTATGTGTTACCTATGTTTCTCTTGACAAAGGTGCCGTCCCTACAGGGCAGCGCGGACGGCGGGGCGCCGCAGGCGGACGGCAAGGTGCCGTCCCTACAGGGCAGCGCGGACGGCAGGGCGCCGCAGGCGGACGGCAAAGTGCCGTCCCTACAGGGCAGCGCGGACGGCGGGGTGCCGCAGGCGGACGGCAAAGTGCCGTCCCTACTTTTTGAGGTTCAGGACGTCCCGGTTTCGGATGAAGTATTCCACCCCGGAGTAGAGGGTGGGCAGGACGATCACCAGGATGATGACCCAATTGAGCCAGCTCCACTGGTGGAAGACAATCCAGACGCAGAGGGTCACCATGGTGGAGAAGGTCTTTACCTTGCCGGACCAGCCGGCGGCGATGACCCGTCCCTTCTGCACGGCGATGAGCCGCAGACCGGTGACGGCAAACTCCCGGGTCAGGACGATCATCAGCGCCCAGGCGGGCATCAATCCCCACTGGCAGAAGATGCACATGGCGGAGATCACCAGCAGCTTGTCCGCCAGAGGGTCCAGGAACTTGCCGAAGTCGGAGACCTGATTGTACTTCCTGGCCACATGGCCGTCCACGTAGTCCGTCAGACTGGCCAGGATGAAGAAGCCCAGGGCGGGCCATTTCAGCCAGCCATAGCTGGGGCTCAGCAGCATGCAAAGCATAAAGACCGGGATCATCAGCACCCGGATCAGGGTAATTTTGCTGGCAGTGGTCATAAGACAGTCTCCCTTCCCACAAGCTCGTCGTCCTCGGCGCCTAAGATCAGAACCTGCGCGAAGTCCCCAGCCTGGTGCTCCAGCTCGGATTCAAAGCGCACGGTTCCGTCGATGCCGGGGGAATCGGCATAGCTTCTTCCGTAATAATACGCCCCGTCCCAGTCCTCCACCAGAATTTCCAGGGTTCTGTCAAAGCGGGAGGCGTTGTATTCATCCAGCACATCGGACTGAAGCTCCCCAATGTACTCCGCCCGGCGCTGGGCGATTTCCGGGTCCGGGTAGTCCATTTTCGCCGCGGGAGTCCCCTCCTCCGGAGAGAAGGCAAAGGCCCCCACCCGCTCCAGCTTCCAGCGGCGGAGGAACTGGCAGAGCTCCTCGAACTCCGCCTCCCCCTCCCCGGGCAGGCCGGCAATGAGGCTGGTGCGGATCACCAGACCGGGAATCCGGCTGCGAAGCTTGGCAAAAAGCCGCTCCAGATAGGCCCGGTCCCCCCGGCGGTTCATCCGCTTCAGAATGCCGTCGTTGACATGCTGAATGGGGATGTCCAGGTATTTGACAATCTTGGGCTCAGAGGCAACGGTGTCGATGAGCTCGTCGGTGATCTCGTCCGGGTAGGTATAGTGGACCCGGACCCAATGAAGGCCCTCGATCCGGCACAGCCGCCGCAGCAGCTCCGGAAGCTTCCGCTCTCCGTACCGGTCAATGCCATAGCGGGAGGTATCCTGGGCTACCACGATGAGCTCCCGAGTCCCGTTGGCGGCCAGGCCCTCCGCCTCGGCCACAATGTCCTCCATAGCCCGGCTGCGGAATTTGCCCCGGAGCTTGGGAATGACGCAGAAGGCGCAGTGGTTGTCGCAGCCCTCTGCAATCTTAATGTAGGAATAGTGGGCGGGGGTGGTGAGAATCCGGCCCGTCTCCTCCACGGGGGCGTGGATGGAGCCGAACTCTGTGAAGCCCTTCCCGGCCAGCACCTGTCCGGCGGCAGCCACCACGTCGAAGTAGCTTCCGGTACCCAGCACGCCGTCCACCTCGGGAAGCTCCGTCAGAATCTCCTGCTGGTAGCGCTGGGCCAGACAGCCGGTGACAAGGATCTTCCCCACCCGGCCCTCCGCCTTTTTCTGGGCAGCGGCCAGGATCTGCTCAATGGCCTCGCTCTTGGCAGCGTCGATGAAGCCGCAGGTGTTGACGATCACCAGATCCACGTCCTCCGGCTCCGGGCAGATCTCATAGCCTGCCTGGGCCATGAGATACATCATCTGCTCACAGTCCACCTGATTCTTGGCGCAGCCGAGGGAGATAAAGGATACGGTTTTAGGCATAAATACCTCCAAGTTATCCAAGGTATGAATTTGCTTGCGCAAATGTTATGATTGCTTCGCAAGTCTGGTTCTGTAGGGACGGCACTCTGCCGTCCGGCGTTCGGCACGAACGCGATTCGCTCCAGGCAAATCTTGTGTCTCCCCCAGAAACCGTATCAGATCACCCTGCGGGCGATGGTTCGGCCGCGGCAAACCGGACGGCAAAGTGCCGTCCCTCCAAGTATGAACTGCCGCAGGGCAAACCATAACTCGCGGCGTCAGCCGAAATCATAACTTTTAATCCTTTCCAGCGCCTCCCGCACCTCGCTCCAGGTAAAGCCCCGGCGGAGAGCGGCCTGGGTCGCGCTGCGGATCGTTTTTTCGTCGGGCTCCTCCCCCAGGCGCTTTTGAAGGAAGTCCGTCAAAGCCTCGCGCATGTCTGGCAGGGTCTCCAGCGCCTCCTCCCAGTATTTGCGGGGGATGCGCTTCTGGTAGAGCATCTGCTTGATGCGCTCCGCCCCGTAGCCCCGGCTGACACCCCGGGCCACAATCTGGCGGGCAGTTTCCGCGTCGTCCAGGAGCTTCAGCTCCTCCAGCCAGCGGACCGCGTTTTCCGCGTCCTCGGGGCTCTCGCCCTTCTGGGTGAGCCGCTGCCGCAAATCTCCCCTGGATACCGCGGCGGCAGAGACGATGCGGACGGCCCGCTGCTTGGCGGAAGCGGCGGAGTTGGCGGCTTCCAGGGCCTGGTATTCCGCTTCGCTCAGCTCCATTCCCACGAAAAGGCCCTGCTCCGCCGCGACCTGGGGAAGATATTTCTTTGTGGTTCCGTCGTCAAAAATCACGACGCTCTTCGTCCCCGGCCGCTTCGGCGGAAGAATGGCTTTGATGCAGCGTTCCATGAGTCCCCCTGCGGAAATGCTTGTCCCTACAGTCTGTTCTCTGAATTACAGCTCGTCGTCAAAATCCTCGGCGCTGACGCCCACGGCCCGGTCCGCGGGCTCGGCGGGAGTGTCGCTGCCGGTGGGACGGGCCACGGACTCAGCCAGCTTGGCCCGGACCCTGGCCTCCACATCGTCGGCAATGGCGGGGTTTTCCATCAGGTACTTCTTTACGCTGTCCTTGCCCTGGCCGATGCGCTCTCCGTTCATAGAGAACCAGGAGCCGGCCTTCTGAACAATGTCAAAGTCCACTGCCATATCCACCAGCTCTCCCCACTTGGAGATGCCCTCACCGAACATGATGTCAAACTCCGCCTGGCGGAAGGGAGGGGCCACCTTGTTCTTGACCACCTTGACCCGGACGTGGTTGCCGATGACGCTGCCGCCCTCCTTGATGCCCTCCACACGGCGGACGTCCAGACGGACAGAGGCATAGAATTTCAGAGCGTTGCCGCCGGTGGTGGTCTCGGGATTGCCGTACATCACGCCGATCTTCATACGAAGCTGATTGATGAAGATCACCACGCAGTTGGTCTTGGCGATGGTACCCGCCAGCTTCCGCAGGGCCTGGGACATGAGCCGGGCCTGGAGGCCCACAAAGGTATCCCCCATCTCACCCTCGATCTCCTGCCGGGGTACCAGGGCCGCCACGGAGTCCACCACCACCGCGTCCACCGCGCCGGAACGCACCAGGGCGTCGGTGATTTCCAGGGCCTGATCGCCGGTGTCCGGCTGGGAAACCAGCATGGAGTCAATGTCCACTCCGATGGCCTTGGCATAGACCGGGTCCAGAGCGTGCTCCGCGTCCACAAAGGCCACCTCGCCTCCCAGCTTCTGAGCCTGGGCCAGAATGTGCAGGGCCAGGGTGGTCTTGCCGGAGGACTCGGGACCGTAAATCTCAATGATGCGTCCCTTGGGTACGCCTCCCACGCCCAAAGCAGCATCCAGGGCCAGAGAGCCCGTGGGAATGGACTCGATGTTCAGGGCCGGGCGGTCTCCCATGCGCATCACGGCGCCCTTGCCGAAGCTCTTCTCAATCTGCCGCAGCGCGGTTTCCAGGGCCTTTTTCTTATCGGTTGCCGGGGTCGGCGCTTCATAGCTGGGTTTCTTGCTTGCCATTGTACTCTACCTCTTTCGTATTAAGATGGCTGTATCATATCACGGTAATTGTCCCATAAGCGGGACAGTTTAGCTCTCTGCCGCTTCCTCCCCGTGCTGCGCCAGCACTGCCCGGAGGATGCCGGAATTGTCCTGCTTCAGCTCCAGGATCCGGTAGTCCGCCTGCTCCAGAATCTGACACACGGCGGCGTCCTGACCTTTGCCGAACTCGAAGGCCACGCAGCCTCCCGGCCGAAGGGCAGGGGTGAAATTTTGGACAATGGCCCGGTAGAAGTCCAGGCCGTCCTCCCCCCCGTGGAGGGCCAGGTGGGGCTCGTAGTCCTTCACTGAGGCGTCCAGACGCTCCATCTCCGCCGTGGTGACGTAGGGGGGATTGGAAACGATCATGTCAAATTTTCCCAGGAAGGGGGCGGCGGGCTTCTTCACGTCCACCAGAACGCAACTCACCCGGCCTCCCAGATGGAGATCGGCGGTGTTCTTCTTTGCCACCCGCAGGGCCTCCTGGGAGATGTCCGCCAGAGTAATCTTGGCGTCCTTCACCCGCCGGGCCACCGCCAGGCCGATGCAGCCGGAGCCCGTGCAGAGATCCAGAATCCGGGGATTCTGGGGGAGAAACAGGCCCTTTTTGATGGCAAGCTCCGTCACGGCCATGGAGTCGTCCCGGGGAATCAACACATCCGGCGTCACCGTCAGGGTCATATCCGCAAAGTCCCATTGGCCCAGAATATAGGCGGTGGGCTCCCCCGTCAGATGGCGGCGGACAAAGTTCTCCACCCGGAGGCAAATCTCCTCCGAGGCGTAGAGACCGCGGTCCGCGATGAGGGCCTCCTGGGTTTTGCCGGAAGCGGCGCAGACCAACTCCCGGGCGATGTTCCCGGCGTACATGCCCTCGCTGGGAAGCAGGGCCTTCCGGGCGTCCAGGTAGAGGTCGGCGTAGGTCTTTACCATTTGTCGGCTCCTTCTTCCGCGGGGAGCACCAGCTCCAGGGCTTGGATGGCCACTTCGATCATGGAGTCGTCCGGCTCGTTGGTGGTGAAATTCTGGAACCACATCCCCGGAGCCGTGAGAAAGCGGGTAAAGGCGTTGTCATGGCGGCCCACAAAGCGGTTGATCTCATAGCTGACGGACACCACCAGAGGCAGCATGACCACCAGCTTCAGGCCCATCATCAGCAGATTGTAGAGGATTCGGCTGTTCTGCTGCAGCTCCCGCAGGCCGGGGAAAATGGCGTTGAGCACCGCGGAAAGCACCGTGAAGAGGAAGATGGACAGGGCCATCACCACGAAAAGGAAGCTGGTGCCGCAGCGGGGATGCTTCCGGGTCATGGTCCGCACGTTTTCCACCGTCAGAGGCAGCCTGGCCTCATAGCAGCGAATGGTTTTGTGCTCCGCGCCGTGGTAGGAGAAGACCCGCTTCATGTCCTTGAGCCTGGAAATGAGAATCATATAGATCAGGAAAATCACGATGCGGAACAGGCCCTCCAGCAGATGCTGAACCACCACCCCGCAGTTCGTCAGGCGCTGGAGCAGATTCCCCAGCTCCATGGGCAGCAGGAAGAACAGCAGCAGAGAAAAGCCCAGACCCAGAATCACGGAAACCGTGATCAGCACGGACATGAATTTCTCGCTGCCCAGCTTCTTTTCCAGCCACTGATCCAGCTTGGAGGGCTCGGTGTTCTCCTCCGTGTCCTCCTCCATGCCGGAGTTCTCGGCGGACCACATCAGAGACTTGACGCCGGAAATCATGGAGCCGCCGAAGTTCACAATGCCCCGGATCAAAGGCCAGGTGAGGATGCCGGTCTTCTTGGTCAGGGGCTCCACCTTCTGCTTCAGTCCTTCCGTGGGATGGCGAACCACAATGGCCTGCTTCTCCGGCCCCCGCATCATAATGCCCTCGATGAGCGCCTGACCGCCGATCATGGTCTTGAATTTTTCCGCGGGACAAGACAGGGTTTCTTTTTTCATAAGCACAGTCCTTTGCGGGCAGTTTCGCGGCGCGCGCCTGCGCCGCCGCCCATGATAATCTCTTTATTGCGTCACAGGAAGGGACACTGTGACAAGGGTGCCGCCGCCGGGGGCGTTCTCCAGGCTCAGCCTGCCGCCGTGGAGCTCCACGATCTGATCGCAGACTGCCAGGCCGATGCCGGAGCCCCGGGCCTTGGAGCTTCCCTTGTAAAATTTCATCTTGACATGGGGCAGCTCCTCCTCGGGAATGCCGGGGCCGTAGTCCCGAATCCGGGTCACTACGTGATCCCCCTCCAGCCCCATGGAGACGGTGATCCGTTTCCCCTCTCCTCCGTGCTTGGCGGCATTGTCCAGAATGTTCAAAAACACCTGGCGCATCCGCTCCGGATCACAGGAGATCTCGGGGATCTCGTCGTCGGAGTCCCGGTATTCCAGCTCAATTCCCTCCTGGCGGAGTCTGCTGCCGTACATGAAGATCATATCCTCAAAATCAGCCCGGAGGTCACAGCTTCGGACGTTCAGGGTGAAGCGCCCGTCCTGGATTCGGGTGAACTCCAGCAGCTCCTCCACCATGGAGGTCAAGCGCTTGGCCTCGTGGAGAATGATGGTGATGCCCCGCTTGGTCTCCTCCCGGTCAGCGTCTCCCTCCAGGAGGGTCTCTCCCCAGCCGGTGATGGCGGTCAGGGGCGTGCGCAGCTCATGGGAGACGGAGGACACAAACTCCGACTGCATCCGCTCGGATTGACTGATCTTGTTGGACATATCGTTGATGGTATCCGCCAGCACGCCGATTTCGTCGTCGTACTTCTTCTGAATCTGCACGCCGTAGCTCCCCGCGGCGATGCGCTTGGCGGTGTCGGTGATCTCCGCCACCGGCTCCAGAATGGAGCGCAGATACATCCGATTGCTGAAGTAAACCAGAATCAGCGCCCCCAGAGCGAAGCCCATGGCCACCAGCATGCCCAGCACCACATAGCGGTCCGCGTTTCTGGTGCTGGTGACAAAGCGCAGAACCCCCACCACCCGGCCGTCGGTATAAATCATAGGGGTCGCCACAGACATGATCCGCTCCCCGGTGGAGGGATTCTCCCCCACATAGTAGACGGAGCTCTTGGTTTCCAGGGCCTGGGAAACGTCGGCGCTGCGGACCGTCTCCTCCGCGAACAGGCCGTAGGAGGAGGCCAGGACCTCCCCCTTGCTCCCCACGAATTGCAGCTCCAGACGGTCCCGCCCGGCATAGTTCTGCACCAGCAGGACGCAGGAGGCATAGCACTCGTTGTAGTCCAGGTTCAGATAGTTCCGCAGAAAGGCCGCGGTGGTATTGGCCTCAGCCTCCAGGCCGGAGCGCATGGTGGAGTAGGTATAGACCCCGTTGGCCACGGAAAAAGCCACGCCCACCAGGATCACGATGGCGGCCATGAGACTCAGAATGCTTTTGAGCCAGCGCTGGCGAATGCCGCTGGCAAAACGCCGTTTCTTCCGTCTTTCCTCCCGCAGCGCCTGCTTCTGTTCCGGGTCCTTCAAGCTACGCACCCCATTTGTATCCGAAGCCCCAGACCGTAGTGATAAAGGTGGGGTTGGCGGTGTCGTTCTCAATCTTGATCCGCAGGCGGCGGATGTTCACGTCCACAATCTTCAGCTCACCGTCATAATCCCGGCCCCAGACGGAGGTGAGAATGTCCTCCCGGGACAGGGCTCTGCCCGGATTCTGCATGAAGAGCTTCATGATGGCATACTCCACCTGAGTCAGCTTGATCCGCTGGCCGTCCTTCTCCAGAGTCCGGTTGCGGGTATTGAGCACAAAGATTCCCTGGCTCAGCACCTCCGGGTCGGCATTGGTGTCGCCGCCAATGCGCCGGTAGAGGGCGTCGATCCGGGCGGTAAGCTCCGCGGGAGAGAAGGGCTTGGTCACATAGTCGTCAGCCCCGGTCATAAGGCCCGTCACCTTGTCCATCTCCTGGGTGCGGGCGGTGAGCATGATGATGCCGATGACCTTGTTGGTGGCCCGGATGTTCCGGCAGACCTCAAAGCCGTCCATGTCCGGCAGCATGATGTCCAGAATGGCTACGCCGATGTCCGGGTTCTCCCGCAGCCGCTCCAGGGCCTCAGCCCCGGTTCCGGCTTCAATGGCGTCATAACCCGCCCGCCGGAGGTTGATCACCACAAAGCTGCGGATGCTGACCTCGTCCTCCAATATCAAAACCTTTTTCATTCTCTATTCCAACCTTTCCGGTAATAATTCCCTCTGATTCGCGCTGCCGCTACTCTCCGCCGGGCAGCAGGTCCAGGGAGATGAAGCTGAACCGGGCCTGAAGCTGCTCCGCGTCCAGTCCGGCCGCTTCCCCCAGGGTGGCGGCATAGCAGACCTCCCCCCGCTGGGTCAGCAGAAAGCGCCCCTCCTGCCGGCTCTGCTCCATGGCCTGATCCCCTGTGATGGTATAAATTGTGACCAGCGTCCTGCGGCTCCCGTTCGCCTCCAGAAGAGACAGCTCTGTCCCGGGCAGACCGCTGTCCGCCCGGTGCTTGGTCACGCAAAGATTCTGACACCAGGTCTCCGGCAGATAGAGAAACCAGCCCTCGGCAAAGTTGTGGTAGGTGCTGAGCTTCTCCGTCCGGCTGCCGTCCGGGCTGAGATTGTACCAAATGATCCGGTACTGACCCTCCGAGGCGGCGTCCCCCTGGATGGGGGGCAGAGGCAGGGTATTGGGCAGCTCAATGACGCTGTCGTTGTCAATGTCCGTGGAGTACACATAGTAGTTCCGCACGGTCTGGGCGCTCTGCCCACTCTCGTCATTCTGGGTGATGTTGGTGAACACATCCTCCGTCAGAGTAAAGACGTCGGTGATCAGGTTGCTGTCGTCATAGGCGCTGGCCACGAAGACCGCCGGAGTCCCGGGGGCAATGTCCCCGGTGAGAATCCGCTTCACGGAATCCGCCCCGGTGGAGAGACTGGCTTCGGCGTCCTTGGTGAGCTCCTCCTCCCGGAAGCGGTAGAGCTCGGCATAGGCCCGCAGTCCGTCGGCATTGGCCCGGAGGACAAAAATATCCGTGCGCTGATCTCCGTCCAGGTCGGAAACGGTATAGGCGGTATAGCCGGAGCTCATAAGCTCCGCGGCGCTGTCCCCATTGAGGGTGTAGACGCTCAAAAACTGCTGGACCTGCTGGCCAATCCGCCGGGAGAGCAGAATCTCCTGCCCCGGCTGCCCGTCGATCTGGGCGTACTGCACGGAGTCAAAGGCGGTTCCCTCTCCCTCCAGGGTACAGGCCAGGCTGTATTCCTCCCCCAGCTTCCGGAGAATCAGCACCCGCAGGGGCCGCTCCCCCTCCATTTTGCAGAATACCAGGGTCTCCTCCTGCCCGTCCCCGTCCAGATCCACCTGCTGGACGGCCTGGCGGTTGGCCCCGGAAACCGGGGCGCTGTAGCTGCCGCTGCCCAGGGCGGACTCTACGGCGCTCTGCAGCGCCCGGTACTCCGGCGAACGCTGGGGCAGGGCGTAGAGATCGTCGCTGTCAAAGGAGTAGCAGCCCGTCAGCAGCAAAAGCAGAACCAGCAGCGGCGCCAGTATCTTATATTTCATCATTCTCTGTCGCTCGTTCTTTCTTGTTGTCATTCCGTCCGCGCTCCTGTTTGCGCAAGATATGGGCGAAAAAACCACATACGATATCAAAATATAGTATAGCACAGGGCGAGAAAAATGTGTAGCCTTTTTTTCTCGATTTTGTAACTTTTTTCGGTGATCAAATCGGGATTGCCCCCTGCCTCACTTTTCCACCACGGCGTCCGCGCCCAGCAGAGTTCTGAGCTCCTCCAGCATAACGCTCTCCGGGGTACATTGCGCCCCCCGGCGCAGACCGCTGTCGGCAAAGTACAGCACCGTCCGGACGCCGCCCGGGAACATATTGAGAATGGCCTTGGTCTTTTCGTACTCCAGGCTGTCCTCGGAGGGGAGCTTCAGGTAGAGCTTTCCGCATGGCCGGATTTGGTTCAGGCTCCGGCGAGGGGTGTCCGCGCCCTTGGCGAAGCGCTCCAGCTCCATCACGGAGTTGGCCACAAGCTGGGTGGGCTTTTCGTCCCGCAGGGAGACCCGACCCTCCATGGCCACCGCCGCGCCGGGACGAAGCAGCTCCTCAAAGCGGCCCAACACCGAGGAGAACACCAGCACCTCCACGGAGGCGCTGTCATCCTCCAGGGTCACATAGGCCATCATGCTGCTGTTTCGGGTGGTTTTCTGGGTTACGGCCTGAATGACGCCGCATACAATGACCACATCCCCGTCCCGGAAGCCGCTTTCCTCCCCCGTCACCTTTCGGATGGAGACGGCCTTGGTTCCCCGCAGGGCCTGCCGGTACTTGTCCATGGGATGACCGGAGATATACAGGCCGGTGGTCTGCTTTTCGTAGGAGAGGAGCTCAAACAGGTCCAGCTCCGGGATGTCCGGCACCTGGACGCTCATATCCGCCTCCCGGTCGTCAAAGCTGTCAAAGAAGCTCACCTGGCCGGAAAGATTGCGCCTGTTCTGGCTGCTGATCCAGCCCATGACGGACTCGTACACCGCCAGAAGCTGGCTGCGGCGAAGACCGAAGCAGTCCATGGCCCCGCACTTGATGAGATTTTCCACTGCCCGCTTGTTCAGCTCGGTGTCGCTCAGCCGCTTACAGAAATCGCTGATCCCGGTGAAGGGACCCCGGGCCTCCCGCTCCGTCATCATTTTGCGGATCAAACCCCGGCCGATGTTCTTCACGGCCCCCAGGCCGAAGCGAATGTTCTCTCCCTCCACGGTGAAGGCGTCCTCGGAGTGGTTGACGTCCGGGGGGTCCAGGCCGATGCCCAGCTCCCGGCACTCCGCGATATAGCCCGCCACCTTGTCGGTGTCGGAGAGCATGGAGGTCATCAGGGCTGCCATATACTGCCGGGGATAGTGGCATTTGAGCCAGGCGGTGTCATAGCTTACCTTGGCGTAGCAGACGGCGTGGGCCTTGTTGAAGGCGTAGTTGGCAAAGTCCAGAATCTCGTCATAGATCTGCTGGGCCGCCTCCTCGCTGACGCCCTTGGCCACAGCCCCCGGGATGCCCCGCTCCGGATCGCCGTAGACGAAGGCCTGGCGCTCCTGGACGATGACGTTCTGTTTTTTCTTGGAAATGGCCCGGCGCATGTTGTCCGCCTGGCCCAGGGTGTAGCCCCCCAGCTTTCGGAAGATTTCAATGACCTGCTCCTGGTAGACGATGCAGCCATAGGTGACGTTGAGAATGGGCTGGAGCTGCGGGGTGATGTAGGAGATGGTCTCCGGGTGGTGCTTGGATTGGATGAATTTGGGAATGGATTCCATGGGACCCGGCCGGTAGAGGGCCACGATGGCGGTCATATCCTCGATGGACTGGGGCTTCATCTGGACGCAGACCCCGGTGATGCCGGTGGATTCCAACTGGAAGACGCCGGAGGTTTTGCCCTCCCCCAGCATAGCGAAGGTTTCGGTATCGTCGTCCGGGATGCTCTTCATGGAGAAGCCCGGCACAAGGCGGCGAATCTGCCGCTCCGCGTCGTCGATAACCGTCAGGTTCCGCAGGCCCAGGAAGTCCATTTTCAGCAGACCCAGCTCCTCAATGGTGGTCATGGTGAACTGGGTCACGATGGTGTCCTCGTTTCTGGCCAGAGGCACATAGTCGGAGACGGGAAGCTTCGTGATCACCACCCCAGCGGCGTGGGTGGAGGTGTTGCGGGGCATGCCCTCGATGTCCCGGGCAGTGTCGATGAGGCGCTTCACCTTGGGGTCCTCGTCGTACATCTTTTTCAGCTTGGGGTTCTTGGTGAGGGCCAGCTCCAGGGTGATGTGGAGCTCGTTGGGAATGGCCTTGGCCACCACGTCCGCCTCGGCGTAGCTCATGTTCAAGGCCCTGGCCACGTCCCGGACCGCCCCCCGGGCGGCCATGGTGCCGAAGGTGACGATCTGGGCCACCCGGTCCTTGCCGTATTTCCGGGTCACATAGTCTATGACCTCTCCCCGGCGCTCCTGGCAGAAGTCGGTATCGAAGTCCGGCATGGAAACCCGCTCCGGGTTCAGAAAGCGCTCAAAAATCAGGGTATACTTCATGGGGTCAATCTCTGTGATGTGCATGCAGTAGGCGGCGATGGAGCCCGCGCCGGAGCCTCTGCCCGGACCCACGGGAATGCCCTGCTCCTTGGCCCAGCGAATGAAGTCCGCCACAATGAGAAAATAGTCCACATAGCCCATCTTCTCAATGACGCCCATCTCGTAATCCAGCCGCTGCCGATACTCCGCGAGCGTGGGGGCGCTCAGGGAGCGCCCGCTGTCCCGTGGCGCACACTGTGCGCCGCTACCCGTGACTGCGGGGGCGTTCAGATACCGCTCCGCGAAGCCCTCCTCGCAGAGCTTCCGGAAATAGGTCAGGGAGTCGCTGCCGTCCGGGGCCTCGTAGGCGGGCAGGTGGTAGTGGCCGAACTCGAAGTCCACATTGCAGCGCTCCGCAATCCGGGCGGTATTCTCAAAGGCCTCCTCCAGTTGGGGAAAACGCTCCCGGAGCTCGGCCTCGGATTTCACGTAAAATTCATCGCTTTCAAAGCGCATGCGGTTGGGGTCGTCCACGGTCTTGCCCATCTGAATGCACATCAGCACATCCTGGGTGGCGGCGTCCTCCCGGCGCAGATAGTGGGCGTCGTTGGTGACCACCAGGGGCAGGTTCAGCTCCCGGGCCAGCCGCAGCAGCATGGGATTCACCTTGGCCTGTTCCTGGATGCCGTGATCCTGAAGCTCCAGATAGAAGTTGTCCGGCCCGAAGATCCGGCTGTATTCCAGGGCGACGGCCTTGGCGCCTTCATAGTCGTCGATTTTCAGCCGCCGGGGAATGGCTCCCGCCAGACAGGCGGAGAGGGCGATGAGTCCCTCGGCGTGCTGCCGCAGCAGCTCCATGTCAATGCGGGGACGGCCGTAGAAGCCCTCCAGAAAGCCCTTGGAGACCATGTAGGAGAGGTTTCTGTAGCCGGTCTCATTTTTGCACAGCAGAACCAGGTGGGCGTTCTCATTGTCCACCCCATGAACCTTGTCGAAGCGGGTTCGGGGGGCCACATAGACCTCGCAGCCGATGACGGGCTTCACCCCCGCGGCCTTGGCCGCCTTATAAAAGTCGATGACGCCGTACATGACCCCGTGGTCCGTAATGGCCACGGCGCTCTGGCCCAGCTCCTTTACCCGCTCCATGAGCTTCCCGATCCGGCAGGCGCCGTCGAGAAGGCTGTATTCCGTATGCAGATGGAGATGTACGAATGACATACGTTTCTCCTTTCTGAAGTTGAAATTTGAAATCTGTTTCATACAGGGCCGCAGCATCGCGTTTCGTCATTCTGAGCGCAGCGAAGCATTGCGCCTTTCCTGGGGGAATCCGTTCATTCTTTCCGTATATCACGAAGAAAGGGACGGATTTCTCAGTCGCAAGCTCCTTCGAAATGACAAGATGAAAGCGAAACAGCGTACTACGGCTGGATATCAGCCTGATTCGTCGGTCGAAAGCTCACAGAGCTTCCGCAGGCGGTGATTCAGCGCGGATTTTGTAAGGGGAGGATCGAACAGCTCCGCCAGCTCTTGCAGGTTTGCTTCCGGGTTCTGTTCCCGAAGCCGCGCTGTTTCCTTCAGCTTCTCCGGCAGGGCCTCGTATTTGCCCTGCTCCCGCAGAGTCCGTATGGCGGCAATCTGGGTCTGGGCCGCCTCCACCACCTTGGAGGTGTTGGCATTGTCGCAGTTGACGATGCGGTTGATCTTGTTTTTCATGTCCTTCTCGATTTTGGCCTCCATGACCCCCATGGCCGCCACCGGAGCTCCCAGCCAGGCCAGGAAATCCTCAATGGCCTCGCTCTGCTTGAAGTAGAGAATGGAGCTGCCGTTGCGCAATGTGGCCTTGGGGGCAAAGCCCTGATCCATCAGCAGGTTCTCCGTCTCCCGGCTGACCTTGTGGTGGTTGGTGGCCAGCTCCAGGTGATAGCGCTTGGCCGGGTCCGTCACGGAGCCTCCCGAGAGAAAGGCCCCCCGCAGAAAGCTGACCCGGCAGCAGTCCTTTTCCAGGAGACCGTAGTTTACATGCAGGCTGATGCTCTCCGCGGGGCTGTAGCCAATGGCCTCAAAAACCGCGGCGATCTTCTCCCGGTCTGTCAGAAGGAAGCAGTATTTGCTGCCCTCCTGGACCTCGTCAAAGTCCAGGCGGAAGGCCCGGTGGAACAGCTTGGGCAGACGGGCGGCAAAGTCCGGGCTTTCTGTAACCAGCTTGATCTGATCCAGCCCCACGGCGCCGCAGTACAGCAGCACCCCGCTGGCCTCCGCCAGAGCGCAGCATTTTTTGTTGATGAAGTCCTTGCAAAGCTCTGCCTTTGCGTCAGAGGAAAATGACATGGTATCACCTGCTTTTCGATTTACAGGGACCGACGCGGGCATCGGCCCCTAAGAAGCTGTGGGCTGCCGACAGAATCCGTCGGCTGCTCTCCCGGTCCAGAAGAGCCAGGGCCTCCGCGTAGGGAAGCAGACAGGCGTCTTGCAGCTCCCTGAGCTCCGGCCGCGGAGTCTGGTTCTCAAACTCCCCCAGATAGTAGACCACCTGCTTCCAGGTGTTTTGCTTCTGGGGCAGGCGGTAGACCTCCGCCTCCCGGAAGCCGGGCAGGAGCCGGACCCGAAGGCCCACCTCCTCCAAAACCTCCCGCAGCGCTGTCTGCTCCTCCGTCTCCCCGGGCTCCATGTGGCCCTTGGGGAAGCCGTGGCAGTTGAGCTTTGATTGGATGATCACCCAGCGGGGCTCCCCCGCTTCTCTGGTAAAGACCAGGGCTCCGGCGGAGTGCTCCAGGGTCTTGTCCAGATCCCGGTGCAGCACCCGGACCGAAATTCCCTCCTCCTCCAGGGCCTTTGCCAGCCGAAGGGTCATGCTCACGGAGCGGTGCTTGCCCCCGGTGCAGCCGACGGCTGTCAGCAGCTCTGTTTTCAAGGGGCTGTCATAGCTCTGATAGAAGGCGATGCGCTGCCGCAGCATGGACAGGACGGTTTCAAAATACCGCTCCGCCTCCGGGGTGGAGAATACGTAGTCCCGGACGGCCTGATCCAGTCCGGTCTTATGCTTCAGGCTCTCGTCATAATAGGGATTGGGAAGTCCCCGGGTGCCGATCACCGTATCGGCTCCCTCCGGCGCCCCAAAGAGATAGCCGAAGGACATCAGGGTTATTTCATTCATGTTGAGTTCCTCAAATTGGGATTTTTCAATCCATAGGGGCCGGCGTCCTCGACGGCCCGGACGGATCAGAGAACGGCACGTTCGGGGCGTCGAGGACGCCGCCCCCTACGGAGGCAGCGCCACAAATCCCGATTTACCAAATTCTGACCTCCGGCTCCAGCTCGATGCCGGAGGTCGACTTGACTTTCTCCCGGACCCGGTCTATGAGGGTCAGGATGTCCGCGGAAGTCGCGCTGCCCAGGTTCACCACAAAGCCCGCGTGCTTCTCGGAAACGGCGGCGTCCCCCACCCGGAAGCCCTTGAGCCCCGCCTCCTGGATGAGCGCGGCGGCATAGCCCCCCACGGGGCGTTTGAAGGTGGAGCCCGCTGAGGGCAGCTCCAGGGGCTGGGAGGCCTTGCGTTTCTCCATCAGCTCCCGCATCCGGGCCAGAATGATCTCGGGATCACCCGGCTCCAGCCGGAAGCGGGCAGAGAGAATGATCCCCTGCCGTCCCATGAAGACGCTGTGCCGATAGGAGAGATCCAGGCTCCGGCCCGGGTCCAGCTCCACGCTGCCATCCAGCTTCATAAAGCGTGCGGAGCGCAGCACCTGGACCAGCTCTCCGCCGTAGGCTCCGGCGTTCATGTAGACGCCGCCGCCCACCGTGCCGGGGATGCCGTGGGCAAATTCCAGACCGGTGAGGCCGTTTCGCTGGGCGAAAACCGCCAGCCGGGCCAGAGATACACCGCAGCCCGCCTCAATCTCCCCCTCCGGGCTCAGGCTGAGCCCGTCCAGGTTCCGGGTGGAAATCACCACCCCCGGTACGCCCCGGTCCGGCGCCAGGATGTTGGTGCCGCCTCCCAGAATCCGGGGGCTGATCTCCAGCTCCCGGCAGGCCAGGAGCAGAGCTTTGAGCTGGCCCTCGTCCAGAGGACTGGCCAGGAGCTCCGCCGGGCCGCCCACCCGGAAGGAGGTATGCTTCCACATGGGCTCCGCCTCCAGCAGAGGCAGCTCCGGCAGAATTTTATGTAAACGTTCAAACAGGGTATCGGACATAACACACTCGCTCCGTTTCCAATGCCGCAGGGTCATACACTGCCCCGGGCGTTCGATTCGGTTTATTATAGCACAGAGCCGGATGGAATGCAAAGATTTTCTTTGCTGAATTTTGTTTCCTGTGATATAATCGGTACAGCAAATGGGGATTTGTCAATCCGTAGGAGGCAGCTCCACAAATCCCAATTCTGGAGGATTTCCATGCAAGTTTACATGCTCAACAAGCCTGCGGGGTATCTCACCGCGGTGCGGGACCGGAGTCGGCCTACAATTATGGAGCTGCTGCCGCCGGAGCTGGGGCATCTGCACCCCATCGGGCGGCTGGATCTGGACACCGAGGGGCTGCTGCTTCTGACGGACGACGGGCGGCTGGACCCCCTGCTGCTGCGGCCGGAGGCCCATGTGGAGAAGCTCTATTTCTTCCGGGCCTTTGGGCGGCTGGAGCAGGAGGACTTTGCCCGCATGGCCGCCGGAGTGGAGCTGGAGGGGACCGGAATCCGCTCCAGGCCCGCCCGGGCCTGGCTGGAGGGCTACTCCACCATCGGAGACTGCGAGGCTCTGCTGCCTCCCAAAAAGCACAACCATCTGATGAAGAATCCCCAGCGGCCTGTGACCCTGGGCTGGGTGGCCATTTCCGAGGGCCGCAAGCATCAGGTGAAGCTGATGGTAAAGGCAGCGGGCGGCCACGTCTTTACCCTGAAGCGTACCCGCTTCGGCTCCCTGGCTCTGGACCCGGCCCTGGCTCCCGGGGCGTTTCGCCCGCTCAGCCCGGAGGAGCTGGCGCTGCTCCCGGGGGGCGGGGCGCCGGATTGGGAGGCTCCGCCCCCGTCTCGGGGCTGAAAGTTTTTCGCAGGGTGAAACAATTCTTCCCGCTTCCGCGATTATGAGAGTGTCAGCTGATACAAAACGGAGGAACACCCATGGAAGAAGCAGCATTGCTCAGCGCTCTGGAACGCGGAAGCACCGAGGCCCTGGAGCAGCTCATCAGAAGCTGGTCGCCCTATGTGGTCACGGTGATCCACAACCGCGCGGGGGGCGTTCTGAGCCCGGAGGACGAGGAGGAGTTGGCGTCCGACGTATTCTTTGCCCTGTGGCAGCACCCGGAGCGGGTCTGTCCCGGGAGCTTGAAGCCCTGGCTGGCCCGGGTGGCGGTACGACGGACCCTGGATCGGCTGCGGCAGCTTCCCCAGGCGCTCTCCCTGGAGGAGCTGAACGCTGAGCCCGCCGCCCCGGACGCCTACCGAAATCTGGAGGACAGCCTGGATTTGGAGCAAACCCTCTCTCTCCTTTCCCCTTTGGATCAACGCATCTTCCGGCGGTTTTACCTTCTGGAGCAAAGCACCGAGGAAATCGCGGCTGCCCTTTGCCTCCGTCCGGCCACGGTCCGGACCCGGCTGCGGCGGGGCAGAAAGCTGCTGCAAAAATCACTTTGCCAAGGGGGGCAGAAGCCATGAAACAGGAACAGCGTTCCCATCCCGAATCTCGCGAGCTGTGGTCCCTTGCCCCGCGGAGGCAGGAAAGGATTGTGGAATTGACCATGCAAAAAATTGAACAGGAGCGGAGCCGGAGGCCCCGGACGCCCCGGCGGGTACTGACGCTGATTGCGGCGGTTCTGACCCTAGCAGCCCTGAGTCTCACCGCCTTTGCGGCCTATGAAAACGGCTGGTTCGGCTTTGACCGAATCTTCGGAAAAAACGCGGCTCTGGTGGAGTCGGAGGTGGTACGCTATAGCTTGTACGCCACGGAGGCGAGTCCGACGCTGGCTTCCCTGAAGGGAGAGCCGGAGACCCCTGTGGAGTCGGAGGCGGAGGTCCCCGCTGCCATAGAGACCGTCCAAACCCAGGACCTGCGCTTTTGCCTGGACTCCGTGCTGGCAGGGCAGGACACACTGCTGGCCATCGTCCGGGCGGAGGCCCTGACCGACGCCGGACGGCAGGCCCTGGCCGTCAGCGGCTCGGAGCAATGGCCCGGAGAACAGGGGGGCTTCTCCCTCATTGCCGAGGTCTTTGCCCAGGGCCATTCCGGGGAAGCTGCCAACGGAAGCATGAGCATGCGCCTGCTGAGCCGGGAGGGCGACACGGCCTGTTATCTTCTCACCAACACCGGCGGCAGCTTCCACCTGGGGGACCGGGTTCGGATTCACCAGTTGGACGGAGGCCGGGGAAAGGATCTGTTCTGGGTCAACGTGGAGCGGCTCATCCGCGTGGAGGCGGAGCTGCCCTTGGACAAGTCCGTCTATCCGGAGGAGGGCTATCAGTTTGACCGGCTCAGCCTGACTCCCGTGGGACTCAAGCTCTGGGGCCGCTATGAGTCCCCCACCAACAACGCCGTCACCCCCAACATTCGGATAGAACTGAAGGACGGCACCGGCTTTTCCCTCTTTGGCCCGGAGAACGGGTATCAATACGCCCCCTACGGAAGTCCCGGGGCGCTGAGCTATTCCATGGCAGGAGGCCCCCCGGAGGACCCCATTCTGGAATATAGCTGGAGCTTCTCCCAGTGGATCGACTTGGAGGAGCTGGCAGGCATTTGGGTGGACGGGGTACTCTACACCTTGGATTAATCCAATTCCGGAGACGAAAAGGGGCTGTCTCACGAAGGAGGCAGCCCCTTTGTTTATTCCACATGGTCGAAGATTAGCTGGAAAAAGTCGGTTTTCAAATGCAGCAGCTTTTGACTGTAGCTGAGCTTGTTGTTCACCAGGCGGCGAATCTTTTCCAGGTAGGCCTGGGAAATCTCCTCCCCCTGGACGGGAGTAAACTCATTTCCCGGATTGGCGGCGTTCCACTGTCCCTTTTCCGTTTTCCAACTGTGGTCCGGCCAGAACACCAGCGCCTCCTGCTTGGAAAACACGTCCCGGCCCACCAGCAGCCTGGAGTCGTAGTCCAGGCCAAAGAGATTGCAAAGGGTGGGCAGAATATCCAGGCTTCCCGTGGGGCCGTCCACCACCAGATCCATGTCCTCCAGGCAGGCGCTCCACATGATCAGAGTATTCCGGTCCCGGCCGAAGCAGTCTGTCACCTCATAGCCGTAGTACTCCGACAGATAATCCTTGTCGGTATACCAGGTGTCGCTCTTGCTGAGACAGTAGGGATAGTGGTCCGCGCTGATCACCACCAGGGTGTCCTCGGCGATTCCGGCGGCCTCAAGCTGCTCCAGCAGGGAGGCCATGGCGTATTCCAGCTCCAGATTGCAGGCGATGTAGGCCTTGACGGTCTCGGAGTAGGGCAGATTCTCCACCTCCTCCCGGTGGATCTGGGACTGGGCATTGCCTCCCCAGGAATACAGGCCGTGGCCGGAGACCGTCATATAGTAGACGCTGAAGGGCTGCCGGTCAATGTACTGGGGAACGGTGAAGTCGAACATCTCCCGGTCACTCTCGGGCCAGGCCTCCGTGACCCCCTCCTCCATGCCGGTCCCCATGGCAATGAATTTCTCATAGCCCAGGTTTTCATGGGTCTTGTCCCGGTCATAATAGCTGCTGGAATGGTTGTGGTAGGCCCGGGTGAAATAGCCCAGCTTTTGCAGTTGATTGCTGACGGTGATATCCACGTTCTTCCCCAGGGTGTAGTCAAAGGAGTCCGCGCCCAGGGCAGGCTCGATGCCCATGAGGATGGAGAACTCCCCGGAGGAGGTGCTGCCTCCCCAGGCGGGCTGGTAATAGTCTGTAAACTGAATGCCCTGGGTCATCATTCGGTAGAGGGTGGGGGTCAGCTCCGGGTCGATGAAGTTCCCGGAGAAGGCCTCGGCGGAAATCAGAATCAGGTTTTTCCCGGCGAAGAGCCCCGTCATGTCGTTGGTGTTGCTGGGGGCCACGGATTTGAGATAGCCGCAGATTTCCCCCACGGTATTGTCCCCGCTCTGCTCCATGACGCCGTCGAAGTCGATGCTCAGCAGATTGTAGGGCTTCCCGGGCTCCGGCTGGGGGGCTTCGGTCTCAGCGCTTTGTGACTCCGGGCTCTGCTCGGGCTGTTCGGTCTCCGCCGAAGCGGAGGACTCGGGGGCAGAGGACGCCTGGTTGCTTTCGCTGGGGAGGGAAAACTCCGTGGCGTCCTCCAGCTCAAAGTCGCTCCCGGAGCCGCCCCGCAGCTCCTCCAGAACAAAGCCGGCGGGCAGGCCGAAGCTGTGAACCGCCTCTGTGAACTCATACTCCGTCCCAAGCCGCCTGCTGTCCGGGGAGACGGCGGCGGCCAGCAGCAGACCGACGGCCAAAAACAGCAGACCCAGAACCGCCAGATAGCGGCGGTACGCCAGGGGCCGGAGCTTCAGAAGGGCATTGCCTGTGAAGTAGAGCACAAACGGCAGGAGGAAGAGCAGAATCCGCCAGAGATTGCTCAGAAGCAGGTCCCGGGTCCGCTCCGCGAAGTCCGATTCCAGGGCGTTTCCCCCTCCCGCCAGGATGGCCCGGAGGGTATAAAAATTCTTGAAGCTCTCAAAGATGAAATACTCCGTCAGATAGAGCAGCCCCCAAAGGAGGGTTACAGCCAGAGCCAGGCTCAACTGGAGCCAGCGCCTTCGGCTGACGGAGCCCAGCAGGGCGCAGAGCAGAGAGAAGCCCAGGCTCAGCGCCAGCAGGGTGACAATCCGCCCCAGGGAGACCCAGGGCTCCGTCCAGAGGTGGAAGCAGAAGCCGTAGAACATCAGCCCCGTCAGCACCAGCATCCAGGGCTGAAGCCCTCGCCTGTCCGTCCGGGCGGCACGGGGCGCTTCAAATTTGCCTCTGGTCCGCCTCAGCCCCCCACCGGGTTTCTTTTCTCTTTGGTCCATAGAGTTCCTCCTGTCGGATTTGATCTGCCATGGAACAGTGCGGGACACAAGCCGCGGATCCCTAAATATGCTTTGGTTTGCGTCATTCCTCCAGAAATGAGGAAAGCCGCCTTCAGGCGGCTTTCCGTCACCCGGCAACGCGGCTGCGCTCAGGCTCCGGCGTCTCGATCCGGGTGATGTCCGCACCCAGCTCTCGAAGCTTTTCGATCATGCACTCATAGCCCCGCTCGATGAAGTGAACGTCCTCCACGGTGGTGGTGCCGTCGGCGGCCAGGCCGGCGATGACCATGGCGGCTCCGGCCCGCAGGTCGCAGGCCTTCACCACGCAGCCGTGAAGCTGCTCCACCCCGTCGATCACCGCCACCTTGGTATCCACCTGAATCCGGGCGCCCATGCGGTTGAGCTCGGCGCAGTAGCGGAAGCGGGTGTCGTAGATGCCCTCGGTGATGATGCTGGTTCCCTTTGCCAAGGCCATGCACACCGCCACCTGAGACTGCATATCCGTGGGGAAGCCGGGATAGGGCAGGGTCTTGACGTTGGCTCTGCGGAGCTTTCCGCTGCGCACCACCCGAATGGCGTCCTCATATTCGGTGATCCGGGCGCCCATTTCCCGCAGCTTTGCGGTGATGGACTCCATGTGCTTGGGGATCACATTCTGCACCAGCACATCTCCCCCCACCGCCGCGGCGGCGGCCATATAGGTTCCCGCCTCGATCTGGTCGGGGATGATGGAGTAGGAGCCGCCGTGGAGGCTCTTGACCCCCCGGATGCGGATCACGTCAGTCCCCGCGCCGGAGACCTTCGCGCCCATGGCGTTGAGGAAGTTGGCAAGGTCCACAATATGGGGCTCCTTGGCGGCGTTCTCAATCCAGGTGGTGCCGTTGGCCAGCACCGCCCCGATCATGATGTTCATGGTGGCGCCTACGCTCACCACGTCCAGGTTCACCCGGGCGCCCTGCAATCCTGTCTCGGGGGCTCGGGCGATGACGTTGCCGCCGGAGAGCTCCACCTCCGCGCCGATGGCCTCAAAGCCCTTGATGTGCTGATCAATGGGCCGGGGGCCGAAGTTGCAGCCTCCGGGCAGGGCCACAATGGCGTGACCGAAGCGCCCGAGCTGGGCGCCGATAAGATAGTAGGAGGCCCGGATCCGGCGAACCAGCTCAGCGGGAGCCACCGCGTCCCGGACATGGGTGCAGTCAATCTCCAGGGTGCCGGGGCTGAGACGGCGGATGGAGGCGCCCATCTCATCCAGAATCTGCAGCAGCAGGCGAATGTCGGAAATATCGGGAACGTTCTCGATGCGGCAGACCCCCTTCACCAGCAGGGTGGCGGGCAGAATGCCCACCGCGGCGTTTTTGGCGCCGGAAATCATGACCTTGCCGTTGAGGCTCTTCCCACCGTGTATGACGTATTTCAGCATGGAACATACTCCTTTGATCGCAAAAGAATTGTCGAACCGAGGAAGCAGAAGACAATCAATCAAATTTTAACCCATACATTATAGCACAACTGTGTCCGCTTGTAAAGTACTAATTCTCAATCCCTTGGGATAGTGGTTTTTCAGCACGCCCTTGACCCCCTTGCCCCAGCCCAGGCTGAGGCCGTCCACCCGCACCAGGGTCCAGCCGGAGCAGACGGTGGTCAGGGTTTCCCCCCGGAGATAGGCGGCGCAGGCGGGGTCCTCCCCCGCCAGCTCATGCAAAGACGCGGCCTCCCCCGCCCAAAGGGCCAGGGCATGGGCAGGAATTGCCAGCTCCCGCCGCAGCTCCGCCAGCTCCAGGCCGGGACGCAGGACCTTCAGGCCCCTCAGCTCCGGGAGCTCCGGCGGCGCCCAGAACACCCGGTCCCCGAAGCGCAGGGGCTTCCCCTGGGGCAGCGTGATCTCCAGCTCGGAGAGAAGCTTCTTCAGCGCCGGGGGAAGAGAATCGGATTCTTCCCTTCCCTCAGAATGACGGGACCGGGAGGCCCGCGGGTCTTGCGGGAGGCCCCAGGCAGACCCTGCCTGGGCGTTTTTACGCAGCACAGCGGCAAAATGTCCCTCCCCCATCAGCTTATGGGGCCAGAGCCGGAGGGTTTTGGTCAGAGCCGGGTTCCCGTCAGCCCAGTCGGGCCGCCCGGGGGAAAAGTGCTCTCCGGAAACCGCCTCCGTATCAAACTCCGGGTGCCGCTTCAAAAATATCGCTATGCCTCCCTCGTTCTCCTCCGGGGAGAAGGTGCAGGTGGAGTAGACCAGCCGTCCGCCGGGCCGCAGCATGGCGGCGGCGCAGTCCAGAATCTCCCCCTGACGGCGGGCGCACATGTCCACGGTCTCGGGGCTCCAGTCCTGGAAGGCGGCGTCGTGCTTGCGGAACATCCCCTCCCCGGAGCAGGGGGCATCCACCAAAATCCGGTCAAAGTAAGCGGGAAAGCGCTCCGCCAGCTTCCCGGGGTGTTCATTCAGCACCAGGGCGTTGGATACCCCCAGTCGCTCCAGATTGGAGGACAGGATGCCCGCCCGCTTGGGATGGATTTCGTTGCAGACCAGCAGTCCCCTGCCCTGCATCTTCCCGGCGATCTGGGTGCTTTTCCCTCCGGGAGCGGCGCAGAGATCCAGCACCCGCTCCCCGGGCCGGGGGTCCAGAAGCTCCACGGGAGCCATGGCGCTGGCCTCCTGGAGATAGTAGGCTCCCGCCGCGTGCCAGGGATGCAGGCCAGGGCGGCTTTGGGGATCGTAATAAAAGCCAGTGGGACACCAGGGAACCGGGCTCAGATGAAACATGGAACGCAAAGCCTGAAACAGCCCGGAATCGGTGAGAGCCTCGATTGGACGCGCCTCGCCGGATTGAGGAAGAGGTCCCTCGCTTTCCCCGGAATGCCGGAGCTTGAGGGGATTCAGCCGCAGGCCAACGGCTCTGGGGCGATCCATGGCGGCCAGAAAGGCATCATATTCCTCTCCAAGAAGGCCCTTCAGTTTTTCGCAAAACAGCTCCGGCAGCATGCCCGTCCCCCCTGTTTCCGGTGTTGCCTTCTATTATACCCGCTTTTTGAGAAAAATCAAGCACAAGCCGCAGCTCTGGAAGCTGCGGCTTGCGCTTGAGTAACTGTTCAGCCACGCGGCAGGGCGGCCTGACCCCAGGCCGTCCTACCGCGGCAATCCCCCGCTCTCCGCGGCAGGGACGGCAGAGTGCCGAACACCGGACGGCAGAGTGCCGTCCCTACGGTTATGTGCTTGATTCTGTATGGATCAGAGTCCGGCGCGCAGGATCAGCCGCCGAAACCCCAGCCGAAGGGCCAGGCCCCCCAGCCGAAGGGATCGGAGCCGCCGCCCTGATTCTGGTCGCCCTGGCCCTCCTGACCGCTCTGACCGTTTTGGCCGTCCTGGCCCTGCTGGTCGTTCTGCTGGGCGGGCAGAGCGGACTGGGTTTTCTCGCCCACGGTTACGGTGAGCGTCAAGGTCTCGCCCCGGCGGTAGACGGTGAGCTCCAACTTGTCTCCGGGCTCGGCAGCGGTCACATTCTTCTTCAGGTCATCGGAGCTCTCTATGGTCTCGCCGTTGACGGCGGTGACGATGTCGTTGGCCTCCAGGCCGCCCTGGGCCGCGGGGCCTCCCTCCTCCACGGAGCGGATGGCCGCGCCCTGGGGCATGCCGTAGCTCTGGCTTTCCTCGCTGACGTTCCCCACGCTGACCCCGATGTAGGGGGTGGAGATGTAGCCCTTTTCAATGATGGAGCTCACGATCTCCTGGACAGCGTTGATGGGGATAGCGAAACCGATGTTGTCGATGCTGGCCTCCCCGGAGTAGCCGCTGGAGGAATACTTGGCGTTGGTGATGCCCACCACCTCGCCGTACATATTGAACAGCGCGCCGCCGGAATTGCCGGAGTTGATGGCGGCGTCCGTCTGGATCAGGTTCATGGTGACGTTGCTGGAAAGGGTCACAGCCCGGTTCAGGGCGGAGACGTTGCCCTTGGTCAGGGAGAAGGTCAGCTCGCCCAGGGGGTTGCCGATGGCGACAACCTCGTCGCCCACCGTCAGCTTGTCGGAGTCGCCCAGGGTTACGGGGGTCAGGCCCTTGGCGTCGATTTTCAGCACGGCGATGTCGTTGCTGGCGTCATAGCCCACCAGGGTAGCGGGGTACTTGGTGCCGTCGTACATGGCAACGGTGATGGTGTTGGCCTTGTCAATGACGTGCTGATTGGTGAGGATATAGCCGTCCTCCGTCAGAATGAAGCCGGAGCCGGCAGCCGCCGCAGTGGACTGATAGCCCCAGAAGTTGGTGGTGGTGATCTCCGTGGTGATGCCCACGGTGGAGTTGACGTTCTGGGCGTAGACCTGGCTGGCGTTCATCAGCTTGCCGCTCTCCACAGTCACCACGTTCAGCTCGGTGTTCTCCCGGGTTGCCGCCACCTGGAGATTGGTGCTGCCGCCGCTCTCTCCCCGGCTGCCCCCCAGACGGTTGGCCAGCAGGGCGCCGCCGAAGCCCGCGCCGCCGCCCAGCAGGGCGCAGACCAGGGCCAGGGCCACAGCCTTTTTCCAGAAGCCGCCGGAACGCTTTTTCTGCTTTTTCTCAGGAGCCACGGAGACCGTACTCTGAGCGCCGTTGTTCTGTCCCGGGCGGGGCGTATAAGCCGGGCCGGAGGCGTAATAGGAATCCTGATAGCTTGGCTGCCTGTTGTAATTGGGCTGTCCGCCGTAGGCGGGCTGCTCGTTGCAGGCGGGCTGCTCGTTGCAGGCGGGCTGCTCGTTGCAGGCGGGCTGCCGGTGGTTGACTTCCTCCGGCGCACAGGGGGCCTCGGCAGACAGCTCGGGGCTCTGCTCCGGGCGCTTGGGCTCAGCAGGCTGCTCTTCAAAGGGGTTTTCGTTGTTCCGATCGTAGGTACTCATATTGTAACGCTCCTTTGCTGTTGTTTTCTGTTTACGCTGTCATTGTAGCGCCGGATTTTGAACAAAAATAGCGAAAAAATCAAACTATTTATGAACAATTTCGGTTGGTGCTGCACGTTCCCAAAAATCATTGCCCGGCAGATCCAATCAGCAGACAGCAAAAACCGGACGGCCCCGTGGAGTCGTCCGGTTTCCTCTTTTCTGTTTACGGGTGGATGTCTGCCCGGGCAAAGGCTTCCAAAAGCTTGTCCATATCCGAGGGACAGGACAGAGGCTCCCCCCGGGCGGCGATGGCGTTGGCCACGTCCTTCAGGCCGTTGCCCGTGACCACGGAGACCACCGTGGAATCAGCAGACAGTCTCCCCTGCTCCAGGAGCTTCCTGATCCCCGCGGTGCCGGTGACTCCCGCGGGCTCCCCGAAGACGCCGCAGCTCTCCCCCAGGAGCTTCTGGGCGTCCATGATCTCCTCGTCCGTGACCTCCACGGTGAGGCCGCCGGATTCCCGAATGGCGGCGATGGCCTTGTCCGCGTTCCGGGGAACCCCCACGGCGATGGAGTCCGCCAGGGTGTTCTCCTCCATGGGCCGCCAGGGCTCTCCGGTCTCCACGGCCCGGTTGATGGGATAACAGCCCGCCGCCTGGGCGGAAATCAGCCTGGGCAGCCGGTCAATAAAGCCGATGGCATAGAGATCCTTCAAGCCCTTCCAGAGTCCGGCAATGGTGCAGCCGTCGCCCACGGAGATGGCGATATAGTCCGGCACCTGCCAGTTGAGCTGCTCCATGATCTCCAGGCCCACGGTTTTCTTGCCCTCGGAGAGATAGGGATTGATTGCGGCGTTGCGATTGTACCAGCCCCATTTCTCAATGGCAGCCTTGGACAGCTCAAAGGTGTCCTCATAGCTGCCCTGAACGGAAATCACCGTGGCCCCGAAGGTCATGAGCTGGGCCACCTTCCCCTTGGGCGCCCGGGCGGGGACGAAGATGTAGGTTTTCAACCCCGCGGCGGCGGCGTTGCCCGCCAGAGAGGAGGCTGCATTGCCCGTGGAGGAGCAGGCGATGACCTTGGCCCCGGCCTCCCGGGCCTTGGCCACAGCCATGGCGGAGGCCCGGTCCTTCAGGGAGGCGGTGGGGTTCACCCCGTCATCCTTGATCCAAAGGCCCTTGAGGCCCAGACGCTTTGCCAGCCGGGGGGCTTCATAGAGGGGGGACCAACCCACCCGCAGCTCCGGGTCCGGGGTGCTTTCCTCCACAGGCAGCAGCTCCCGGTAGCGCCACATGGTAGGCTTATTCCGGGCAGCAAGGGTCTGCTTTGTAAGCACCGACTTGATGTAGTCGTAATCGTAGACAATATCCAGGATGCCGCCGCATTGGCAGTTGGTGAGATCCGGGACAGCCCGGTATTCCCTTCCGCATTTCACGCAGCGGGCGCATTTCACATTTCGCATAATTTACCTCACAGTTGGCGAACGGCGGAACGCCGTCCCCGGTCATTCTAAGCGCGGCGAAGAATCCGCATTCCCCTTCCCGGGCCATTCTGAGCGCGGCGAAGAATCCGTATTCCCCCTTCCCCGGCCATTCTGAGTGCGGCGAAGAATCCGCATTCCCCGTCCCCCGGATGGACGTACCCCCCGGGGGAACGGCGGGGCAGGCAGGGCTTGGTCCCGCCGCTTCCCTCTCCGGGCGGGGCTCATACGATGATCCGATAAAACGCTTTCAAAAGATTTGCGAGGCAGATTTGTGCCAGACGAGGCGGAGGACGCAGCCGGGCTTGACGCCCGGCAAGGACGACAACGAAGTATGGCGCAAATCTGGCCGCAAAGATTTTAAATGGTTTAATTGGATAACAGTATCAGCCCACAGGGGCGTAGAGCTTGCTGAGGAAGGTGATGATCTGCGCCCGGGTGCAGGTCATGCCCACACCGAAGTTCCCGTCTCCGGTGCCGCTGGTGATCCTGTGTTCCACGGCCCAGAGCACGGCGTTATAGAAGTAATCCCCCGGATGCACGTCCCCGAAGGGGCTGCTCCCGCCCTGGGGCGTCTGAGAGCCCGCGGCCCTCCACAGGAAGGCCATGGCCTGCTCCCGGGTACAGGGCATACCCACACCGAAGTTGCCGTCCCCGGTGCCGCTGGTGATCCCGTTCTCCACTGCCCAGAGCACGGCGTCATAGTAATAAGCGCCGGGCTGAACATCCAGGAAGGGGGAGGGATCGTTGGAGTGGCCGGGCTCATACCGGGCTTTCCATAGGAAGGTCATGATCTGCTCCCGGGTGCAGGGGGCGTTGGGCGAAAACTGCCCCTGTCCGGTGCCGCTGGTAATGGGGGGCTGATGATTCACCGCCCACATCACCGGCTCATAGAAATAATCCCAGGCGTCCACATCCTCAAAGCGCCGCTCCACGAAGTAGGCGACAATCTCCGTGTCCTTGTTCAGATCAAAGCTGTAGACCGGGTCCCTGCTGAGAATCTCAAAGCTTTTGGCGTTGTACCACATCTTGAACTGGAAGCCGGGGGCGGGCTTCGCCGTCAGGGTGACGGGGCCCTCCTCCACGCTGCCAAAGTCATAGATCCTGGCCCAGCCATCCAATCTGTAGCGGTCCGAGCTGATTCTGCCGCACGCATCGGGCGCGCAGCTCACCGTGAAGGAATAGCTCCTCGGGATGGTCACGGCCACAATGGCGCTGACGGAGTTCGGCGTGCCAAAGGCGGAGCCGTTCACCAGCTTCACAAGCCTGGCATTCTTGCCCTCGAGCTGGAATTGCAGCCCCTTCTCGCTGACGGTGTACATTCCCGTACCGTCGTAGAGGTTGATCCGGGCGTAGTAGGTCTTTCCCCCCTCCAGGGACCCCGCATAGAATTCCCCGGCGGCGTTGGCGTCGGTGTACCAGCCCTGTACGCCCATCTGGATGCCGGGGGTCAGGTTGATGATTTGCGGATGGCTCTCCGTGGCGTCGGAGCCCGCCCGGGGCGCAGCGATCCAGGCGCCGGCCTCCCGCAGCGTATCCCCGGCGGGAACCGTCACGCTGTACAGGACGGTAATTTCTCCCCATTCATTTTTTTCAGCGGAGATCAGCTCCGCCCCGTGCAGATTGATCCGCGGGAGCTCTCCGGCCACGTTCAGGTACACATAGGCCTGGCTGTAGTAGGTTCCTCCCTTCTGCAGCGGGCCGGTATAGATCAGATCGCTGTGCAAATGGCCGTCCACCAGTCCCAGGAAGAACTGCTCGGTATACGCATCGTAGGGGGCTGTCTCCGGCACGCTCAGGATGGGTCCGTCCTGATTCTCCACCAGGCAGCTTTCGGGCAGGCTGACGTAGAGATCCACCGACTCGATACAGGGATCCCACATGGCGTAGAGCTTCAGGTCGGCGGTGACTGTTTCATCAAAGTAATAGCTGCCGTCGTCGTCGCCGAAGGGGCTCAGGCTCCAGCCCCAGAAGCGCTCATAGGGCAGATTCGGCATCTGAACCTGCTCATAATTCCGAACCGCGTCCCAGATCGTGCCGCCCAGGGGGACCGCCAGCGGGGCGGGAGCCGGGTCCGGGCTGCCGTTGGGATCGAAGCTGACTGTTACAGTCCCCGGCGCGCAGGTAAAGATGTAAGTCAGGGCGGCGGTGACGCTGCTCAGGCGCTCAATTTGGGCGTCATGGCCGTTGATGCCGCCGTAGGAAGGCGTGTCGGCAAATACGTAACCCGCCTTCAGGGTAACGAAGGCCTGACAGGCGTATTTCTGATTCGCCACATAGCTGTAGCTCTCCGTCAGGAACTTCCCGCTGGGGTTTCCGTTGGCGTCCAGCTCAAAAAAGTGAACCTCGTCCACCGTATAGGGATAACTGTCATGCTGGGCAAGTCCGGTGAGCTTCGGGTGCTCGCCGGCAATGGGGCAGCTTACGAACACAGACGCGCCGTACACCTTCTCCTCTTCCGGGTCCCCCCCGGCCAGAGCGGTCATCGGCAGCATACAGACAGTCATTGCGACTACAAGAAACAGGGCCAGACAGCGAAATAAGGATTGTTTCATGATAATACTCCTTTCTGTTGGGGCGACGGCTACTTCTCTCCGGGGAACGCTGCGGCTGAGGGTCTGCGGCGGGGCTTCTTTCGTGGGGAGGCTCCCAGAATGAATGGCACGCTGGGACGGCCAAAGGCCGTCCCAGCGCGGGAAATCAGAGCTTGGCCAGCAGGCCAACCTCTTCGTTGAAGGCCTCGGTGAGCTTGTCCAGCTCGGCGGCCTGGGCGTGAATCTCGTCCCAAACCTGGGGCTTGTACCACTGATCGTCCAGATCCTCCACCTTCATCTGCTGCTGCTCCACCCAGGTGTAATACTTCAGGTTGTGGACCCGCTTGCGCTCGGGGTAGGTCAGCTCCAGCATATTGTCGGTCTTCAGGCCCAGCATGTGCAGGGCGTGGTCCTTGGAGGCCTCGAAGACGGAGTAGGGGCCGTACATCTCGTTGAGCTCCTCCACCCGGGACTTGTACATCACGGCGGAGTCAGTGAGCACGGTGACAATCACATCGTTCTCGTTGAGCTCATACCACTTGGCCATCTTGATGCAGCACAGGACGTTGGCAATGCCGGAAATGCCCATCCAGGTGAACTTTTCAATCTGCTCGTCGGACATGTGAAGCGCTTCCTTCAGGTACTTCTGGCCCTCGGGGGTGTTGAAGAGCCGCAGCAGACGCTGGGAGTCCTCGTCGTCAATGGCAATGCCCATGTCGGTGTTGCGGACGTTGTGAACCCAAGGGATGTGCTTGTCCCCGATGCCTTCGATGCGGTGGCCGCCGAAGCCGTTGTTCAAGATGGTGGGGCATTGGAGGGCTTCGCCCACCGCCAGCTTCATCCGGGGATAGCGGTCCTTCAGCAGATCGCCGGCGGACATGGTGCCTGCGGAGCCGGAGGTGAAAGCGGCGGCAGCCAGACGCTGACCGGGCTTCTTCACCGCCTCAAAGAGCTCCGCCAGGGCGGTGCCGGTAACGTTGTAGTGCCACAGGGGGTTGCCCATTTCGGCAAACTGGTTAAAGATCATCATGGTGGGGTCCTGCTTCAGCTCCCAGGTCTTGTCGAAGATTTCCTTGACGTTGGACTCGCAGCCCGGGGTGGCGATGATCTGGCCCGCGATGGACTTGAGCCAGTCGAAGCGCTCCTTGGACATGTCCTCGGGGAGAATGGCCACGGAGTCCACCGCCAGCAGCTTGGAGTTGAAGGCGCCGCCCCGGCAGTAGTTGCCGGTGGAGGGCCAGACGGCGTGGTGGTAGTCGGCGTCAAACTGGCCCGTCACCAGCCGGGGCACCAGGCAGCCGTAGGAGGCGCCTACCTTGTGGCAGCCCGTGGGGAACCACTTGCCCGCCATGGCAAGAATGCGGCAGGGTACACCGGAGAGCTCGGAGGGAATTTCCACGTAGTTGGGAACCTTCTGGTACAGGCCGCCGGACTCCTTGGCCTCGTTGTGCCAGTTGATCCGGAACAGGTTCACAGGGTCCACTGCCCAGAGGTCGGTTTTGGTGAGCCGTTCCTTGATCTTTTCAGGGATCAGATCGGGGTTCTGCATCTGAGCGATGGTGGGGATGATGACGTTGTTTTCTCTGGCCTTTTGGATGTTGTGGGCCAGGCCTTCCTTGCAGATGGAAAGGTCGATCATGTTAAGTTCCTCCTGTTTTTTTATTTGGGTTTTCCTTCATGCTAATCATACCACAGCTTTTCTCTAAATGAAAGAAAATTTTGCACTTCGGGTTGACTTCTTGTACACTTGTGCTAAAATGTATGGTAGTGTGGAAAAATTTTTATGGAATTATCACGAATGCGGAGGTCTGTTATGGATTGTGAACTGATCCGACAAGCTGCCGAGGGATACAAGCAGGACATGTCCCGTTTCCTCCGGGACATGATTGCCATTCCCTCCGAGTCCTGCGAGGAGGAAGGGGTGGCAAAGCGCATTGCCGCCGAGCTGACAAAGCTGGGCTATGACAAGGTGGAATATGACAAGCTGGGCAACGTCATTGGCTGGATGGGTCAGGGCGACAAAATCATTGCCATTGACTCCCACATCGACACCGTTGGCGTCGGCAACCGGGCCAACTGGGAGGCCGATCCCTACCAAGGCTACGAAACCGACACCCTCATCTACGGCCGGGGCGGCTCCGATCAGGAGGGCGGCATGGCCGCCGCAGCCTACGGCGTGAAGATTATGAAGGACCTGAATCTCATTCCCGCCGGATACCGGATCATGGTGGTGGGCTCCGTTCAGGAGGAGGACTGCGACGGCATGTGCTGGCAGTCCATTGTCAACGAGTATTTCCAGGGTCCCGAGGACGCCCGGAGCAAGATTGAATTCGTCATCTCCACCGAGCCCACCGACGGGGGCATCTACCGGGGCCACCGGGGCCGCATGGAGATTCGGGTGGATGTCCACGGGGTAAGCTGTCACGGCTCCGCCCCGGAGCGGGGGGACAACGCCATTCACAAAATGGCGGAGATTCTGCTGAACGTCCGGGATCTCAACGAGAACGACGCCGGAGACGACAAGCAGATCAAGGGCCTTGTGAAGATGCTGGACCCCAAGTACAATCCCGAGCACTATGAGGACGCCCGTTTCCTGGGCCGGGGGACCTGCACCACCAGCCAGATCTTCTACACCTCCCCCAGCCGCTGCGCCGTGGCGGACTCCTGCTCCATCTCCATCGACCGCCGCATGACCGCGGGGGAGACCTACCAGTCCTGCCTGAAGGAAATCGAGGAGCTGCCCGCCGTGCGGAAATACGCCAAGGACGTGAAGGTCTCCATGTATATGTATGACCGGCCCTCCTGGACCGGCCACGTCTACGAGACCGAGGCCTTCTTCCCCACCTGGATCAACAAGGAGAGCGCCCCCCACGTCCAGGCCCTGGTGGACGCCCACCGCGCCCTTTGGGGAGAGACCCGGCTCTGGGCTGACGAAACTGCCCGCTCCAAGCGGGAGGGCCGCCCCCTGACGGACAAGTGGACCTTCTCCACCAACGGCGTCTCCATCCAGGGGCGCTACGGCATCCCCTGCGTGGGCTTCGGCCCCGGCGCGGAGAGCCAGGCCCACGCCCCCAACGAGATCACCTGGAAGCAGGACCTGGTGGTCTGCGCCGCCCTCTACGCCGCGGTACCCATGCTCTACAAGCCCGAAAACAAGGACGGCTCCGCCACCAGCTTCCGCCAGGAGCTGACTGGGAATGACATCAGATAAGGGAGGATCGACATGAGCAAAGCCTTTGAACTGGCCCGGCGCCTGGAAACGCTGCACATCAAGAACATGTACAAGCAGGACTTCTACTGGACCTGGGACAAGACGGACGATGAAATAGCCGCCGTCTTCGCGGTGGCCGACGCCCTGCGGGATCTGCGGGAGCGCAACAAATCCACCCGAATCTTCAATTCCGGCCTGGGCATTTCCCTGTTCCGGGACAACTCCACCCGGACCCGCTTCTCCTTCGCCTCCGCCTGCAATCTGCTGGGTCTGGAGGAGCAGGTGCTGGACGAGAAGAAATCCCAGATCGCCCACGGCGAAACCGTGCGGGAGACCGCCAACATGGTCTCCTTCATGGCCGACGTCATCGGCATCCGGGACGATATGTACATTCACCAGGGCCACGAATACCAGAAGACCTTTATGGACGCCCTGGACGAGGGCTTCCGGGAGGGCATTCTGGAGCAGCGGCCTACCCTGGTAAATCTCCAGTGCGACGTGGACCACCCCACTCAATGTATGGCGGACATGCTGCATGTGATCCACCACTTCGGCGGTGTGGAAAATCTGAAGGGGAAAAAGGTGGCTATGACCTGGGCCTACTCTCCCAGCTACGGCAAGCCCCTTTCGGTGCCTCAGGGCGTCATCGGCCTGTTCACCCGCTTCGGCATGGACGTGGTGCTGGCTCACCCCGAGGGCTACGACGTCTTCCCCCAGGTGGAGGACATTGCCCGGAAGAATTGCCGGACCTACGGCTCCAGCTTCACCAAGACCCACAGCATGGCCGAGGCCTTCCGGGACGCGGACATTGTATACCCCAAGTCCTGGGCGCCCTTTGCCGCCATGGAGGAGCGCTCCGCGCTGTACAGCAAGGGAGACCAGGCGGGCATTGACGAGCTGGAGCAGCGGCTGCTGGCCCAGAACGCCGCCCACAAGGACTGGAGCTGCACCGAGGAGATGATGAAGCTCACCAAGGAGGGCAAGGCCCTCTACCTCCACTGCCTGCCTGCGGACATCTCGGGCCTGAGCTGCCCCGAGGGCGAGGTGGACAACTCCGTCTTCGACCGCTATCTGGTTCCGCTCTATAAGCAGGCCAGCTTCAAGCCCTACATCATTGCAGCCATGATCTTCCTGGCCCAGGTGCGGGACCCCGTTCACGCCCTCATGGCTATGGACGCCGGAACCGACAAACGGAAGATCTTTTGATCCGAAAAAAGTAACAAGTAATCCGTAACAAGTTTCCTGTTATTGATCCCCTATACTTATTACCCATTACTTCTTACCTGATAAACAATGCGACATAAAAAAGGAGAATCAATCTTTATGGCAAAGCGCATCGTCATCGCCCTCGGCGGCAACGCCCTTGGCAATACCCCCTATGAGCAGCTCAAGCTCGTCGAAGAGACTGCCAAACCCATCGTGGATCTCATCGCCCAGGGCAACGAGGTCATCATCGCCCATGGCAACGGCCCCCAGGTGGGCATGATCAACCTGGGTATGGGTACCGCCGCCGAGGCGAAGGCCATCAAGTCCGACATGCCCTTCCCCGAGTGCGGCGCCATGAGTCAGGGCTACATCGGCTACCATCTGCAGAACGCCATCGGCAATGAGCTCAGCGCCCGGGGCATTCAGAAGGATGTGGCCACCATCGTCACCCAGGTCCTGGTGGACGAGGCCGACCCCGCCTTCCAACATCCCACCAAGCCCATCGGCGCCTTCTATGACAAGGAGACCGCCGAACGCATTGCCGCTGAGAAGGGCTACACCATGGTGGAGGACGCGGGCCGGGGCTATCGCCAGGTGGTCCCCTCCCCCAAGCCGGTGGACGTGATCGAGAAGAACATGGTGAACGCACTGGTGGATCAGGGCTTTGTCGTCATCACCGTGGGCGGCGGCGGCATTCCCGTCATCCGCAAGGACGGCAAGCTCGTGGGTACCCCCGCGGTCATCGACAAGGACTTCGCCTCCGCCAAGCTGGCGGAGCTGGTCCATGCTGACGCACTGGTGATTTTGACCGCCGTGGACCGGGTCTGCATCAACTGGGGCAAGCCCGACCAGAAGTCCCTGGATGAAATGACCGTGGAAGAGGCCGAACGGTACTGCGGCGAGGGCCACTTCGCCCCCGGCTCCATGCTCCCCAAGGTCAAGGCGGCCATCTCCTTTGCCCGGACCGGCGGAGAGGCCATCATCGCCTCCCTGGAGAACGCCGGCAAAGCCGTCCGCGGCGAGAGCGGCACCGTGGTTCACAGATAACAGGTAAAAGGAATAAGGAAGAAGCAAGCGCCTGAATCCCTCCGGCTCTTGCTTCTTCCTTTTTTATCGGCATTCGCCCCCGGGCATTCTCCTCGTCGCAGGAGGAGCTTGCGGTAAGGCAAATCGGGGTTTTTGGAGCTGCCTCCGCAAAACCTCCCCTGCTTGCAGGGGAGGTGCCCCAGTGCGCGCACTGGGGC
>CAMOSU010000011.1 GCA_946625125.1 uncultured Clostridia bacterium
AGGCACCCCCATGCGCTTTTCCGCTGCACGGATGCAGCGTTGTACCTTGACAATTGAAAGCGCCTGATCGTTCCCTGGAGGCTGAGCGGCTATCTCTCCTGTGCCAGCAGGAGCAAGAGCACTCATGCGCGGGCGGCACCCGCATAACGCGACGACGCTTCCGAGGGGTATAATGATACTTCCGCCCAACGCGGCCCGGTCGGAGAGACGGGGAGATGAGATTTCTATGTGTCCATTCGCCAGGCATCAGGCGTTGCCCCAGCTAAAACCTTCTATAGGAGGTCGTTATGTCAAAACAATCCAAAAAAACAAAAGACCTTCCTCTTGTGCTCAAGGTGGAGGACCTGATGCAGATTCTTTCCATTGGGAAAAACACCGCCTATAGGCTGGTGCGATCCGGGAAGATTTACAGCGTCCGAGTTGGGCGTTTCTACCGGATTCCCAGGGATGCTTTCGAAGAATATCTGCGAAAAACGTCGGAATAAGTTGTAAAACAGCCACATTGTCAGTATAATAATAGTAGAGACAACATCTGCTGTGTGGCTGGAAAGGAGGCATTTATGCCAGACAGCAAAACGCATAGAACAGTGGCCGGAACAGGTTCGATCCGGCAAAAAACGATAACGCAAAAAGGAAAGAAGTACTCATACTGGGAAGCCCGCTTTACGACCGGGTATGATCCCGGAACCGGGAAGCAGATCCAACGCACGATTTACGGGAAGTCCAAGAAGGAGGTTGCACAGAAGCTTCGTGAAGCAACCGCCAACATCGATAAGGGGACTTACATTGATCCCTGCAAGATGACGCTTGGCGAATGGCTGGATATCTGGGCAAAGGATTATCTTGTAGGCGTAAAGGAATCTACGGCCTACACCTACAAGACAGCGATCAAAAACCACATCAAGCCTGCGATGGGTGCCATTCGGCTGGATTCTCTGAATCCTCACACGATCCAGAGCTTCTATAACAGCAAGACTGAAACCCATTCCGCCAAAACGATTAAGAACTTTCACGGCGTTCTACATGCGGCACTGAAGCAGGCTGTGCTCAATGGTTACATCCCAACGAATCCTGCCGATTCCTCCGTGCGTCCCCGCGTTGAGAAAAAAGAGATGCATCCCATGGATCAGTACATGATTTCCGATTTTTTGGAAGAAATCAAAGGCGACGAGTACGAGCACTTGTTTTTCGTGACGTTGTTTACCGGCTTGCGCAAGGGAGAGGTCCTCGGCTTGACCTGGGACTCGGTTGATTTTTCACGCGGCACGCTCTTGATTGATAAGCAGCTCCAGCGCCCCCGGGAGGGGGACGGCAGGTGCAAGCTTGTCACGACAAAGAACGGAAAGGCAAGAAAGCTGAAGCCGGCAAAGGAGGTCATGAACGTCCTTTATCGTGTCAAGAAGCAGCAGCAGTCCTGGCAGTTGCAGCACGGTGAATGTTTTCAGAATCCCATGAACCTCGTGTTCACCCATGAGCTTGGTGAGTACCTGAATCCGAACACTGTCTATAACCACTTCAAGGAGATTGTGACCAGGATTGGTGCCCCGGAGGTCCGGTTCCATGATATGCGCCATTCCTACGCTGTGGCAGCGCTGCAAGCCGGAGACGACGTCAAGACAGTCCAAGGCAACCTGGGACACGCCACTGCAGCCTTCACGCTGGATGTCTACGGTCACGTCACCGACCAGATGAAGGAGGAGAGCGCAAACCGAATGGAGCGCTTTATCCACAGCGTAAGGACAGCTTAATCGTGAATCTCCAAGGCTGATAAATCGCATAAGGGAAAACTTTTTTGACGGTAGACGGCCAAAAACGCTTGAAAACACCTGAGAAATCCACTGCATATTTTTAATGAATACAGTGGGTAAAGGCCAAACTAAAGGCCAAACTTTTTTGGAGGCGTCTTTCGAAGCGTCCATCGGCACAAAAAACCATCAAAAAGTGGCTTGAAACAAAGAAAAAGAGTCAAAATCCGAAGATTTTGACTCAATTCCTTTGGCAGCGGGTGAAGGATTCGAACCCTCACAAACGGAGTCAGAGTCCGGTGTGCTACCTTTACACAAACCCGCTATCGCTGCGCTCTCCTCTGACGATTTCCAAGCGCATTTATATTATATGCAGAATTCGGAAAAAGTCAAGAAAAACTTTTTCCTTTTTGAAATATTTTTGCGCGGGCTGCCGGAATCCGCAGATGCTTCTGAGAAACGCTCGCTTGACAGAAAATCCTGCAATGGCCGTTCCGTCCCCCTGTCGCTCCTTAGCCCACTTCCTCCGGTCGGGACAAGCCCCTTCTTCCCGGCTGGCAGCATGAGAAACCGGAAGGCCGCGGGCCTTCCGGTTTCTCACGGGGAAGAAGTCTTCCGTTGTTCAGTTCTTTTTCTTCTCCAGCAGATACAGCACAGAAACTGCCGTCAGGCCGGCCTGGAACAGCAGGAAGAACCAGCCCCCCACGGACAGGTGCACGCTGTAGCCCTCGATGCCGGCGATCCACTTGATGAGGAACAGCAGGAAGATCAGCCCGGCGGAGCCCACGATCAGGAGCCAGAGTCCCTTGAGGCTGAAGCGGTCAAAGTAGTCCAGCAGGAAGAAGGTGATGCAGAGGGTGAAGAGGATATTGGAGATCACCAGCAGCCAGGGGGCGCCCAGCGCCAGGGAAATCCCCTGTCCATAGACGGAGAACAGTCTCAGAAGCGAGAAAATGAAGCAGAGAACCAGAAGAATGCAGGTGCAGCCGTAGAAGATCTGACCCAGGCCCTTCATGTTGTTGAACTTGTCAAACAGGCCGCCGCAGGATGGGAGCTTCAGCCCGGCACGGGGCGCGGCAGGCTGGAAGGCAGGGGCGGCAGGGATGTTGTTCAGGCCGGGGTTGACCGGCGCGGTTCCCATCGGTGCAGAGGACGCCGGGGAAGCTTCGGGCGCGGGAGCTGCTTCGGAAGCGCCTACCCGGTTTCCGCAATTGGGGCAGAAGGGCGCGCCGTCATCAATGCGGGTACCGCACTTTTCACAGAACATAGTCTTTCCTCCGATCTTTTTCAGTCTCCCGGCATTTTCTGCCGGTAAGCCTATCATACTCCACTTTCCCGGAATTGTCAATCCACCCTCCCGGAAAAACTTTCCGCTCCCGTTCTCTTCGTGGGATTTTGGCACAGGACGGGCTTACAATGGTACTGTACCCCAAAGAGATCCGGAGGAATGTGGATGCAACGACCCAAATTCAAAGTCTCCGGCGGAAAGCTGCTGCTGCTTCCGCCGGAGCTGATTCGCCCCAATCCCGCCCAGGCCCGGCAGCGCTTTGACCGGGAGGATCTGACGGAGTTGGCGGCTTCCATCGCCCAACACGGCCTTTTACAGCCCCTCACCGTCCGAAAGCAGGACGGAATCTATGAGCTGATCGCCGGAGAGCGGCGGCTGCGGGCCGCCCGACTGGCCGGACTGACTGAGCTGCCTTGCCTGCTGCTGCAGTTGGACCAGGAGCAGAGCGGCTTCGCGGCTCTGGTGGAGAATCTGCAAAGGAAGGATCTGGACTGCTGGGAGGAGGCGGAGGGAATCGCCAGACTGCTGCGAATCAGCGGCATGAGCCAGGAGCAGGCGGCCCTGCGTCTGGGGAAAAGTCCCTCCGCCGTGGCCAACAAGCTCCGCCTTTTGAAGCACCCTCCCGCGGTACGGACCGCGCTGCGGGAGCACGGCCTCTCAGAGCGCCACGCCCGGGCTCTGCTGAAGCTGCCGGATCCTGCGCAGCGTCTGGAAGCCATTGAGGTCATCGTCCGCCGGGATCTCACCGTGGCCAGAACGGAGGCCTATGTGGAGGAGCTGCTCTCCCGGCCCGGGAAGCCCAGGAAGGCCCCCAGAAAGCTGCTGATGAAAGATTTGCGGCTCTTTCTCAACTCCCTGGACCGACATCTGAGCACCCTGCGGCAGGCGGGGATTGCGGCGGAAGCCAGCCAGGTGGAGGAGGAGAATGCAATCATTCTGACAATTCGCCTGCCAAAACACAGCAGTTCAGAGGAGGCTGATCCAGAGGCGTCGTATCATGCCGGGGAAAAGTAGTAAGCAACTAGCAATCAGTAATCGTTTTGTTTCTTTTTCTTCATGGACAAACCTTCTTTCCAGTTCGTAAGTTAACAGATGCTAACCGCGTTATAATCAAAATCTCACAGAAATGCAAGTCTTTTCCCGGAATTTATGAAAAACCCCCTTGAAAACAATTTGATAGGGGAGTATAATGGTAAGCAGGAGCTAACCAGTGGCGGCAAAACCGCCTGCGCAGACGATGGAAGAAAAAGCCCTTCTCTGCGCGTTTCATTTTCGGCACGGGTTAGATATAGCTAACAAGGGAGTGACAGGATGTTTTGGGATCAGGTTGCCGGTGTCTATGATCTATTTGTCAACGTCATGAACAGGAAGACGCATCAAAGACTGAAAGAGATCGTATCAGCTCTGATCGAATCTGAAGACACGGTACTGGAATGCGCCTGCGGGACAGGACTCCTCTCTGCTGTGATCGCGCCAAGATGCAGGAGTCTGACTGCGACGGATTTCTCCCTGAACATGCTGAAGAAGGCGAAAAAGAGCTGTGGGGCCTTTCCCAACGTTTCCTTCGCCCGGGCCGATATCACCGCCCTTTCCTACCCGGACGGCAGCTTTGATAAAGTCGTAGCCGGAAACGTGATCCACCTGCTGGACAATCCATTGGCGGCGATCAGTGAACTGAACCGTGTGTGCAAAGACGGCGGGATGCTGATCATTCCCACCTTCTCTGACGTGAAAGCGGAGGACTACTATTACAACGCCGTCCTGTGGGCAGTGGAGAAGGGCGTCACCGCCGGTGTCGGAGACGGCAGATTCGGCGTCGGCCAGAGCTGCACCCGGGAGCAGGCCATGACCTTCCTCTGGGCCGCCGCGGGCAGGCCGGAGCCGCCCCAGGGCGAAGCTCCCTTCTCTGACCTGAGGGCGGAGGACTACTATTACAAGGCCGTCCTGTGGGCCGTGGAGAAGGGTGTCACCGCCGGCGTCGGAGACGGCAGATTCGGTGTGGGCCAGAGCTGCACCCATGCCGAGATTGTCACCTTCCTGTATTGCCTGCTGGGCAAATAAACGATCCCCGCATATGGCTTGCGGCGCAGACTGTCATCAGTCTGCGCCGCGTTTTGATCGGAGGCTTCTCTTATGCAATGCTCCAACCTGCGCTGGCGGTCTGGAGCTGGGTCATACGGCGGAAGATGCCGTCCTGTTTGGCCGGCAGCCGGGTGGGGCTGCCCTCCTCGGCCACCCGGCCCTCGGAGCGCGCCACGATCTTGTCCGCCGCCTGGACCGTGCGCATCCGGTGGGCAATCACCGGCACCGTTTTGTCGGCCAGCAGCCGGGACAGGGCGCCCTGCACCTTGGTCTCGTTCTCCACGTCCAGGGAGGCGGTGGCCTCGTCCAGCACGCGAACACAGGGGATATTGTATTTTGTAGTATTGGTATTGTAGTATTGTAGTAAGGACGACAACACCAAAATGCTTGTTCGGCAGGCGGTTTCTGTCTTGAACGTCACCTCGGAAACCGTTGAAGCACTGCGGGTCAAGATGGACCAGACCGCCTCGCAGATGCCGGAATATGACGTGGTGCTGAGCATGGACGGTGTTGGCCCAACCCTGGGGCCCCAGCTCATTGCTGAGATTGGCGACGTTACCAGGTTTGAGCACCGAGGCGCGCTCACTGCGTTTGTGGGCGTTGATCCTCGCAAGAAGGAATCCGGAGACTACGAGCGCAGGAGCAATCCCACGACCAAGAAGGGCTCGCCGCGTTTGCGGAAGACGCTCTTTCAAATCATGGATGGCTTGATCCAGCGCTCCCCGCAGGACAACCCTGTCTACGCCTTCATGGACAAAAAGCGCGCCGAGGGAAAGCCTTACTACGTCTACATGACCGCTGGCGCAAACAAATTCCTGCGCATCTACTACGGAAAGGTGAACGCTTTCCTTGCACCAAAGGAGGACGCAGAGGCCGAGGCAGACGAATCCGATTCCTGAAAGCCTCCCGCTTCCTGCACAGGCCAGCGCTCCGCGGTGGTCTCTTTGCTGTACCCGAAACTGGATGAGAAAAAATCTTTCACTTATTCTCATTTTTCTCTTGACTTTCTATTTGCAGACTGTGTTCCAATCAAATGTTTTGCCAGAAAAAATTGACAAAGTAACATATCATTGGTATACTAAAGTAAATATATGGAGAATGCTCGAAATGAAGATTGAATCCCAGTATTACCATACGAGGAGGTCAACTAACATGGAAAAAGGATCGAATAATCCTTACAAGTTCAAAATTGCTGTCTCTTTCACGGGACAGTATAGGAATCTGGTTGAATCTGTCTGTAAAGAGATTATGAACTTGGGATTTAGGCGCGATGATATTTTTTATGACAATTGGCACAAAGAGAGTTTTAATGGTCCAAATGCAAAAGAAAAAATCGAAAATGTATACCGCAATAGCGACTTTGTCGTAGTTCTGCTCTCCCCAGACTATAGCGAGAAGAACTGGACTGGCTTTGTTGAATGGAAGACAATATTAAAGCCGATAAATGAAGGCAAAGAAAAAATTTGCCTGTTGCGAATTGATGATGTTGATATAAATACAATTGAGGGCCTTTCTTCTGGCCTTGATGTAGCCGCAGATATTGATAGTATGACAGAGCGTGAAATTGCAAAATTCATTGTCAATTGTTATCAACATAGCATGGAAAGAAGGGAGTCCTCCGACAGGCCAAAGCCTAGTTTTTGGAGTAAGAAAAAGTATATAATTGGGGGCATAGGAATTCTTATTGCAGTCGCTATGATTCTGATTATTAGTTCATTATCTGCTCCAAGTGGGAACATAGGTTCTTCCATTCCTGTGGACAATCACTCAGCGGCAAGCCAAGGTCAAACCGCAAATATCCCTACGGCAACTAGTTCCGTGAATGTATCGACAGAAGAAAATGTCATTTCAACCGATGATACTGGCACGATTACATTGTATAGATATGGTGCATGGAATGGCGAAAAAGGTAATTGGTGCTGTAATTGCGACTCGGATCTACATAAAACATACACATTAATCTGGACCGATTGGTCCCCAACGCGAGTTGAACCAAAGGTATCTCCTACAGATGGGAATATAATAAGAATTATATGCGGTTATGGTGTATCTGATAATCACCCACATCAATACTATATTGGAACGCTGGCTAAAGATGCTCCTTTGGCATATGGCTTTAATGGCCGTTTGAAAGATTATTGGTATGATTATGTAATTGGTGATGAAGATTACTACTGGGAAGAGACAAAAGTAGTTTCTGCCACAGAGTACTATGGAAATAAGTAGGGTCTACTGAGAAAGCCTTTCTGGTTTAGAAAACATGGCGAAAACGGGAGAAAACAGTACCATTCTCCCATGTGATGTGGTACAATAACGCCAGGCAAAATAGCGGGATTTCAGCGAAAAGTCCCGGATTTGGGGTGTTTGGATGTACTACAGCACGGATTATGAACAGCTTCCGCTGGAAGAGTTCTTTCTGCCGTTTGGCGGCTCGCTGGACCCGAAGAACCGTTGGGTGAAGCTTTCCCGGATCATGCCCTGAGAGAAGATTGAGGAAATCTATCTTCGCACCATGAGCGTGGAGACCGGCCGCCGGGCCTACTCTTCCCGGATTGCCTTCGGCTCCATCTATATCAAAGAGGCGGAGAAGCTGACTGACGAGAGCTGCGTGACGGCAATCCAGGAGAACCCATACATGCAGTACTTTCTCGGCCTGCATGAGTTCACCCAGGAGCCGCTGTTCGACGCGTCCATGATGGTGCACTTCCGCAAGCGCTTCCCGGTGGAGGACGTTGCTCGGATCAACGAATATGTCTGCACCGGCAAGTGGCCGGAGGATGGCAGGAACGTAGACCGCAACGACGGCGTACCGGAAGAGATTGAGACCCCCGAGCCGGAGGAGGAAGAAGACGATCACGATGATTCCGACAAGCCCTCCGGCGGGAAGAAGTCTCTGAAAGGACGCAAGAATCCCAATACCTCCAAGAAGAAGGAAAAGCGCAGGAAGAAGAACCACGGGAAGCTGATTATGGACGCCACGGTGGCTCCCGCAGACGTCAAGTATCCCACAGACATTGATCTTCTGAACCAGTGCCGGGAGCATATGGAAACGGCGTCGCCAAGCGCAGATACGGTCTGGCCCTAATCATGTCGAAGCTTGATGAAACCGCCAAGACCGAAGCTGCCCTTATCATATTAGCCATGAACGCAGCTCACCGGCTGCGGCGATGGCTTTTACACTTTTTCAGGTTTTCCACACTTCAAGTTGTTTTTCAGTAAGCCCTATATATTTTGATTGCTTGTTTTGCTTTCACAAAGACAGGAGGCCGAAGTGAGAGAGACTATTTTTGGAATTATAGGAACAGGGTTGATTTTAGCATTCATAGGAATACTATCGAGCAAGAAGTTTGATATGGCACGCTTTTATGAAAAAGTGAATTATTGTTGTAGTTTTCCGAACAACGTATCTATTAACGATTATGGTGATGTTATCGAGTTTGCCATATCATTTAATCAGGTATTAGAAGACCCCTTCGCATTTAGAGAAGACTTCCAAGAAGAATTCATAGGCTATTATAGAAGATATCGTGAATGGCTTTTATCTTGCTATTTCAAACCTGACTTTCGTTTTGCGAAGAATTATGATAATTGCTTTTCTTGGAGAAAAAAGAAAGAATGGAATACGGCAAACTTCCGCAACATCTATGGAGCAGTAGCAAAGCAGGAACTTTTTTTCGCACAATCTTTTCACGAGTTTTCAAAAGGTGATTTTTATTCAAGACATAACTATCACATTTCACAAGTAGAATGTAAAATGAGATTAGGCGCATTACTAATGTTAAAGGCGATAGGATATTCCTGGTTAGAGGATGAAATCAGAGAAACAAAACAGTTGTTTTATAAAGCAGAAACACAAAAACAATAATGACTGTGGTTTTCACTACGAAATACGATTGGCGAAACAGGGAGCAGACCTAAATCTGCTCCCTGTCTTTATGTCTCCAAAAGGCTAATATAGGGCTTACTGAAAAAGCCGATGCGCATCAGAAAAAAACGGCGAAAACAAGAGAAAATGGGAGAAAACAGTACCATTCTTCCCCGTGATGTGGTACAATAACGCCAGGCAAAATAGCGGGATTTCAGCGAAAAGTCCCGGATTTGGGGTGTTTGGATGTACTACAGCACGGATTATGAACAGCTTCCGCTGGAAGAGTTCTTTCTGCCGTTTGGCGGCTCGCTGGACCCGAAGAACCGTTGGGTGAAGCTTTCCCGGATCATGCCCTGAGAGAAGATTGAGGAAATCTATCTTCGCACCATGAGCGTGGAGACCGGCCGCCGGGCCTACTCTTCCCGGATTGCCTTCGGCTCCATCTATATCAAAGAGGCGGAGAAGCTGACTGACGAGAGCTGCGTGACGGCAATCCAGGAGAACCCATACATGCAGTACTTTCTCGGCCTGCATGAGTTCACCCAGGAGCCGCTGTTCGACGCGTCCATGATGGTGCACTTCCGCAAGCGCTTCCCGGTGGAGGACGTTGCTCGGATCAACGAATATGTCTGCACCGGCAAGTGGCCGGAGGGCGGCAGAAACGTAGACCGCAATGACGGCGTATCGCCCCATCATGTTTGAGCGTGAAGCGCGTGTGTTGGAGCAATTGCTGTCAGAGGGATATTTCAATGACGAATGCAGCGAAAAAGGCAGCATTCACCCACAGGAGACCTGACTATGCCGAGACAGAGTATTCTGGAAATGCCCTTTGCCAGGGTCTACCCGCTGTTGGTGCAGAAGGTGGAGCGGAAGGGACGGACCAAGGCGGAGGTGGACGAGCTCATCACCTGGCTGACGGGCTATCCCGATCCCGAGGCCTGTGCTGCGCTGCCCTGCTGGGAATATTACAGCAACGCCCCCTGCTGGAACCCCGCGGTAGAGAAAATCACCGGCATCGTCTGCGGCGTCCGGGTGGAGACCGTCGAGGACCCGGTGATGAAGCGCATCCGGCAGTTGGACAAGCTCATTGACGAGCTGGCCAGGGGAAAACCCATGGTGAAGATCAAACGGGAGGCAGGAGGAAAAAATGATTGAAGTAAGAGAAACAACCCTCAACGAGCTTGCCCTCGTCCAAGGGCTTTGGGCGGACGGAGACGTGATGCGCTTTGTCGGATTCCCGGAGGGCTTGCACCAAACGGATGAGGAGATGCGGGGCTGGTTTCGCTGGATCGAATCCAAGCGGCCTGCGCTGAATCATTATTCGATCTTCGAGGACGGAAGGTACTGCGGAGAATCCTTTTTTGAAATAGACGAAGCGCACCAGAGTGCCGCGCTGGATATCAAGCTCTTTTCCTTCGCCCGGGGACGGGGCATCGGGACGGCAGGGCTTTCTCACGCGATCCGCGAAGCCTTCCGAAACGGCGCGAAGACCGTTTGGGTCGATCCGAATCCGAAAAACGATAAAGCGATTGCACTGTATGAAAGGCTTGGATTTCAAAGAAGCGCCTTTCCGAAGCACCTGCTTTCCGAGGGCGAAGAACCCAGCTCCGTCTATATGGAATTGCGGAAGGATTTATCTCAATTTGAGGGGCAACCCCGACTGTAAAGGAGGAAACCAGTATGCTGCCAATCAACACACCCGCGCCGGAATTTGAATTGTTGGATCAGAACGGCGAAGCCCGCCGTCTCTCAGACTATCGGGGGCAAAAGGTGATCCTGTACTTCTATCCCAAGGACATGACCTCCGGCTGCACCAAGCAGGCCTGCAGCTTCCGGGACCTGATGCCCCAGTTCCGGGAGAAGGGGGCCGTGATCCTGGGGGTCAGCCGTGACAGCGTGGCCTCCCACAAGAAATTTGAGAGCGCCCACGGCCTGCCCTTCCCTCTGCTGTCGGACCCGGAGCTGAAGGTCATCCAGGCCTACGACGTCTGGAAGGAGAAGAAAAACTACGGCAAGGTGAGTATGGGCGTGGTCCGAACCACCTATCTGATCGACGAAAACGGGATCATCGTCAAGGCCTTCGACAAGGTGAAGGCTGCCGACAATCCCGGACAAATGCTGGAGGAAATGAACATTCTGATTATGAACAGAAGGGAGACACCAAGATGATTAAAATCTACGGCATGCCCACCTGCCCCTACTGCGACTATGTGCATCAGCAGATCGCGGGCCGGGAGGACGAATTTCAGTACATCAACATCGGAGAGAACATCCGCAACATGAGCGCCTTCACCCGGCTGCGGGACAGCAGCCCCGTGTTCGACCACTGCAAGCAGATCGGTGACGTGGGCATCCCGGCCTTCGTGTTTGAGGACGGCAGAATCTCTATCGACCCGGCGGATGCGGGCCTCATCGAATACGGCAGCCCCAACGCCTGCTCCATTGCGGATCACAAGGCCGGGAGAAAGGGCTGCTGAAGCCTGTGCTTCCATCAGAGGGGCTCCGGGCGGCAAACCGGATGATATGCGTTACAAAAAATAAAGAAGGTTGAGACAATTATGAAAACGATTTCCCTTTCCTGCCCCTCCTGCGGAGGGAAAATGGAAATGTCCGCAGATGGGAAAAAGGCGTCCTGCCCCTACTGTGGGCATATCATGCTCATCGAAAACAAAACGGATGGGCAGAAGGAATATGAGCGGCGCATGGCCAAGGCTCGCGCCGAGGAGGACATCAAGGACCTACAGCGGGACCGACAGCGCAAGCGCCGGCTCAAGGGCTGGCTGATCGCCCTTTGCGTTGTGGCGGGCATTCTCCTGATCAATTTGCTTATCCCGGGCTCTCCCATGCGGGAGCTGGTCTTTCCCAAAACCGCCGACCCGTTTACAAACCTGTACGTCACATTTTCGGGCATGTCCGGCGAGGGCAGGGCAGACTTGCAGATCTCCAATCACGGCGAGGCGTATGCCGATGCCGCCCGGTTTGAGGTCAAGCCGGAGACCGGCCTGCAGAACGGCGACACGGTCACCGTGAAGGCAGAGGCGCCTGTGGGTTGGCGCTTCGAGCCTTCCGAGAAACAGTTCACCGTCCAGGGGCTTACGGAGTGGGTGCTTGCCCCCGATCAGCTCAGCGGGGACGATCTTGCCGCCATTCACGCCAACACGGAACGCCTGATCCGGGAGGACTGGGCGGAGATTCTCTCCTCCTCCCTTGCCACGGAGATGACCTGCACGCCTTACCGGACGTATCTGTTCGTTTCGGATGAGAAAACCGAGTACGAGTACAACGTACTCTACGACAGCTATGAGGTTCGGGTCACCCGGGAAGACGGCTCCGTCCTTACCAGCTACGAGGCCTGCCGCTATACCGACTTGAAAATCCCGGCGGACGGGGTCCTGACGGCTGACTATGGAGACCTGCAGGGCTTTAATTTGGGGTATTATTACGGATTCTCTTCCACCCATTCCTTTTCCGGATGGACAGACGCCGCCGAGATGGAGGCGGACCTTCGCCATGTGCGGGACGGGTATCACCTGGTGGAATAACAAATACGGATTCGTCGCCCGGACAGCTTCGCAAAGGACTTTCATAAGCTTTACGGGATTATGCCGTCCCAGGCCAGGGGAGCGGGGGAGTGGCTGCGGGTCAAATATTGACTATTCTGCGCAGTAAATCCCGATCGCCTCGGAGGCGAAGGCCGCGGTGCCGGGGCCGCCGACCCTGTCGATGTTTTCGGTGAACTCGCCGCCGCTGCCGTACATTCTGCCGAGCTGAGCGAAGATCCGGTTGGTGCAGCGATAGTAGTGCTGGGTGATGTAGTCCTGGACCCGGCGGGCCTGGGCTTGGGCCTCCGGCGAAGCGGGGTCCTCGTCCTTCATGGGGCCGAACTCTGCCAGCAGCGCCATGAGGCCGTCCCCGGTCCGCTTCATCTCCTCCGGGGTCTTCCCGCTGTTCTTCTGCTGGAACTCCCGGTATTCCGGCGTCGCGCCCCAGGATTCCTTGGCCCGGGCCGCGTATTCCTCTAACTTCTTCTTGTCAAATGCTTCAAAATCCATAGAAATCCCTCCTGTCAGCTTCACAGTCCGCGCCATGCGGATCAGATTGTCGATGTGCTCCCGCTTCAGGGTCAAAAGCTCGATCTGCTGGTCCAACGCCCTGTTCCGGTCAAAGTCCGGACTTTCCAGAATCCTTCTGATCTCCTTCAGCGGGAATTCCAGTTCCCGGAACAGCAGAATCTGCTGCAGCCGCTCCTGAGCGGCGGTGTCGTACAGCCGATATCCGGCGTCGGAGTACCGGGCGGGGGGCAGAAGCCCGATCTCGTCATAATACTGCAGCGCCCGGATGGAAACCCCGCTCAGCCTGCTGAGCTCATGTACCGTCATCATGGCCGCTCAACTCCTCTCACAGGTATTATCATTCTAATATTTGACGAAATAGTTCGATTCGTTCCGGTGGGAATTGTGCCATACCTCCCTGCCGTCCTTGCCGGGCGTCAAGCCCGCTTGGGTCCTCCGTCTCGTCTGGCGCGCTTCCCCCTGGGAACGTTTTTGAACCCTTCAATCAAATATTAGTATAAACCATCACGCAGCGTGAGAGTCAAGCACTTTTTTCACTTTTTCATCTCCGATGCGCGGGGAAGCCGGCGGGTACGGCAGCCCCGGCGTCAATGCAAGATCATGGAGCGGCAGCGGCTGTTTCGGCAATCCCCGGAAGGCTGACACCCAGGCAAATTAAGCGCTTCTTTGAAAGCCCGGTACGAAGCGCCCCTTGGACAGAGAAGGGCGAAAACAGGCGAAAAAGCGCCCCCCCAGCAAAGCACAGCGGAAAAATGAAAGGCACCGGCTTCCTCTGAAAAAGGACCTGGCCGGTGACTCTGTTTGTGGTATCATCATACTGCTGTTTGACGGGATTCTTCAATTCCTTCCGGCGGAAATTGCGTCCTGCTTCGTTGTGGCCCAGGCCGGGCGTCAAGCCGCCTGCGCTGACGGGATTCCCCGCGGAACGATTTCGAAGCCTCCCATCAAACATTCGCGTTGAAAGAAAGGATTACAGCGGCAGAGCGCAGCGCCGTATCAGAATCTGAATACAGAACACAAATGCCGGAATCACAATCGGGGGATCATCATGGATATCAGTAACGCAAGCTTTTGCATCTGGGAGGCTTCCGCATATCGGGAGCCGGACACATATTTGTGCAGTCTGGTGGAAAAGATCGCATTGTCTGTAATTGAAAGAAGAGACGTGGATTTCAAAGAAGCTGGGGAGGAGGGCCTTCGGCTCTATGGCAGAGTTCATGGCTTAGCAGGCAAAGCGGACGGTTCTCTCCATGTTACAAAACCCATCGACGGCCTTGTGTTCGTCGGAGAGGAAAAGACGGCCTATGCCCGCACCGGCGCCGGGAGAGGGAAGATCGAAAGCTTCAGCGCCTCCGCGCTGGAGAGCATCAAGCTTCTGGCCGCCTCCGCCCTGGCAGGACGCATGGTGGGGAAAAACCAGGGGGAGGAGGGGGAGGCGGCCAAATCCCGATTCCATCCAGCTCATCGCCGGAGCTGCCGGGAAACAGGATGGAAAACCCAGGAGCTCCAATCCCATGGGGGGAACCAAAATGCATGACATCTGGAATCCCTGGCACGGCTGCAAAAAGTGCAGCGAGGGCTGTCAGAATTGCTATATGTATTTCCTGGACGCCCGGCGGGGCGGGGACGGATCGGAGATTTACCGGACGAAGTCCGGCTTCCGCTATCCGCTGAGCAAGGACCGCAGCGGGCAATACAAGGTGAAAAGCGGCGAGATGCTCCGGGTCTGCATGACCAGCGACTTTTTTCTGGAAGAGGCCGATCCCTGGCGGGATGAGGCCTGGGAGATCATGCACCAAAGGCCGGACGTAAAGTTCTTCCTGCTGACCAAGCGGCCGGAGCGCGTGGCGGCGCATTTGCCCCTGAATTGGGGGGACGGCTGGGAGAACGTAATGCTCAACGTAAGCTGCGAGAATCAGCGCCGGGCGGACCAGCGCATTCCGATTCTGCTCTCCCTGCCCTTCCGGCACAAGGGCATCATGTGCGCGCCCTTCATCGGCCCCGTCAGCATCCGGGAATATCTGCCCGCCGGACAGATCCAGCAGGTGCTTTGCGACGGAGAAAACTACGGCGGCGCAAGGCCCTGTCACTATGATTGGGTCAAGGCTCTGCGGGATGAGTGCTTTGCCGCCAACGTGACCTTCACCTTCTGCGGCACCGGCAGATGCTTTGTCAAGGACGGAAGAAGCTATCACCTGGAGGGGGGCGTTCAGACCCGACAGGCCCGGAAGTCCGGCCTGAGCTTTCTGGGAAAGCCCCTGGAGTTCAAGCTGACAGACGAATGGGGCAATCCGATTCCGGCCGAAGACCTGTACCAACCCTATTTCGGTACCCGCTGCCAGAGCTGCGGAATGCAGCAGACCTGCAACGGCTGCAGCCGCTGCGGGAAGTGCGGGAATGAACAGGGAAAGAAATGAGCCGATCTGGGGCAGTGAAGCACGGGAAGACGGTGGAGCGGGACAGGATGATTCGCGGCTTAGTTCAGCTTTCCGTAGGCTTCGGCGTCCACCGGCTCCAGCCATTCAGCCCGGGCTTCCTCGCCTGCCACCTCAATGGCCAGGTGGGAGAACCAGGAATCCGCCGCGGCTCCGTGCCAGTGCTTGACGCCGGCGGGGATGTTCACCACGGTGCCGGGGGTCATCTCTACGGCTTCCTTGCCCCATTCCTGATACCAGCCTCTGCCCCCCACGCAGATCAGCAACTGGCCGCCGCCGGACTTGGCGTGGTGGACGTGCCAGTTGTTGCGGCAGCCGGGCTCGAAGGTGACGTTGAAAATCGGCACCTGCTGTTCAGACACCGGAGCCAGATAGCTCTGGCCCACAAAGAACTGTCCGTAGGGATTGGGCTCCCCGATGGGGAAGAAAATCTCATTCTGATACCGATCCTTCTCGGTGAGGGCAGGGGCATCCTCCTTCCAGACCTCCCGGGCCAGACGGAACACCGCCCAGCCCTTGGGCCAGCCCACATACATGGTGGCGTGGGTGATGATGGCGGCGATTTCCTCCTTGGTGACTCCATGGGCTTTGGCGTTTTGCAGGTGGTAGCTCAGGGAAGAATCCGTGATGCCGGAGGCCATGAGAGACACCACGGTGATGACGCACCTGGTTTTGACGTCGAGGGCTTCCTCGTTCCACACCTCGCCGAAGAGCACGTCGTCGTTGAGATGGGCAAACATGGGAGCGAAGTCTCCCAATTGATTTCTGCCTGCGGTCTGTACGATCTTTTCAGCCATCTGTTTTAGCTCCTTTTCAAAGAATAAAAATGTTGTCAACCCAGCAGCCTGCGCAGACAGGCCAGGGTGAGTTCATAGATGGAACAATAACGGAAGTCCACGCCGGCCTGCTCCATGGCAGTCCGCTGCTTTTCCGTCACCGCGGCGTAGGGATAAATACCGAACATGAAGGGGAAGAAGACCAGGCGGAAGCTGAGACGCTGGGCCTCGTCCATTTCCGGGCAGAACTTCCGCAGAATCCGGTCCACGTTTTCCAGGGATTTGCCGTAGGCGCGCTTGAAGCAGACCAGCAGCTCCGGACGGCTGTTGGCCTCCATGTCGTAGTTATTCATGGCCAGCAGCTTCAAAAGCTGTTCCCGCTTCTCCAGAGAATGGGCCAGCAGCTCCGCCAGCTCCGACCGGGTCATGGTCGTATGTTCTGCCAGAAGCGCTTCCAGATCCGCGTTCCAAAGCTGGTACTCCTGCTCATAGAGGGCCAGGAAGATCTCCTCCTTGGTCTGAAAATAATTATAGATGGTGGGACGGGAGAAGGAGGTCTCCGCGCCGATCTCCTTCAGGGTGATGTCCTTGAAGCTCATGGTTTGATACAGCCGTGCGCAGGCGTTGATGATCTCTTCCCGCCGTGTGGCGATCAGCTCTGGGGTACCCTTAATCATAATCGTTCTCCTCTTTCTTTGCTTGTTGACATCATGTCAGCAGTTCAATGATAGCACATTTGTGACACCGTGTCAATATAAAAACCGGACAAATCATTTTTTCGCTAATCGGTTTTACGCAGGGGGTTGACACGGCGTCAGCAATGCGGTATAATGATACTGACACAATGTCAACAATGAAGGAGGAGTATTTTTTATGTACAAAAACCGGAATAAACGCATTCTGATATGTCTCGTGCTGGTTCTTCTGCTTGTGCTCTCTGCCTGCGGAGGCACTGAGACGGCTTCCACCGAGAAAACCCGGCAGACTACAGCGGCTCCCATCCAGGGCGGCGCCGAGGAACAGACCGAGGCCCAGCCCGATTCCCAGGCAGCCGTCCCTGCCTCCGCCCAGGCTCCGGCGGAGAGCACCCAGGCCGCTGCCCCCGCAGGGAAGGACACCCTGGTGGTCTACTTCTCCGCCACAGGCACCACCAAGGCCGTAGCCCAACAGATTGCCGCCATCACCGACGCGGATCTTTATGAGATCAAGGCGGCTGAGGAATACACCGACGCCGACCTGGACTGGCACGACAGCAGCAGCCGCACGACGATTGAGCAGAACGACAAAAACGCCCGCCCGGAGATCGGCAGCGAAGCCCTATCCCTGGAAGGATACAGCACCGTCTATGTGGGCTATCCCATCTGGTGGGGCGAGGAGCCCCGGATCCTGGATACCTTCGTGGAGTCCTATGACTTTGACGGCATGACGCTGATTCCCTTCTGCACCTCCTCCAGCAGCGGCATTGGCAGAAGCGGTCAGAATCTGGCGGAAAACGCCGGCAGCGGAAATTGGCTGGAGGGCAAGCGCTTCGGCGCCGGAGCTTCTGAGGATGCTTTGCGGGAGTGGATTGAAGCGCTGAACTAAAGGGAGGATTCCCCCATGGATGGAACAAAATACGCAAGTTCAGATGGATCGTGGACCTGGGCATGACCCTGGTGCTCCTGTGCCTGATGGCCTACCAGGTCTGCGGCGAGGTTCTGCACGAGTGGGGCGGCGTCGTTATGACCCTGCTGCTGATTGTCCACCATGTTCTGAACCGCAGGTGGTACGCCAGCTTGTTCAAGGGCAGATACAACGCTTATCGCGTCGTCACGGCGGCAGTGAACACGCTCCTCCTGGGCGCAATCGCTCTGACCGCCGTTTGCGGCATGTCCATGAGCGCCCATGCGGTACCGTTTTTGTATGGCCTTCTGCCCGTCTCCTTTGCCCGACGGTGCCACCTGGCGCTGTCCTATTGGTCCTTCGTGCTGATGGGCTTCCACCTGGGGCTCCATATCCCGGCCATGACAGCGGGGCTCAAATGGAGCGGCAAAACCAAAACCGCTCTTTCCCTGCCCTGCGCCGTCATTGCGGGCCTGGGCTTCCGGCTCTTCCTGAAAAACGGCCTGCCGGATTACATGCTCTTCCGCACGCCCTTCGCCTTTTTCGACTATGACAAGGCGGCGGTGCGGGTTTTTGCCGAGAACCTGGCGGAACTGATTGCCTTTGCCCTCCTGGGGGCCTGCTGCGCAAAGGTCTGTAAGGCCTGTGGGAAGAATGGCAGGAAACGCTCGGCTCTGCTGCCCCTGCTGCTTGTTCTGCTTTCCCTTGGAATTGCCGCCTGGCTGGAGGCCAACGGGGTTTCAGCGAAGTGATCCAATCGGTCGGAGTACCGCAAATACAAACAGGAGACCGCTGGAAACGGTCTCCTGTATTTGTACGTTACCGGGCGTCAGCTTCCGATTTTCTGGTCCCCTGTGGACCAGACCTGGCTTTCCTTCGCGTTGGCGGGCTTGTTCTGGGCCATGACGCCTGAAAGCGGATGGGGAACGTAAGGCGCTTCCAGATAAGCCAGCTCTTCCTCCCTCAGCTCCAGCTCCACAGCCTTTGCCGCGCCTTCGATGTGGTGCAGCTTGGTGGCCCCCACCACGGGCGCAGTCACCTTGGTCAGCAGCCAGGCCAGGGAAATCTCTGTCATGCTGACGCCGTGCTTTTCCGCCAGCTCCGCCACCCGGGCGATGATCACGTTGTCCTGGGCCGCTGTGGCGTCATACTTGAATTTCGCGTAGGCGTCCTCTTCCGCCCGCTTGGTGTCGTTCTGACCGGGCAGCCGGGACAGGCGGCCGCTGGCCAGAGCGCTGTAGGGGGTCAGGGCGATGTTCTCCTGGGTGCAGAAGGGGACCATTTCCCGCTCCTCCTCCCGGAAGATCAGATTGTAATGTCCCTGGACGGAGACGAACTTCGCGAAGCCCTCCCGCTCCGCCAGGGCGTTGGCCTGGGCTAGCTGCCAGGCAAAGCAGTTGGAGATCCCGATGTACCGGGCTTTTCCCGCCTTCACCATCCGGTTCAGCCCGTCTAAAACGTCATAGATGGGGGTCTGCCAGTCCCACATGTGATAGATATACAGGTCCACGTAGTCCATGCCCAGGTTCTTCAGACTGGTGTTCAGCATGGTCTCGATGTGCTGCTGACCGGTGACGCCCGCCTCGATCTCCGCCTGGGTCCGGGGCAGGAACTTGGTGGCCACCACCAGGTCCTCCCGCCGGGCGAAGTCCCGCAAGGCCCGGCCCAGGTACTGCTCGCTGGTGCCGCTCTGGTAGGCAATGGCGGTGTCATAGAAGTTGACCCCCAGGTCCAGACCTCTCTTGATGATCTCTCTGCTGCTTGCTTCATCAATGGTCCAGCTATGCTGGCCTCTTCCGGCATCCCCAAAGCCCATGCAGCCCATGCAGATCCGGGATACCGTCAGGTCAGAATTGCCGAGTTTGGTGTATTGCATGGGTTATTTCATCTCCTTTTCCCAGAAGCGAATGGCGTTGATGTGCAGGCTGTCCGCCAGGGCCTCCAGCTCCGCGGTCTCCTCCGCCGTCAGGGTGACAGCGGCGGCCTTGGCGGCGTCCTCCACATGGGAGACCTTGGTGACGCCGATGATGGGCAGGGTACCCTTGGCGATGGCCCAGGCCACGGGGATCTGGGCGGTACCAACGCCGTACTTGTCCGCCAGCTTCTTCAGGGCTCCGTTCAGGACCTCCAGCTTGTCCAGGACGGGATTGTAGGTCTCTGCCCGGGCAGAACCCGCGGGCATGGGGTGTTTGGTGTCGTACTTGCCGGACAGGGCTCCCTGCTCCAGAACCATGTAGGAGAAGAAGATGATGCCGTTTTCCCTGCAATAATCCAGAATGCCGGAGTCCTCGGAGGAGCGGTTGATGAGGCTGTAGTGGTTCTGCACCGCGGAGAGCTTCAGCCCGTGGGCCTTCAGAATCTCGTTGGCCTGCTTGATCTCCGCCAGGTTGTGATTGGAGACGCCCAGCAGCGGCACGTTTTCCTTGCCCTGGAAGTATTTGGCCAGCTCCTGGGTCCAATGGGGAGCGTCCCAGACGTTGTGGATCCAGTAGACGTCAAAGCGGTCCAGCTCCATGAGCCGGAGCTGCATCTCGATCATGTCCGCCATGGCGCTGGGCTTGCCGTTGGCGCACTGGGGGGTGAACTTGTCGGAGATGAGATAGCGGTCTCTGGGCAGGTCTTTCAGAAAGCCCGCCAGCACCTTCTCCGAGGTGCCCATGCCGTAGGCGTAGGCGGTGTCCCACAGATTCAGACCCCGCTCCATGGCCGCATCAAAGATGGGCTTCAGGGTCTCGGCGGTCAGGCTGCCGCCGAAGGTGCCGTCGTTGCCCCAGGCCCAGGCGCCCAGAGCGATTTTGGGAAGCTGTTTCATGGTTTCGATCTCCTTCATACATTTATATTGACACCGTGTCAGCGATGTAATTATAGCACATGATTGACACGGTGTCAATAGAGAACGAAAAAAATATGACGCGGTATTTGAGGGTTGACCCGATGGGGTCTCATGCTTTTTAGGGACAACTCCAAATCCCACGGTAGAAAAACCGCCGGGAATGTGATACAATACCACTGCGCCGTGCCGGTTTTCCCCTGGAAAACAGCGGGAATCCCGAAAAACCGGAAATCCCGGAAAAAATGACACAGCCCAGCACAAATCGGAGGAATTTGGACGTGATCAGGATTTTGTTTGTCTGCCACGGGAACATCTGCCGCAGTCCCATGGCGGAGTTTGTACTGAAGGATTTGGTGAAAAATCGCGGGCTGGAGGAGAACTACGAAATCGCTTCCGCCGCCACGAGTCGGGAGGAGATCGGGAACCCTGTCTATCCACCTGCCAGGAGAAAGCTGGCGGAGCACGGGATTGACTGCCAGGGCCATCACGCCAGACAGATGACAAGGTATGATTACAGCTATTACGACTGGATCATCTGCATGGATCATGCCAACGTACGAAACGCCTCCAGGATCACCGGCGGTGATCCCGGGAACAAGATTCGCCTTCTGCTGGACTTCGCGGGCCGCCCCGGCCGGGAGGTCGCGGATCCCTGGTACACCGGGGATTTTGAAGCCGCCTGGCGGGACGTGCTGGAGGGCTGCCTGGGGCTGCTCAGGAAGGAAGCGAATCGGGAAGAAGGAGACGGCGCGCCTGCCGGGAGATCTGACCGCGCCTGAACAGCGCGGCAGGGTGAATGCTGAGCATCCATGAAAGCATTCCGTCTATTCCGGCGGGGATTGTGACATACTCCTGGAGGAAAAACGGAAGCCGCAGGTTTTCCCGTTCTCGGGCATCGCTTGCTTGGGAAAAGCTCACTTCTCCCTGCTGTGGTGCTCCGCCCGGGGCGGAACCGCCCGGGATGCGTATCCGCAAGCATATTATAGCTCCCCAAAAAAGAGGAGAGGCGGCGGGAAAGCCGCGGGGAATAAGCAAGGAAATGGCAGACAATCCGCGAAAAAGGCGCGCCGCTCAGCGGCGCGCCTTTCGGAGTACAGACAGATATTACAGACCCATCTCCTGCTTGACCTCACCGAAGCACTTGACCACGAAGTCAATGTCCTCCTTGGTGTGACCGGCGGAGAGCTGGGTGCGGATGCGGTCCTTGCCCTTGGGCACCACGGGGTAGCAGAAGGCCACCACGTAGACGCCCTTCTCCAGCATCCGGCGGGAGAACTCATGGGCCACCTTGGGATCATAGAGCATGACGGGGACAATGGGATGCTCGCCGGGCAGCAGATCGAAGCCCAGCTTCTCCATCTCGGCGCGGAAATACCGGGCATTCTCATGAACCTTGTCCCGCAGAGCGGTGGAGCTTTCCAGCAGGTCCAGGGTGGCGATGGTGGCGGCGCAGATGGCGGGAGCCACGGTGTTGGAGAACAGGTAGGGACGGCTCTTCTGACGCAGCAGGTCCACGATGGGCTGACGGGCTGCGGTGTAGCCGCCGGAGGCGCCGCCCAGGGCCTTGCCGAAGGTGCCGGTGATGATGTCCACCCGGCCCATGACGCCGCAGTATTCCGCGGTGCCGCGGCCATGCTCACCCATGAAGCCCACAGCGTGGGAATCGTCCACCATTACCAGGGCGTCGAATTCGTCGGCCAGATCGCAGATGGCGGGCAGGTTGGCGATATAGCCGTCCATGGAGAAGACGCCGTCGGTGGCGATCATGATCTTCTTGGCACCGGCTTCCCGGGCCTCCACCAGCTTGGCGCGAAGATCTTCCATGTTGTTGTTCTTGTAGCGATAGCGCATGGCCTTGCAGAGGCGGACGCCGTCGATGATGGAGGCGTGGTTCAGCTCGTCGGAGATGATGGCGTCCTCCTTGCCCAGCAAAGTCTCAAACAGACCGCCGTTGGCGTCGAAGCAGGAGGAGTAGAGGATGGCGTCGTCGGTGCCGACGAACTTGGCGATGCGGCCCTCCAGCTCCTTGTGGATCTCCTGGGTGCCGCAGATGAAGCGGACGGAGCTCAGGCCGAAGCCCCAGCGGTCATAGCTCTTCTTGGCGGCCTCGATGAGCTCGGGACGGGTGGAGAGACCCAGGTAGTTGTTGGCGCAGAAGTTCACCACACCCTTGGCCTTGGTGGTGTCGATGCGGGAGTACTGGGGGGTGGTGATGATGCGCTCCTCCCGCCAGGTGCCGGCTTCCCGGATGGCGTTCAGTTCAGCTTCAAACGCAGCGTAAGCAGATTTCATTTGATGATCCTCCTAATCATTCATTTCGTCGTAGGGGCCGATGCCCACATCGGCCCTGAGTACCGAAGAGCCGATGTGGGCATCGGCCCCTACGGGTTATTTCGTCCAGTCCAGAATGACCTTGCCGGACTTGCCGGAGTTCATGGCGGCGAAGCCCTGCTCGAACTCGGTGTAGTGGAAGCGATGGGTGATGACGGGGCTAAGATCCAGGCCGCCCTGGACCATGTAGGACATCTGGTGCCAGTTGTCCATCTTCCGGCCGTAGATGCCCTGGAGGGTCAGACCCTTGCCGATGATGTCGTTCATGTTCAGGGTGAAGGGCTTGTTGCCGATGCCCAGCAGGGAGATCTTGCCGCCGTTGCGCATGCAGGAGATCATCTGCTTGAAGGCAATCTCGGAGCCGGACATTTCCAGACCCACGTCGAAGCCTTCCACGATGTTCTGCTGCTTCATGACTTCCCGCAGATCCTCCCGCATGGTGTTCACCGCGGCGTCCACGTTCATCTTCCGGGCCAGGACCAGTCGGTCGTCGTTGATGTCGGTGATGATGACCCGGCGGGCGCCGGCATATTTGCAGATGCCCGCGGCGATGATGCCGATGGGGCCCGCGCCGGTGATCAGCACGTCCTCGCCCACCAGGGGGAACATCAGGGCGGTGTGAGTGGCGTTGCCGAAGGCGTCAAAGAAGGCCACCACGTCCTCGTCCAGGGATTCGTCGATCATAATGACGTTGGTGGCGGGGATGCAGACGTACTCCGCGAAGGCGCCGTCCCGGTCCACGCCTACGGAGACGGTGTCCTTGCACCACTGAATGTTGCCGGTGTGGCAGTTGCGGCAGCGGTGGCAGGTGATATGGCCCTCGCCGGAGACCCGCTGGCCCACATGCAGGCCTGTGACGCCGTCGCCCAGCTTGGCGATTTCGCCCACATACTCATGACCGATGGTCATGGGGGGATTCTTGATGTGCTCAGCGGCCCAGGGGTCCCAGTTGTAGATGTGAACATCCGTGCCGCAGATGGCGGTCTTGTGGATCTTGATGAGGACCTCCCCGGCCTTGGGTTCGGGGACAGGAACCCGGCGCAGCTCCAGACCGGGGCCGGCAATGGGTTTCACGATGGCGTCCATGAAGGCTTGCATAGCGATCTCCTTTCGATCTGTGGATACAGAATATGAGGTATATAACGAGTAGGCTTAGACAAATTATCCAATTTTGTCTTGTCCACCCCATATTATACTCGGGATTTTCCACATAGTCAACAGCAAATTGCCCGGAAGCCTCGAAAAAGCGTTTTTCCTTCTTCCGAGACTGGTACTTGAAATTTGTCGATATTTGTACTATGATAATATAAATGATAAGAGCGCGGCGGCGCATACTACCACAAAGGGAGGCGGCGAGATGGAACTGTCTGAATTGAAAACCATGCTGGAGCTCAGCGGCGGAGCCGCCTTTGCCCTGGAGGGAGGGAGGATCTGCGCCGCCACCCCCGAAGCGGAAGCTCTGGGCTTTGTACCGGGAGAGGCTGCCCTGGGCCTGCCTGCGGAGATGGGCCCGGAGGCGCCCGGAGCCATCTGCCTGAAGACCCTGAAGCTTGCGGGAGGAAAAACCTGGACCCTGCGGGGAATGGCTCTGGAGAATTGGCTGCTGTGTTTTCTCAGCCCCGAGAAGCCCCGGGTTCCCGGCCCCAATGAGAACTCTTTGCTCCACGCCGCCGGCCGGGTCCGGGCGGCCACACAGGAGATGACCGCCGCTCTGGACGGTATTGCGGATTATCTGCCCGGGGAGGATGCGGCTTCCCGCTGCGCCGCCCTGGGACTGCGGAGCGTCTACCGTCTGCGGCGGACCGCCTCAGAGCTGGAGCTCTTTGCCCGGCTGCGGAGCGGCAGCTATAACTTGAACCGACAGAGCTGTTACCCGGCATCCCGGACTGCCGCCTTGTGCGGCGAGGCCGGAGAGCTGCTGAGGGAGGCGGGGGTACGCCTGCGCTGTGAGCTGCCGGAGCGGGACGCTGTCGCCTGTCTGGACTGGCCTCTGCTGGAAACCATGCTGCGGGAGCTTTTGACCAACGCAGCCGCCCACTGCCGGGACGGGGAGATTACCCTGCGGCTGAGCAGAAACGGAAGGAACGGACTGGTCTTTGCCGTAAGCAACCTCTGGGACGCGCCTCTGCCGGAGGAGCTGTTTCAGCGCCACGGAGAGGAGCGGGAGCTGGCCCCGGAGGGCCTGGGCCTGGGCTTGAGTGTGGTCAGCCTGGGTGCAAGTCTCCACGGGGGGAGCATGATGCTGTCCCGGGATGAGGAGGGGAGAGTCACGGCGCTGCTTTCCGTGGAGGGAGGCCAGGGATCAGATCAATCCGTCAGATCTCTGATCCAGCTTCCCGGGGGAACGGAAGCGACTCTGGAGGCCCTGTCCTGGGTGCTGCCGCCCCACTGCTACCGTCTGGAGGATCTGCTGTGATACTAAGCTCCAATTACAATATGAAACAGATTCCCGGTCAAAATCCTTGGATTTTGACCGGGAATTGTTCACAGATACCCGCCGTTCACCGGCAAAATCTGCCCCGTGACGAAGGAAGCCCTGGCAAGATAGAGCATGGCCTCCGCCACCTCCTCCGGTCTGCCGATGCGCTCCAGGGGAGTGTCCGCTGCCAGGGCGGCCTTGTCGGCAGGGGAGAGATGGGCGTTCATATCGGTGTCAATCATCCCGGGGGAGACAGCGTTCACCCGAATCCCGGAAGGACCCAGCTCCCGGGCCAGAGCCTGGGTCAGGGCGATGACCGCCCCCTTGGTGGCGGAGTAGGCGGCCTCGCAGCTTGCTCCGGCCTGGCCCCACATGGAGGCCACGTTGATGATACAGCCTGCCTGTCTTTGCAGCATGGCGGGCAGCACCGCCCGAACGCTGTTGTAGACGCTCTTGACGTTTACGGCAAAAAGCCGATCCCATTCCTCCGGGCTGATCTGGGAAATCAGTCCCACGTGGGAAATCCCGGCGTTGTTTACCAGAACATCCACCGGGGGCAGGGAGGCTGCAGCCCGGGCTACGGCGTCGCTGTCCGCCGCGTCGCAGCACAAACCGCAGGCGCCGGTTTCCGCGGCCAGAGCCGCCGCCGCATCCCGGCTGCGGAGATAGAGAAAGCTGACCCGGTATCCCGCCTCCGCAAAAGCCCGCACGGCTGCGGCCCCAATGCCCCGGGAGCCGCCGGTAATCAAAACATGTTCCTTCATTGGACCCTCCCTACAGGGAAAGCGCGAAGAAATCACATTTCTTCGCGCTTTCCGGTGTTTCAGCGTGCGCTGCACGCGATGCGTTTATCTTTTTCTGCTCCTGGTGCGGTGCTCATATTGGCGGACGCCGGAGATTTTACTGTTGGAATCGGCCATAAACTGCTTGAGCTTATCCTCAAAGCTTTCAGGCTCCGTCCTGACAGGCTGGAAGCTCCGGGGGCGGGGCGCCTCGCTTCTGTGGACAGGGCGCTGCTCCTGGGGTCGTCTTGGCTCAGACCGTCTTTCCTCGGCCTGCTTGATGGAAAGGCTCATGCGGCCCCGCTCGTCGGTACTGAGGAGCTTCACCTTGACGGCCTGCCCCTCGGTGAGATGCTGACGGATATCGGTCACGTAGCTGGACGCCACCTCGGAGATATGGACCAGACCGGTCTTGCCCTCGGGCAGATCGATGAAGGCTCCAAAGCTGGCGATGGATCGGACGGTGCCATCCAGGATGGTACCCGGTGTGAATTCCATGTAATTTATGATCCTTTCCGATTGATGTCCCTATTGCGCGTCAGCGTCGTAGAAGACAATCTCCCCGGCCTCCACCATTCCGAGACGGGTCCGGGCAATCTTCATGATGCTCTTGTCGGTGCCGAGCTCAGACAGCTCCTGCTCCACCAGAGCGTTTTCCTGCTCCGCATAGAGCACCTGCTCCTCCAAAGCAGCGACCTGGGCGTTGGCGTCGGCGACCCGATCCTGGAGGTCAACCAGCGTCACCACGGCGTAAATCGCTACGATAATCAACAGCAGCTTGGCCCAAATCGAAGTCTTTTTAAATCGCACAGTTGTCCCTCCTCTCCGGCGCGAAGCGCAAAAATCCCCTCAAGGTTCTCTTATCATTGTAACAGATTTTTCGGCAAATGCAACAACTTTTTTACAATTTGCCTTAAATATTTTCGGTTTTTTTCCGCCTGCTCCACAGCCGCCCCGGGAAGCGGAACAGCCGCCTCAGCAGGGGGGAGACCAGGGCCAGCCACAGCGCGCCGGAGCAACCCATGGCAGCCAGGGCAAAAAGCCGAAGCCTGCCCCGACCGGCGTAGAGAGCGAACAGCAGCAGCCCGCCCAGAACCAGAAGACTGTAGAGCAGGTCCGCCAAAGCCCTGAGAATACGGCCTCGCCCCAAAAGCCGCAGCAGATCATAGAGCAGCCCAAAGCCGCAGCCTGCGGCCAGGGCCAGAAGCAGCTCCCGGAGCTGCGTGGAAACCGGCAGCTCCATCAGCCCAGCAGCCGCCGCAGCAGGCCCCGGCTCGCGGCATCCTGCTCAAAGCTCAGAGCGTCCACCCGGCCCCGCAGCTCCACCCGTCCCTCCTGGGGGGTGAGCTGCCTGAGCCGCAGCTCCCGGCCCCGCACCACCAGAAGCTGGTCCTGGGTTTGCAGCACCACGGCCTCGTCCTCAATCCGCAGCACCTCCCGGACTCCTGTGACCCGCAGCAGCCGCCGCCCCTCCAGACTTAGCCGCTCCTCCGAAGCGGCCTCCGTGTTCTTTTCATTGGTCATGCCAGCCCCTCCTTTTTCATCCGTCCCAGTATATGCGGCGGCGCCGGGGAATAGAACAGCGGAGCAGGAGGAATAAGCCTTGAGAAATAAGAAAATAATGATTGAAATTCTTTTTGTAATGTTCTATAATAAATAAAATGGACGATAGGACAGTCAGCCGGTTTTCCGGCTGAGGAAGGAAGGACTAACTATGGGTCAGGTCATAGCCGTCACCTCCGGCAAGGGTGGCACCGGAAAGACCACCGTCTGCGCGGCGGTGGCCGCCTGTATGGCGGCAGAGGGACTGCGGGTGCTCTGCATCGACGCGGACATGGGACTGCGAAATCTGGACATCTCCCTGGGGATGGGGGAGCTGGCGCCCATCTCCTTTGCCGACGTGCTTTCCGGCCGTTACAGCCTCAGCGAGGCGACGCCCCACCCGGATATCCCCGGATTGTATCTGCTGACCGCGCCCGTTGCGGAGCGGCCTGAGACCATCCGGTTTCAGGACTTCGGCGCCCTGCTGGAGACGGTGCGGGAATACTTTGACTTCTGCCTGATTGATTCCCCCGCGGGGATCGGAGACGGCTTCCATTTTGCCACCCTCTACGCCGACCGGATTGTGATGGTGGCGACTCCCGACCCGGCGGCCCTGCGGGATGCCGCCGGAACCGCGGACCAGCTTCATCTCATGGGCAAGCAGGACATCCGGCTGGTGGTGAACCGGATCACCGCCTCCGGCTTCCGGGCTCTGGACTGGACCGTGGACGACATTATGGACGAAACGGGGCTGCCCCTGCTGGGCATTATCCCCGAGGACAGACGGGTGGTGCTGGCCGCCGCCGCCAATCTCTCCCTGATCCAATACACCGACCGTGGCGCGGTGCTGGGCTGCCTGCACATTGCCCGCCGCCTCCAGGGGAAGAAAATGCCCCTGCTGAAACTCTGAGCCGCCGCAGGCATATCACAATGAGCGATTATACCCCCGAACGGAAAGGAGGTTTCCCCATGAATATCACCATTATGGCCCACGACAAGAAGAAGGAGCTTATGGTCCAGTTCTGCACCGCCTACAAGAGCGTTCTGGCCAAGCACAGCCTCTCCGCCACGGCCACCACAGGCCGACTGGTGGCGGAGGCCACCGGCCTGCCCATCTCTCTGTTCCTGGCCCATAACCAGGGCGGACACCAGCAGGTGGACGCCCGTATTGCCTACAACGAGATCGACATGGTCCTGATGTTCACGGACCCCAACAGCAAGGACCCCTGGGACAATCAATACACCCTGCGTACCCTGCTGCTCTGCGACGCCCACAACGTCCCCGTGGCAACAAACCTGGCCACGGCGGAGCTGCTGATTCTGGGCCTGCAGCGGGGCGATCTGGATTGGCGCGAGCTGATCCACAACAAACGGTAAACCATGACGCTTTACACAGAACAAACCGTGGAGTTCCTCTGGAATCTCCGCTTCAACAACAGCCGGGAGTGGTTTCAGGCCCACAAGGGGGAGTATGAGTCCCTGATGCTTCGCCCCACCAAGGAGCTGGCGGGGGCTCTGTTTGAGCACCTGCGGGAGAAATACCCCAAGCACGACTGGAATCTTCACATTTCCCGGATCTATCGGGACGCCCGGCGGCTCTACGGCCGGGGTCCCATGCAGGACCATCTTTGGTTTACCCTCTGGGCGGACCGGGAGGAGGGGAGCGCCCCTGCCTTCTGGTTCAGCTTTTTCCCGGAGGGCTGGGACTGCGGCATGGGCTGCTGGTCCGAGCACAACATTGTGATGGACCGCTTTCGGGCGCAGGTAAAGCTGGACCCCGCCCCCGCGGAAAAGCTGGCCCGCCGCCTGCAAAAGCAGAATGCCTTCATTCTGGGGGGCCAGCGCTACAAAAAGCATAAAATCGAAACCACCCCCCTGCTCCAGAGCTGGGCCGACAGCAAATACTTCACCCTGGAATGCCGCCGGGACCACGGAGACCTGGATTTCACGGACGGGCTTTTCGACTTTGTGAAAAACGGTTACGACTGGCTGATGCCCTTCTATGAATACTTTTTGACCCTCCCGGAGCTGGAGAAATACGTGACTCCAAATCAGTAGCGCCGGCAATCTGCCGGCCCGTCCACTCAGCAAACCACAATCTGCTTCTATGCCGCTCCAATAAAATCTAAAGATTTTAATTGGAGTTTCGTATCAAACGCGCGGTTTCCATCAAAATCGGCAAAACTGTATGGCAGCCTCGCTTTTACGATCATATCATTCGTTCCGAGCACGAATATCAGGAGATTTGGAACGATATCGACAACAATCCGGCTAAGTGGGCGCTGGATAAATACTATCACGAGATGTAATCGGAAAAGGCCGGCAGATTGCCGGCACTACATATTGGAGGTTTATTATGCCTGTCATCACCCCCCGGACGCTGTCCGGCTTTATGGAGCTGCTGCCCGCGCCGCAGCAGCAGATGGAGCGCTTTTTGCAAACACTCCGGGAGACCTATTCCCTCTACGGCTTCACCCCCCTGGACACCCCCCTGGTGGAATCCGCCGAGATTCTCCTGGCCAAGGGCGGCGGCGAGACCGAAAAGCAGATTTACCGCTTTTCCAAGGGGGACGCGGATCTGGCCCTGCGCTTTGATCTGACCGTGCCTCTGGCCAAATACGTGGCCCTCCACGCCGGGGAGCTGAGCTTCCCCTTCCGCCGCTATCAGATCGGCAAGGTCTACCGGGGCGAGCGAGCCCAGCGGGGCCGCTTCCGGGAGTTTTACCAGGCGGACATCGACATCATCGGGGACGGCAAGCTGGACGTGGCCAACGAGGCGGAAATTCCCTCCGTCATCTACACCACCTTTGCGCGTCTGGGTCTGGAGCGCTTTCAGATCCGGGTCAACAACCGGAAGATTCTCAACGGCTTCTACGCCATGCAGGGCCTGTCTGAGCAGTCCGGCGACATCATGCGCACCGTGGACAAGCTGGACAAGATCGGTCCCGAGAAGGTTCGGGTCCTGCTGACGGAGGACGCAGGGCTCTCCGAGGCCCAGGCCGATGAGATTTTGAGCTTCATCGGCATCCGGGGCAGCAACGCGGAGGTCCTGGCAGCCCTGGAGGGCTATCGGGGACGGAACAAGCTCTTTGATCTGGGCCTGGAGGAGTTGAACACCGTGGTGAAGTACCTGGCTGCCTTCGGCGTGCCGGAGACCTACTTCGCCGTGGATCTCACCATCGCCCGGGGCCTGGACTACTACACCGGCACCGTCTACGAGACCGTGATGCTGGATCACCCGGAGATCGGCTCCATCTGCTCCGGCGGCCGCTATGACAATCTGGCGGAGTATTACACCCAGCGGCAGCTCCCCGGCGTGGGGATCTCCATTGGCGTCACCCGGCTGTTCTATGTGCTCCAGGAGCAGAAGCTGCTGAACGACGGGCTGAACACCGCCCCCGCGGAGCTGCTGATTCTCCCCATGACCCAGGACCTCACCGCCGCTGCCCAGGCCGCCACCTTCTTCCGGGGCTGCGAGATTCGCACCCAGCTCTACATGGAGCAGAAGAAGTTCAAGGCTAAAATGGGCTACGCCGACAAGCTGAGCATCCCCTTTGTAGCTTTCCTGGGGGAGGACGAGATCGCCCAGGAAAAGATTTCCCTGAAAAACATGCAGACCGGCCAGCAGCAGCTTCTGACCCTCACCGAAGCGGCCAACGTAATCTTAGAGGACATGCGGATCCGCGACAACGGGAAGCTGATCAAAGCGTAATACGGGCCGGCAGATTGCCGGCACTACATAAAGAGGTATCAAAACATGACCCAAAACAGAACTCATACCTGCGGGGAGCTGCGGCTCTCCGACGCGGGCAAGCAGGTCCGCATTGCCGGCTGGATGGAGAACGTCCGTGCCGTCGGCGCCAACTTCGCCTTTGTGGTGGTCCGGGACTTCTACGGCACCACCCAGGTGGTCATCGAGACCGAGGACATGATGAACGTCGTCAAGTCCATCAACAAGGAGTCCACCATCGCGGTGGAGGGCCTGGTGCGGGAGCGGGATTCCAAGAACCCCAAGCTGCCCACCGGCGAGATCGAGATCGTCCCCTCCAAGATCGAGGTCCTGGGCCGCTGCCGCTACAACGAGCTGCCCTTTGAGATCAACCGCAGCAAGGAGGCCGACGAGACCGCCCGGCTGAAGTACCGCTATCTGGACCTGCGGAATCCCGCGGTGAAGGAGAACATCATCCTCCGCTGCAACGTCATCGCCGCCCTGCGGCAGGCCATGCTGGAGCGGGGCTTCCTGGAGATCACCACCCCCATCCTGACCGTTTCCTCCCCCGAGGGCGCCCGGGATTACCTGGTTCCCGCCCGGAAGCACCCCGGCAAGTTCTACGCCCTGCCCCAGGCGCCCCAGCAGTTCAAGCAGCTTCTCATGACCTCCGGCTTTGACCGCTATTTCCAGATCGCCCCCTGCTTCCGGGATGAGGACGCCCGCGGCGACCGCAGCCCCGGCGAGTTCTACCAGCTTGATATGGAAATGGCCTTTGCCACCCAGGAGGACGTCTTCGCTGTCCTGGAGGAGGTTCTGCCCCCCATCTTTGCCAAGTACGGCAAGTACAGCGTCGCCAGCAAGCCCCCCTTCCGGCGCATCCCCTATCTGGAGGCCCTGGAGACCTACGGCACCGACAAGCCCGACCTGCGCATCAACCTCACCGCCAGGAACGTCACCGCCCTCTTTGAGAACACCGAGTTCGCCCCCTTCCAGGGCAAGACCGTCCGGGCCGTGCCCGTCTCCGACTGCGCCCTGACCCGGAAGCAGATTGAGAAGCTGCTGACGGACTGCGAGGTCCAGAGCGGCAGCAAGGGCTACTGGTTCAAGACCGACGAGAACGGCAATCTCGCCGGCGGCGTGGCCAAGTTTGTGGACGCCGAGAAGGCCAAGGCCCTGCTGGACCTGAAGCCCAACACTCTGGTGCTGCTGGCCGCCGAGACCAAGAGCATCGGCGTCATCATCAAGACCTTCGGCGCCGCCTGCCCCGGCCACTTCGACAAG
>CAMOSU010000012.1 GCA_946625125.1 uncultured Clostridia bacterium
ACAGCAAATCACAAACCGGGATTTGCCCAGCACCAGCAGGGCAAATCCCGGTTATAATTTTTTCTGTGTCTGTTCCACCGGCGAGGCTTCAGGCTGCGCTTGGGGTCTTGCCGAGCTTTTTCCTATATCTGAAGGTCCCCCACGATCTCCAGACGTCCCGGCGTCACCCGGCAGGGGAGGCAGAGGACCCGGACTCCCGCCCGGATTGCGGTATCCAGGGCGGCGGCAAAGGCGGGGTCCGTCTCCCGGTTGGGCAGGACGGTCTCAAAGCTCTCCGCCTGCATCACAAAGGCCACCAGGGCATGATAGCCCCGGTCCACAGCGTCCGTCAGCTCCCGCAGGTGGCGGGTTCCCCGCTGGGTGGGGGCATCGGGGAAGTAGCCCACGCCTTCCCGCTCCAGGGTACAGCCCTTGACCTCCAGGAGCCAGCGCTCTTCGCCCCGTTCCATATAGAAGTCGATCCGGGAACGGCCGAAGGGAAACTCCGGCTGAATCCGGTCAAAGCCCTGTCCCGCCAGCCATTCCCCCACCAGACGGTTGGGGGCCTGACTGTCGATGTTGAACAGCACCCCGTCCCCCTTCCGCACGGCAATCAAATCGTACCGGGTTTTCCGGGCGGGGTTGGCGGACTCCGCCAGCCAGACCTCCGCCCCGGGGACCAGCAGCTCCCGGCAGCGTCCGGTGTTTTTGACGTGGACGGTCTGGAGCCCCTGCTCCGTCTCCACCTGGGCGATAAAGCGGTTGGGCCGGAGCAGAAATCGTCCGGGAATCACATGGGCATAGTCCATACGGACCTCCTTTTTTCGTTTGGTTGTATTTCGTATCTATTCAATTGTAGCGGCGCACAGCGTGCGCCACTTGCGCAAAGCAAACGATTTCCAGCGTCATCGAGATTTTTCCCCGGCATTTCTCGCCTTGCGGCGAGATATTCCGCCGTTTTTGCGGCGGAATGGTGGCGCACACTGTGCGCCGCTACGGGGCGACTGAACAGATACTGTATTTCTTTCAAAGCCCGGGCCGGGGAACCCGGCCCCTGCGGGCGGGGGCAGGCGGGGGACGGCAGGAAAACGACCCGCTGCGGCGGGCAGCGGGTCGTTGGGTTCAGGATTCTCTGGGGAACACCAGCAGGGCGGGCTTCTCCGGGCCGGGGGCATAGTCCTCCGCGGGGAAGAAGAAGCTCCAGTTTTCCTCCGTCCGCAGCCGCAGAGCCCAGCCCTCGGGCCAGGTCTCCGGCCAGCTCACAGGCCGGCTGGGGGGCTCAAAGCTGATTACCCGGTAGAGGCTTCCGCTCTCAGGGTCCAGCTTCTCCATGCGAATCCGAAGGCTGATTTCCGCCTCCTGGGCGTTGCCTCCCATAATCTCCGAATGGGGCAGCCGTTCCAGCAGCCACTCCTGCAATGCCAAAGCCGTGGCGCAGTCGGTGTCATACACCAAAAGCTCCCCCTCCGTTTCCCGGGGGCGCAGCTCCCGGACAAGCTCATACAGCCGGGGCTCCTCTGTCTCCAGAAGGGTGAAGAGGCTTTCCGGGGAGAACTCCGTGTAGAGCAGCACCAGGGAGTCCTCCTCCCGGCTCAGGCTCTGGCAGGCGCTTCGCAGCTCCTCGCTGAGAGGCTTGGCTTCCCCACGCCGGGTGCTTTCGCCGCCGCTCATATAATAGCTGTCCGCCGCCGCGCCGGTTTCGGAGAAGTACTGGGTCTCGGCCCCCTGGGTCTCGGCCTCCTGGGGTGCGGCGTCGATCTCGTCGCCCTTTCTGAGATCCGCCCAGTCGTTCCGGACATCCCCGGGCTCCTGGGCCGGGGTCGGGAGCTCCGCGACGCCCTCCGTCCGCAGCTCCGCTGCCCCGTCCGCGGGGGCGGAGGCCTTCTGTCCCAGGGGGATGACCCCCAGGCCCACCAGCAGCACCAGCACCGCGGCCACCGCCCCAAGGGCGGTACCCGGGCCGAACCAGCGCCGGAGCCGGGGCTTTTTGACCTTTCCTGTGGCCTGGTCAATGCGGTAGAGCACCCCCTGCTTCAAGCCCTGGGGCGCAGGCTCCCGGAGCTGGGAGAGCTTTTGATCCAGCCCCTCCATGGCGGACAGGAGCCGCCTGCAATCGGCGCAGCCTTGGAGATGCGCTTCCAGAGCCTGGGTTTGCTCCGGGTCCAGCTCGCCGTCCAGTCTGGCGCTCATCAGAGCCATGGCTTCCTCACAGCTCATCGCGCACCCCTCCTTTCTGGGGAATTTGACGTTCCGGCGGCGGTTTTGTTCCCGTCCTCCAGCAATTTATTTCGCAGGGCTGCCCGGGCGCGGGCCAGCCGGGATTTCACCGTCCCCTCCCGGAGCTTCAGAATCTCCCCGATCTGGCCGTAGCTTAAATCGTCAATGGCCCGGAGGGTCAAAATCTCCCGGTATTCCACCGGCAGGGCGTTCATGGCCCGGATCAGGCTCTGCCGGTCCTCGGCGGCCAGCAGCAGCTCCTCCGGCCCCTTTCCGGGGTCGGGCAGCTCCATTTGCAGCTCCTGGTTTTCATCGTCCATCGTGGTAAGGGAGACCGTGGGCCGCCGCTTTTTGGCCCGCAGCCAGTCCAGGCAGACGTTGGAGCAAAGCCGGAACAGCCAGGTGGAGAAGGCGGACTCAAACTGAAACCCGGAAAGCCCCCGCCAGGCCCGGAAAAAGCTCTCCTGGGCCAGATCGAAGGCGTCCTCCGCGTTTCCGCTCATCCGCAGGGCCAGGTTGTAGACCCGGTCCTGGTAGGCCTCCACCAATTGACCGAAGGCGTCGTTGTCTCCGGCGAGAACCTGTTCTATGATCGCTTTTTCATCCATCATTCCAAGTCCCTCTGTATGCCCCGGATCACCCGATAGACCTCCTCCATCCCGGTAATCCTTGAAATCTGCTGCTTGTAGTAGTTGCTGAACCGGACCCCCCGAAGATACCATGCCAACTGCTTTCTGGCCTCCAGGCAGGCGATGTGCTCGCCCTTGTCCTCCCGGGCCAGCTCGATCTGCCGCAGGGCCAGCTCCATCCGCTCCGCCAGGGGCGGACGGGGAGGAATGGGCTCCCCCGCCAGGGCTGCCCGAAGCTGGGGGAAGATCCAGGGATCTCCGAAGGCCCCCCGGCCCACCATCAGGGCGTCGGCCCCGCTGCGGTTCAGACAGCGCAGCGCCGTCTCCGGGGAAACCACGTCGCCGTTGGCAATGACCGGGATAGACACCGCCTTTTTGACCTCTCCGATGATGTCCCAGTCCGCCGTCCCGGAGTAGAGCATGGTTTTGGTCCTGCCGTGAACGGCAATGGCCGCCGCCCCGTTGTCCTGGACCGTCTTTGCCAGCTCCACCACATTCACATGGCCCTTATCCCAGCCCTTCCGGGTCTTCACCGTAACCGGCACCGGCACCGCGTCGGAGACCGCCCGGACGATGCGCCCCGCCAGAGCCGGGTCCTTCATCAGGGCGGAGCCCTCGCCGTTGTTCACGATCTTGGGCATGGGGCAGCCCATGTTGATGTCGATGTAGTCGCAGCCGCTGAGCTCCAGGGCCAGCCGGGCGCCCCGGGCCATAAACTCCGGATCGCTGCCGAAGATCTGCACCCCGCAGAGCACCCCCCGGTTGCGCCGGAGCAGGGACGCGGTTTTCTTGTCGCCGTAGCACAGGGCCTTGGCGGAGACCATCTCCGTGACGGTTCCTCCCGCTCCCAGACTGGCGCAGATCTCCCGGAAGGCGAAATCCGTCACCCCGGCCATAGGGGCCAAAAGCACCGTTCCGGGGGGAAATAATTGTGCCATATCCGTACCTCTTGTCTGAACGGAGAGCGCCGGAGCAAGCTCCTTCCGGCTCCCCGCAGCCCGTCCCTCCCGGAACAGACTGTACTGCTTGATTATACTACATAGACGGGGAAAAAGCAAAGGAATTGAGAAAAAATTGAAAATTTTCAGATTTTTCTTGACAAATCCCCTGCCCTTGCTTATAATAACAGAGCTAAAAGCACATCCGCCCTTAGCTCAGTTGGTAGAGCAACTGACTCTTAATCAGTGGGTCCCGGGTTCGAGTCCCTGAGGGCGGACCAATATCCCATACCTCCCCCGGGAGGTATGGGACCCAACGGCCCGTTGGTCAAGTGGTTAAGACAGAGGCCTCTCACGCCTTTAACATCGGTTCGAATCCGGTACGGGTCACCACAAAAAGCGCCTGCCGCGACTGCGGCGGGCGCTTTGTTTTGCTGTGATCCTATTTGCGGATCAGCCTGACGTGACCGCTTTCGGCGGCGTCGCCCAGCATCCGAAGCAGACGCTCGGCGTAGTCCCCCAGACGCTCCCGGAGCAGAGCCTCATTTTTGACGGTGATGATCCGCTCCTTCCCGGGCTCGGTCAGAACGTCGAACACCGCGTCCAGATTTTTGCCGCAGTCCGGCCCCAGGTTCAGCTTTTCCCGGAGCAGGCTGTGCAGGCTTTCCCTGTCCTTCACCCGTTTTCCGTTGATGGTCGCTCTCATCCTCAGTCCTCCCATCCGTCGTAGAGCTGGGTAAAGCTCTCATAGTGGTCGTCGGTATAGTAAATCAGTCCGTCGTTGGAAAAAATGATCCGCTTGGCTCCCCGGGAGCGGGCTCCCAGGGTGTCAATGTCGCATTCCGTCCATTTTCTCCCCCGGGCGTCGGGAAGCAGGCCCTCATAGTTGCCGAAGTAGCTGCCGCCGATGCACTTTCCGGGGGCGTAGGGCTCCAGGGAGCCGCCGGGCCAGCCCAGGGCCTCCGCCTGTTTTTTGGTGATGTAGTTGGAGGGCAGGTGGCCGTAGAGGTGGATGTATAGGGCCACCTCCTCCTTGGAGTCGTAAACGCCGTCCTCCGTGACGCCGGGCTCCGGGGCGGCGGAGGGGGCGGGAAGGGTCTCCGGGGCAGGGGCTTCCGTTTCCGGGGCCACGGTTTCCGGGGTTTCCCGGCTTTCCGCAGGAGCCGGCTCCGGGCTGCTTTGAACCGGAGCGGGCTCTGTGCTGACGCCCAGGCTCTCCCCTCCGGCCTGCTGGGTTACAATGGGCAGATCCACAGTCTGTCGGCTGTCCTGGACCGCGACGCAGCCCGCCAACCCCAGGAGCAGGAGCAGCGCCAGCAATCCGCTGAGAATACGCTTCAATCTTATCGCCTCTTTCCTTTGGCTCAGGCGCCTTCTCCCTCCGGGGGGCGGGCGCCCTTTTTTCGCTCCTATTATAGCCTCCCGGCAAAATAAAATCAAGAAAGAATCCACAATCTCACAAAAAGCCCTTTTCAAACACAAGCGCTTGTGATACAATGAAAGCACAAACACAAAATAAAGGACGGTTTTCCATGAAATACAGCTATCAAGAAGTCTACAAGCGCCCGGAGGACCGGGCTCGGCTGCTGGCTCTGCGAGACGCGCTGACGGAGCTGGGCCATTCCCCCGAGGAGATTCGCTATTTCACCGCCCCCGGACGCACGGAGCTGGGGGGCAATCACACCGACCACCAGCACGGGCTGGTGCTGGCCGCCGCCGTGGACGTGGACACCGTGGCCGCCGTGGCCCCCAACGACCTGGGATTGATCCGGCTGTGGTCCCAGGGCTTCCCGCCCTGTCAGATCTTCCTGGACCCGGCAAAGAATCCCCCCGCCCCCAAGGAAAGCGCTCTGTCTCTGCTGCAGGGCATGGCGGAATGCTGTCTGCCCCTGGGGAGCCCCCGGGGTCTGGACATTATGGCCTCCTCCACGGTGCTGCCGGGAGGCGGTCTGTCCTCCTCCGCCTCCTTTGAGGTGCTGCTGGCGGAAATCTTCAGCCAGCTCTGGTGTCAGGACCGGCTTTCCCCCATGAAGCTGGCGGAGCTGGGTCAGCGGGTGGAGAACCAGTATTTCGGCAAGCCCAGCGGCCGACTGGATCAGTCCGCCAGCGCCGTGGGCGGCGTCACCTATATGAGCTTCCGGGACCCCGAAGCCCCGGTGGTGGAGAAGCTGGAGCTGGACCCCGAAGCCCGGGGCTACGCCCTGTACATCATCAACTGCGGGGCCAGCCACGCGGATCTCACGGGAGAATACGCCGCCATCCCCGGGGAGCTGCGGCAGCTCTGCGGCTGCTTCGGCCAGCAGGTGCTGAGCCAGGTTCCCGAGGAAGCGTTCTTCTCCCGGCTGCCTGAGCTGCGGCAGCGCTGCGGCGACCGGGCCGTGCTCCGGGCCATGCACGTCTACGATGAAAACCGCCGGGTCACGGCCCAGCGGGACGCCCTGGTCGCCGGGGACTTTGACCGTTACCTGACCCTGGTCCGGGAGTCGGGTCTCTCCTCCTGGCGGCTGCTGCAAAACGTCACCCCCGCCGGGGCCGCCGCGGAGCAGCCCATGGCCCTGACCCTGGCCCTGTGTGAAAGACTCCTGGCCGGGAAGGGCGCTTGCCGGGTCCACGGCGGCGGCTTTGCCGGTACCGCCCAGGCCTACGTTCCTCTGGAGCAGGCCGAAAGCTTCCGGGCCTCCATGGACGCTCTGCTGGGGCAGGGCGCCTGCCAGCGCAGGCAGGTCCGGGCCGTGGGAGCGGCGGAGCTGACCCTCTGAAGGCTTCGACAAACTTCGACAGGCTTCCTCCCATTTCGACAGAAAATCTCCTAAAATGTCGAAATAACAGGTAAAAAACTGAGTAAATACTGGTTTTTCAGCCTTGAAATGTTCCGATTTTTGTGATAAATTATTTATGCGAACACAGAGAGAAAGCATCATTACACATCGGTAAGGAGAGGAAACTATGGAAAAACGCACAACCGTCCTGGTAGCGGACGGAAGCGAGGAGTTTTGCGCCCAGCTTTCCGGGGCGCTGCAAAACGGCGGATATCAGGTGATCGGCACCGCGACGGACGGTCAGTCCGCCATGGAACAGCTCAGGGCCTCCGCCCCCGAGGTGGTGGTTTTGGATCTGATGCTTCCCAAGGCCGACGGGATTACGGTGCTGAAATCCCTCCCCCGGGAGGGACGGCCCAAGATTCTGCTTCTGGCCGCCTTCGCCACGGACTATGTGGCCGGGGCCGCCGCTGCCGCCGGAGCGGACTATCTGATGCTGAAGCCCTGCTCCGCCCAGACTGTGGCCGAGCGGGTGGGAGAGATTCTGGAGGCGGACCGGCTGGCCGCCGGGAAGCGCAAGGGTACGGAGCCGGACATTGAAACCATGGTGACCAATGTGATCCACGAAATCGGCGTCCCCGCCCACATCAAGGGCTATCAGTATCTGCGGGAGGCCATTATCATCGCCGTGGGAGATATGGAGGTCATCAACGCCATCACCAAGGTTCTGTATCCCCAGGTGGCAAAGACCTTCGCCACCACCCCCTCCCGGGTGGAGCGGGCCATACGCCACGCCATTGAGGTGGCCTGGGACCGGGGCGATCTGGACACCCTGCAGCGCTTCTTCGGCTACACCGTTTCCAACACCAAGGGCAAGCCCACCAACAGCGAATTCATCGCCCTCATTGCGGACCGGCTTCAGCTCCAGCTTCGGGGCAGCGAGCTCCGGGCCGCGCGCTGAAGCAAGCAAGACCGTCGGCGGCCTGCCGACGGTCTTGCTTTGTTATTCGGGCGCTGTCATCTCCAGCAGCTCCGCCCCGAGCTCCCGGCACAGGGCGTCGTCGTGGGTGGCCAGCAGCAGGGTCTTCCCCGCCTGCCGCAGCTCCTCCAGCAGCTCCGTGAGCTGGCTGCGGGAGCCCCGATCCAGTCCGGCCAGGGGCTCGTCCAGAATCAGCAGCTCCGGGTTCAGGGCCAGCACCGCCGCCAGGGCCACCTTTTTCTTCTGCCCGCCGCTGAGATGATAGGGCGCCTTCTCCGCCAGGGCCTCCAGGCCGAACAGGGCCAGGCAGTCCTCCACCCGGGTTTGGAGCTCGTCCTTGGAAAGCCCCATCTGTCGGGGGCCGAAGGCAATCTCCTCCCGGACGGTGGCGTTGAAGAGCATGAGCTCCGGGTTCTGGAAGAGATAGCCCACCCGCTTGTGGAAGGCCTTGGCATGGGCGGGCTTTTTCAGCCAGGCCTGGGTGATCTCCTGGCCGTCAAAGCGGTACTGCCCCCTCTGGGGGAAGCTGAGGCCGTTCAGCACCCGGAAGAGGGTGGTCTTCCCCGCCCCGTTGTCTCCCCGCAGAGCCAGGCAGTCCCCCGTCTCCACCCTCATGGAAAAATCCCGCAGCACCGGCGGCTCCTGGGGTGCATAGGAAAAAGTGATGTTGTCCAGTTCAATGAGCGCCACAGCGGTTCCTCCCTTCGGTTAAATTGGGATTTGTGGGTTCGAGGCAATCGGCAACAGGAGAACGACAAGTGGGAAAGGCTGTCAGGCTTCAGGCGCGGAGCTTCAGCCCGACAAATTCAAATCTACAGTCCCTTATAGTCCTCCGTAAAGCCCCGGCAGCACATGGCCTCCCAGGTCTGGCGGCTCAGCTCCGTGGAGCGGAGGAAGGTCACGCCCATCACGCCTCCCACAGAGCGGTATTTGTGCCGATCCCGGCCCACGGCCCGCAGTCCCCGGGCCGTCAGAAGCTCCACCATCAGGCCCCCCAGCAGCACGATGTATTTCAGGGTCAGATCCAGCACAAACACAAAAACTCCCGGAACGTGGAGCTGCCGCAGGGCTCGGGTAATTTGATTCCAGGGGGTATGGCGGTTCAAAAGGTTTACCATAATAATACTTATGAATACCTTCCCTGCCAAAATCAGATTGTTCCCCCTGCCTTCTGGCCACAGCAGCATGGCGGGGAGCAGCAGAAGAAGCGCCAGCACCGCCGCCCCTAAGGCGGGCTTCAGCACGGACCAGAGCTCCCCGGGGGGCAGAGTGCTGGCATAGCCCAGGACCAGGGCGGCCAGGGCCAGCAGCAGCAGGGGCTGTCTGCTGAGGGAGAGGGTCAGCAGCAGGGCCAGCAGCAGGAGCAGCTTCCACAAGGCCGGCAGGCGCAGTCTCCCCTCCCGGCCTCGCTGGACCCGAACCCGGGCCAGCAGGCCCCCCAGGGCCTTCAGGCTGCGTACAGCAAAGGCGCCCCCGTCCCCCGGGGGCGCGAATTGCTCCTTTTTTTGCATCCAGGCGGGGATCAAGCCCGGTTCCTCCGGCCGCGCATCACCAGGGACAGCAGCTTGAAGAGGATGACCAACAGGGCCACGCCGATGACGGCGGAGAGGATGTAGGCCAAAACCTCGTTCATGCCCTCCAGAGCGTAGTCCGGCATAGGCACATTCAGGGACCAGCCCTTTTCCAGCCCCGCGGGGGTATAGCCCAGTGCTTTGCCGTTGGTGACGATTTCCGCAATCTCATCGGCGCCCCACTCGCCCCAGGCGGTTCCGGTGGCCAGCAGGCCCAGGGGGCAGGCGGCAATCAGCACCGCAATCAGGGCAAAGATGGGAAGATAGCGCTTGCCGCCGGGCCGGGGCGCCTCAACCCGGAGCCGGTCATAGCTGAGATCCGGCGCGGTCTTCCGCACCAAAGCAAAGACCGCCACGGTAAAGGCCGCCTCCACCAGACCCGCCACAGCCAGATGGGGAAGCATCATGGCGGGGATGGCAATGCTGAGATCGTAGGGGCAGTAGAGGGCGTTGCCCAGAGCGTCCCGGAAGAGCATGGGCTGAAGTCCGAACTCCACGGCACAGCAGAAGGCCGCGACATTCAGGCCCACGTAGGAGCCGACAGCCGCGCCAAGGAGATGGAAGCCGGAGCGGGCCTTTTCCCCGTCCCCGGCCTTGACGATGAGCCGGTAGACGAAATATCCCACATAGGGCAGAACGAAGGCCATATTGAAGCAGTTGGCTCCGAAGGCCAGGATGCCGCCGTCTCCGAAGATCACAGCCTGCAAAAGCAGGGCCACGGAGACGGCGATGCAGGCTGCGTTGGGGCCGAAGAGCAGGGCAATCAGGGTGCCGCCCACGGCATGACCGGTGGTGCCTCCCACCAGGGGAACGTTGAACATCATGGCCAGGAAGGAGAAGGCCGCGCCGGCCCCCAGCAGGGGCAGCTTTTCCTTGGGCAGCTCCTCATTGGTCTTTTTGACGGCATGGATCCACACCGGGATCATGGCCGCGCCCATAACGGCGCAGCTTACGGGGGAGAGATAGTTTTCGGGAATATGCAAAGCAAGCGCCTCCTTATGTCGGTTTCCGGGCTTTATTATACCGACAAAAGGAAGCGTCCGCAAGCCCCCGGGGGGGATGTTTGGAAATTGAGAATTGAGAATTGAGAATTGAAAATTTCCAATGTTTTCAAATTGCGATTTGAAAACACCATACCGATTACTAATTGCTTGTTCCTTATTATTTTGGTCCCTGCGAGAACGGCGGGCGGGCGCGGGCGGGCGCAGGCATGCGAAGCTTCTGCCTAAATAAACTTCTGCACCGCCTTTTGAAATTCCTCCACCAGCTCCAGGTTGCCCTCGGCAATGGCGTGGGCAATGCAGTGGGTCATGTGCTCGTTGATGATCTCCTTGCCCAGATTCTTCAGGGCGGCGTTCACGGCGGAGAGCTGGGTCAGCACCTCGGCGCAGTCCCGGTCGTTCTCAATCATGGTCTGGACGTGCTTCAGGTGGCCGATGGCCTTGGCCAGCCGATTGAGCTGGCGCTTCTTCTCCGCCGGGTCGTGATAGTGGCTGTGGGGATGCTCCGGGTCTGTGGGGTGGGTATGGGTAATCAGCTTCCCGTCCGCATCCAGGTGGCTGTGGCTGTGTTCTTCCATGGCGCTTTCCGCTCCGTCAAACCGTGGTTTTTCCCGCCAGGATCTCCCGGTAATCCACCAGGTTCCTCCGCAGCAGGGCGGGAATCTCCAGGCCGTAGGGACAGCGGCTCATGCACAGGCCGCAGTCCACGCAGTCGTCGATTTTTGCCATTTCCTCCTGCCAGTGCCGGTTGAGCCAGGCGGCGGAGGGAGCCCGACGCACCATCTGGGACATGCGGGCGCACTGGTTGATGGTGATGCCCACGGTGCAGGGCATGCAATAGCCGCAGCCCCGGCAGAAATTCCCCGCCAGGGAGCTTCGGTCAGCCCGGATGACGGCCTCCAGCTCCGGAGTCAGCTCCGGCTCCCGGTCAAAGAAGGCCAGCCATTGCTCCAGCTCCTCCGCCCGCTGGACTCCCCAGATGGGCAGAACGTTGAACTGCCGCATAAAGGCCATACAGGCTTCGGCGTTGTTCAGAAGACCTCCCGCCAGACCCTTCATGGCAATAAAGCCCATGCCCGCCGCCTCGCAGGCCCGGACCAGGGCCTGGTCCCGCTCCGCGGAAAGGTAGGAGAAGGGGAATTGCAGGGTCTCATAGAGGCCGCTGGCCACAATCTCCTCCGCCACCCCGATGAGATGGGCGGTGATGCCGATGTGGCGGATCTTTCCCTGGGCCTTGGCCTCCAGCAGGGCCTCGTACATTCCCGTCCCGTCCCCGGGGCGGTAGCACTGCTTGACGCAGTGGAGCTGGTAGAGATCAATGTAGTCCGTTTGCAGCTCCCGCAGGCTGGTTTCCAGGTCCCGCCAGAACTCCTCCGGGGTCTTGGCCTGGGTCTTGGTGGCGAGATAGACCTGATCCCGCATTCCCACAAAGGCGGCCCCCAGCTTGGTTTCGCTGTCGGAATAGGCCCGGGCGGTGTCGAAGAAGCGCATTCCGCCCTGATAGGCCCGGCGCAGCAGAGAAACGGCGGTTTCCAGGCTGACCCGCTGGATGGGCAGGGCTCCAAAGGCATTCTGGGGTACGGTCATGCCGGTACGGCCCAGGGTAATCAGTTTCATAGCAGATTCCTCCTCCGTTTTCTTATTATTTTGCAGCGATTCAGCAGGCATCAGGGGACGGGGTACGGATTCACCCGTGAAGGGCGCAATGCTTCCCTCAGAATGACGGAATCGGGACGTTTCCGCCGTAGGGGGCGGCGTCCCCGACGCCCCGCGCGTATGACGCGGCACCGCCCGTCCGCCCGAGGCAGAAACCCTTCGTCTTTGCCGTAGGGGCGGCCATTGGCCGTCCGGTTTGCGCAGCAAACAATCGGATGCGTTAGCAGCCGATCCGGCAGCGCCGCGTATTGGGGCACGTTTCCGTAAGTCGGTACGGCGCAGAATTTGCCTGCGGCAAATTGTCCGCCTAAGGCGGACCGGACGGCTGATAAGTGACGGCCCAAATCTCTGATTTGGCTGCCGGAACTTATGCAGAGCAGAGCCGTCCCTACCCCCCCTCGTGCCATTCCCGCCCGAGGCAGAAACCCTTCGTTTTTGCCGTAGGGGCGGCCATTGGCCGTCCGGTTTGCGCAGCAAACGATCGGATGCGTCAGCAGCCGATCCGGCAGCGCTGCGTATTGGGGTACGTTTCCGTAAGTCGGTACGGCGCAGGATTTGCCTGCGGCAAATTGTCCGCCTAAGGCGGACCGGACGGCTGAGAGCCGTCCCTACACCCCTCGTGCCATTCCCGCCTGAGGCAGAAACCCTTCGTCTTTGCCGCAGGGGGCAGCGCGCAAAACAGGCAGTTCCTGATCTCTGATCCCTGGCGCCTGATCCCCAGTGCCTCGTCAACGGAATACGAAACAGCATCAACCATGGCTGCTGAAGGGATACTTTATTTTATCAAATCCACCTCAGACTGTCAATTCACTTGTTTTCAATTTATTCAAAATTCCTTAAGTTTGAATTAAGACTTGACCCCTATACTGAGCCCAACAACAAAACACCGAGGCCTCCGGGCCTCCCCCATTGAAAGGAGCGATTTCTATGAAACAGATTCTCAACAAGCTGATCCCCTGCCTGCTGGCGGCCCTGCTGGTCCTCTCCCTGGCGGCCTGCGGCACCGCCGCCGCCCAGGACAGCGCGGCGGCCCAGACCCAGAGCGGCAGCGTAAACGGCAGCAGCACAGCCGAGGTCTCCGTCGGCGGCGAGGGCTGGTCCGACATGATCGACAGCAGTCAGAGCTCCGGCAGCGGCAGCTCCACCGGCAGCAGCGCCCTGGAGGTCTCCGATCTGTTCACCAAGCGGGACCTGGAGCAGAGCGCCGATCTCAGCGAGGCGGTGAAGCTCAGCCTCTCCGACGGCGAGACCTGCACCGTCAGCAGCGAGGGGGTCTACCTCCTCTCCGGCAGCGTGAAAAACGCCACGGTAGTGGTGGACGCCGGGGACGAGGACAAGGTGCAGCTTGTGCTGGACGGCCTCACCGTCACCAACGACGACTTCCCTGTGATCTACGTGAAGAACGCCGACAAGGTCTTCGTCACCACCGCCGATGGCAGTGAAAACGAGCTCTCCGTCACCGGGGCCTTCAGCGCCGACGGCTCCACCAGCACCGACGCGGTGATCTTCTCCAAGGACGATCTGGTGCTGAACGGTCTGGGCAGTCTCCGCATTTCCTCCACCGACAACGGAATCGGCTGCAAGGACGATCTGAAGATCACCGGCGGCGTCCTCACCGTCAGCGCCCAGGATCACGGCCTGGAGGCCAACGACTCCATCGCCGTCTATGACGGAACAATCAGCGTCAGCAGCGCCGCCAAGGACGGACTCCATGCGGAGAACGAGGACGACGACAGCCAGGGCTGGATCTATCTCTGCGGCGGCAGTCTCAGCGTCAACGCTGCGGACGACGGGCTCCACGCCGTCAGCATCCTCCAGATCGACGGCGGCAGCCTGAGCGTCAACGCGGCGGAGGGTCTGGAGGCCACTTGGGTCCAGATCAACGGCGGCGAAATCACCGTCAACGCCAGCGACGACGGGGTCAACGCCGGCCGGAAGTCCAGCGCCTACACCCCCTGCGTGGAGATCAACGGCGGCAGCCTCACCGTCAACATGGGCCAGGGAGACACCGACGGCATCGACTCCAACGGCAATCTGATCATCACCGGCGGCACCGTCAGCATCAACGCTCAGAGCCCCTTCGACTACGACGGCAGCGTCACCCACAGCGGCGGCACCATCATCGTCAACGGCAGCGAAACCAACGAAATCACCAGCCAGTTCGGCGGCATGGGCGGCTTCGGCGGCGGTATGGGCGGCTTTGGCGGCGGCAACGCCGGAGGCGGCTTTGGCGGCGGCCCCGGCGGCGGCATGGGCGGCTTCGGCGGCGGGCGTCACGGCTGAAAAAAGCTTGACTTTTTCCAATCCATCCGTTAAAATCCCTGACAGAGTGTGTGGCGAAAGCGTAAATCCGACTTTCGCCGCACCTCTTTTTTATTTTAGTGGAGCTGCTTCCCGACCGGCTGATTTCCGTCTTCGGCGCGGCCAACGAGAGCGAATACTACCGGCAGTTCGCGGTGAAGTGCTTCCGCAGCTATCTCTGCCTGATGCCCCTGGCCACGGTGAATAAGGGGACCTTCATCTTCCTCCAGTCTCTTGGCAAGGCCAGAGAAAGCTCCGTACTCTCCATGGTCCGGGAGGTGGTCTTCGGGGTGGGCTGGACGCTGCTGCTACCCCTGTTCTGGAGGCTGGACGGGGTTTTGTGGTCTATGCCCCTGTCGGATCTTCTCACCTTTATCCTGGCGGCGGTTTTGATTCTGCGGACGGCAAGGGAGCTGAAAAAGGTCGGACTTCCCGCTTGACGGAGCCTCCCGGGCGTGGTATAATCAGGAAAATTTTACTGTGAAACCGGGGAAGTCCTATGAATTTCTCTTTCTATCTGCAAAGCGCCCTGCTGGGGGTGGGGCTGGCCATGGACGCCTTCTCCGTCTCCCTGGCCAACGGGCTGCGGGAGCCCGACATGTCCCGGCGCCGCATGGCGGGAATCGCCGGGGTCTACGGCTTCTTCCAATTCCTCATGCCCATGCTGGGCTGGGTCTGCGTCCGCACGGTGCTGTCCCTGTTCAGCTTTCTGGAACGGCTGATCCCCTGGATTGCCTTCGCTCTGCTGGCCTGGATCGGCGGAAAGATGCTCCTGGAGGGGCTGCGGGAGGTCCGGAAGCAGACGACTCCGGCGGAAAACCGCCGTCTCAGCACAGGAGAGCTGCTGGTTCAGGGCATAGCCACCGCCATTGACGCGCTCTCTGTGGGCTTCACCATTGAGCAATACGGCTGGCGGGAGGCCCTGTCGGCGGCCCTGCTCATCGCGGGCGTAACCTTCCTCCTGTGTCTGTGCGCCCTGAGCCTGGGCAAGCGGCTGGGAACCCGGCTGTCCCGCTTCGCCTCCCTGCTGGGCGGCGTCATCCTGGTGGCCATCGGCTTCAAAATCTTCCTGGAGGGACTCTCCTGAAGCGCTGTGGGCGCGGCGTATGCCGCGCCTCTTTTTTCGCCCCAGCTCGTATCCTCAAAAAATCACGGGAAATGCATATTGCCTTTTTTGTGATTCTGATATATAATTATTTTGGATTAGGATAATCATTTACGCGATATGTGACTTATCATTTGTGTTTTGCGAGGTGATTCCGGTGCAAACAGATCAGATGGTTTCCGGCAAGGCGGCCGGGGGCTTTTACAACCGGGTGGTGAAGCGGCTTCTGGACCTGCTCATCGCCGCCCTGGCCCTGCTCCTCCTCTCCCCCCTGATGCTGGGGGCGGCCCTGGCCGTTAAGCTCAGCTCCAAGGGTCCGGTGATTTTCAAACAGAGGCGCCTGGGACGGGACGGGAGGGAATTTGACTTCTACAAGTTCCGCTCCATGGTGGTGAACGCGGAGAAAACCGGCTCCGGGGTCTACAGCGGTAAGGGAGACCCCCGGGTGACTCCCGTAGGACGCTTCCTCCGGGCCAGCTCCATCGACGAGCTTCCCCAGCTTATCAACATTCTCAAGGGGGATATGTCCCTCATCGGTCCCCGGCCTCCCCTGACCTACCACCCCTGGCCCATCGGGGAATACAGCGCCTTCCAGCGGCACATGTTTGACGTTCGCCCCGGCATCACCGGCTGGGCGCAGACCCACGGACGGAAGGACGTGGAATGGCACCGCCGGATTGAGCTGAACGTCTGGTACGTGGAGCACCTAAGCCTGGGACTGGATCTGAAAATCTTCTTCCTGACCTTCTTCAAGGTCTTTACCAACGCCGACAACGCCAACAAGGGCGAGACCCTGCAAAAACCCGGCACGCCGGAGGGCAAGCCCTGAGGGGAGGAATCTGTCATGCTGAAACTGATGTATATTACCAATCGCCCGGAAATCGCCCAGGTGGCGGAGGCCGCCGGGGTGGACCGGATTTTTGTGGATATGGAGTTCATCGGCAAGGACGAGCGCCAGAAGGGGCTGGACACGGTGAAGTCCCACCACACCATTCAGGACGTGGCCTCCATCAAGTCCGCCGTGGAAATGGCGGAGGTGCTGGTGCGGGTGAATCCCATCCATGACCCCCTGCCGGATTATCCCGGCTCCCGGGAGGAGATCGACGCCACCGTCGCCGCGGGAGCGGACATCATCATGCTCCCCTTCTTCAAGACCAAGCAGGAGGTCCAGACCTTCCTGGACCTGGTGGACGGCAGAGCCCGGACCATGCTGCTGCTGGAGACCCCGGAGGCGGTGGAGCACATCGACGAGATTCTGGAGCTGCCCGGCATCGACGAGGTCCACATTGGCCTCAACGATCTGAGCCTGGGCTACGGCCTGCCCTTTATGTTCCAGCTTCTTGCCGACGGAACCGTGGAGCATCTGTGCTTCAAGCTCCGGCAAAAAAATATTTTCTACGGCTTCGGCGGCATTGCCTCCCTGGGCAACGGCCTGCTGCCCTCGGAGTATATCATCCGGGAGCACTATCGCCTGGGCTCCCGCTGCGTCATACTCTCCCGCAGCTTCTGCGACGTCACCAAGGTTCGGCACATCGGCATCATCAACGCCATGTTCCTCAAGGGCGTCCGGGAGATTCGGGAGCTGGAGGAGACCTGTGAGCTTCACGCCGGCTTCTTCCGGCGGAATCTCCAGGAGCTCCGGGATCGGGTGAAGGAAATCTGCGCCCAGGCGGAGGCGGAGGAATGAGACTGCTGCTCACCGGCGCCTGGGCCGAGGCCCAAAAGTATCTGCCTGTGCTGGAGGGCCGGGGGCATTCCCCGGCCTTTCTTCCCCAGGAGCGGGACCCCCTGCCCGTAGACCCCGCCTGGGTGGAGGGAGTCGTCTGCAACGGTCTTTTCCTCCATCACGATTTGGACGAGTTTCCCGGCCTGCGCTGGATTCAGCTCACCAGCGCGGGCCTGGACCGAGTGCCTCTGGAGCGGATTCAGGCCCGGGGCATCCGGCTTTGCAGCGCCAGGGGGGTCTACAGCATTCCCATGGCGGAGTTTGCCCTGGCGGGGGTGCTGGCCCTGTACAAGCAGAGCCGCTTCTTTTTTGCCGGACAGCAGGCCCGGCGCTGGGAAAAGCGCCGGGATCTGCGGGAGCTGGCGGGGCAGACCGTCACCGTCCTGGGCTGCGGCAGCGTGGGAAGCGCCTGCGCCCAGCGCTTCACCGCCCTGGGCTGTCGGGTCCTGGGGGTGGATCTGCTGCCCCGGCAGGACGACGCCTACCGGGAAATCCTGCCCCTGGGGGCGCTGGACGCCCTGCTGCCCCAAACGGACATTCTGATTCTGACCCTGCCCCTCAGTCCGGAAACCCGGGGGCTGATGGACCGGTCCCGGCTGGGCCGGATGAAGCCCGGCGCGGTGCTGGTAAACATCGCCCGGGGCGCCCTGGTCTGCCAGACCGCTCTGACGGAGGCCCTGGCGGAAGGGGCTCTGGGAGGCGCGGTGCTGGACGTGTTTGAGTCGGAGCCCCTGGACCCGGAAAGCCCCCTGTGGGGGATGGACAACGTGATCCTGAGCCCCCACAACAGCTTTGTGGGGGACGGAAACCCGGAGCGGCTGGCCCGCCTGATTCTCAGCAATCTGGCCGCCGCCCAGGAGGCCCCATGAGTCTGTCTGCTCGGCTGGGAGTCGGCCCCGGCCTCACCGCCCTGGTGGGCGGGGGCGGGAAAACCAGCCTCCTTTACGCCCTGGCCCGGGAGCTTTCCCCCCGGGGGCGGGTCATTGTCACCACCTCCGCCAAGATTCGCCGCCCGGAGGCGCTGCCCACGGCAAATCCGGAGAGCCCCCGGGAGCTGTCGGAGCTGCTGGAGCGCCACAGTCCCCTCTGCCTGGGCAGTCCCTGGCCCGGGGAGAAGCTGGCGGCCCCCGCCCTGGGCTTCCAGGCTTTGACGGAGGCGGCGGACTTCGTTCTGGTGGAGGCCGACGGCTCCCGGGGCCTGCCCGCCAAGGCCCACGCGGCCCACGAGCCGGTGATTCCGGCGGAGGCCCGGCAGGTCATTCTGGTGCTGGGGGCGGACGCCTTCGGCTGCCCCGTCTCCCAGGTCTGCCACCGCCCGGACTTGTTTGCCGCCCTGGCGGGCTGCGGCCCGGAGGAGGCGCTGACCCCGGCAATTTGGGCCGGGGTGATTCGGGCTGAGGGTTACGGAACTATTATTTATGTAAACAAATGTGAGTCGGAGCGCGCCTGGCAGAACGCGGCAGCTCTGGCAGAATTGCTGGATCAGCCCGTGATCGCCGGGAGCCTGCGGCAAGGGATTTACAGAAGGCTGTAGATCGGGATTTGTGGAAGTCTTGCCAGCGTACAGTTGTTCAGACAAACCTCCCCTGCTTGCAGGGGAGGGGGACCGCCCTCAAGGGCGGTGGAGGGGTCGTTCCGACGACAGAGCCCATGCCTGGGAGCGCCCGTGGGACGGCAAAGCCGTTGCCTGGGAGCGCTCGGTGGACGAAACAACCCCTCCGCCCCAGTGTAAGCGCGTTCAGCGCCGAGAGCCCAGTGGGCTCTCGCGTTACGTCGCGGAGAGCTGTGCTCGGAGCGACAAGCCATGCCTTTTGGCGGCTTCGCACTGGGGCACCTCCCCTGCAAGCAGGGGAGGTTTTGCGGAGAGCTCCACAAATCCCGATTTGACGGAGAAGGGTGCGTTTATGGTTGACAGAAGCTTGGTATTGATACGCGGCGCCGGGGACCTGGCCTCGGGGGTTGCCCTACGGCTGCGGCGGGCGGGCTTTGCCGTGGTGATGACGGAAATCTCCCGGCCCACCACCATCCGACGGACCGTGGCCTTTTCCCAGGCGGTGACAGAGGGCCGCTGCAGGGTGGAGGATCTCAGCGCCCAGCGGGCGGAGGACCCGGAGGAGGCCCTGGCCCTGCTGGAGCGGGGCGTTCTGCCGGTGCTGGTGGACCCCCAGTGCCGCTGCCGGGAGGCTCTGAAGCCCCGCGCCCTGGTGGACGCCATTCTGGCCAAGCGGAATCTCGGCACCCGCATCACCGACGCCCCCATTGTCATCGGCGTCGGCCCCGGCTTCACCGCGGGGCTGGACTGCCATGCCGCCGTGGAAACCATGCGGGGGCATACCCTGGGACGGGTCCTGTACCGCGGCTCTCCCCTGCCCAACACCAACATCCCCGGCCTCATCGGCGGCTTCGCCGGGGAGCGGGTGCTCCGGGCTCCCGCCGACGGGATCTTCCGGGAGGAACGGGCCATCGGGGACCGGGTCAAGGCCGGAGACACCGTGGGCTGGGTGGGCGATCTGCCCATGACCGCCACCCTGGACGGGGTGCTGCGGGGACTGCTGGCCACCGGCGTGCCGGTGTACAAGGGCATGAAGGCGGGAGACGTGGACCCCAGAAACGAGCCAGACTACTGCAAAACCGCCTCCGACAAGGCGCTTGCCATCGGCGGCGGCGTGCTGGAGGCAATCCTTTGCCTGCAAAGCAGGCAAAGGAAGTGATAATTGCCCTGGCCGGCAAGTTATGATTTGCCTGGCGGCAAAGTTATGATTCGGCTCCGCCGAAGTGATGATGCCTGCGGCAGATGTGAAGCTGCGCAGCAATCATAACTTGCGAAGCAATGATACCTTCCGCCCAGCGGAACCATAACTTCAAGGAGGAAGAAAAATGGACGCAAACATCAAATTAACCAAGCTGGCCTCCTGCGCGGGCTGCGGGGCCAAGGTGGGGGCCGGGGTACTGGCCCAGCTATTGGGGGATTTGCAGGTACGGCGGGACGAGAATCTGCTGGTGGGCTTCGACAAGAGCGACGACGCCAGCGTCTACAAGGTCTCCGAGGAGCTGGCCCTGGTGCAGACCGTGGACTTCTTTCCCCCCATTGCCGACGATCCCTACACCTTCGGGGCCATTGCCGCCGCCAACGCCCTCTCCGACGTCTACGCCATGGGGGGCGAGCCGAAGCTGGCCCTGAACATCATGGCCGTCCCCAAGGAGCTGCCCAAGGAGGCGGTGCACGCGCTGCTGCGGGGGGGCTATGAGAAGGCCTATGAGGCCGGAGTCATCATCACCGGGGGCCACAGCATCCTGGACCCGGAGCCCAAATACGGGCTGGCTGTCACCGGCTTTGTCCACCCCAAAAAGGTCCTCACCAACAGCGGCGCCCAACCCGGGGACGTGCTGATTCTCACCAAGCCTCTGGGCATCGGCGTGCTGACCACCGCCGCCAAGGCGGGGCTGGCGGAGCCGGAGACCATGGCTTACGCCGTAAAGCTCATGACCACCCTGAACAAGAGCGCCCGGGACGCCATGGTAAAGTATCGGGTCCACGCCTGTACCGACGTGACCGGCTTCGGTCTCATGGGCCACGGCACGGAAATGGCCCAGGGCAGCGGCGTGGAGCTGCACATGGACACGGCGGGGATCTCCCTGATCCCCGAGGCCCTGGAATTTGCCCGGATGGGAATTCTCCCCGAGGGCATGTATCGCAACCGGAGCTTTGCCGAGGCCCATGTGGACCCGGGGGCGCTTCCTCTGGAGGTCCAGGACCTGCTCTATGACCCTCAGACCTCCGGCGGCCTTCTCATGGCCGTCCACCCGGAGGACGCGGAGGCCCTGCTGTCGGAGCTGACGGGGACCGTCCCCGCCGCCCAGCGCGTCGGAACCGTGGAAGCCTACCGGGGAGGAAAGCGGATTTTTCTGAAATAGCATAAAAAACCCAACTGCTCTCGCAGTTGGGTTTTTTATTATTATTTGACGCCCACCTCGTAGCCGTCGATGTCGTCGGAGTTGGTCAGCAGGACGGCGGTGACGGGGCTGTAGCCGGCCTTTCTGATCTTGTTGATATCGAACTCGATGAGCTTCTGACCGGCCTTGACCTGGTCGCCTTCCTTGACGAAGCCGCGGAAGCCGTCGCCCTTCATGTTGACGGTGTCCACGCCCACATGGATCAGCAGCTCCATCCCCTTGCCCTCGATGGAGACGGCATGGTTGGTATCGAAGATGTTGCTGATTTCGCCGTCAAAGGGAGCGTAAACCACGCCCTCGCTGGGATCGATGCCCACGCCGTCCCCCAGGACGCCGGTGGCAAAGGTCTCATCGGGAATCTGCTCCCGGGGGATCACCTTGCCGGGAACGGGCTGGATCACCTCGCCGCCGGGAACGCGGATGACGGAGGCGGTGGGGATGGCCTTGGGAGCGGCGGGAGCCGCGCCCTTCTTCTCCTTCTTCTCAGGGGCGTCCTCACCCTTCCAGAGCACGAAGGTCAGGACGAAGGCCACGCCGCAGGCGATCAGCATCTGGATGGCGTAGACGGGGATGTTGTTGATGATCAGCAGGCCGGGGATGCCGGTGACGCCGTAGGCGGTGGCGCCCAGGGCCACGGAGGCGCCCTCCACGTTGACCTTCACCAGCGCGCCGAAGAGGGAGGCCACAGCGCCGCCGATCATGCCGGCGATGAAGGGCTTCATGAAGCGGAAGTTGATGCCGAAGATGGCGGGCTCGGTGATGCCCAGGGAGGCGGAGAGGGAGGCGGGCAGAGCCACGGACTTGGTCTTGCGGTTCTTGGTGATGAAGAAGCAGGCCAGGCAGGCGCCGAACTGGGCAAAGTTGGCGGAGGAGGCAATGGGCATCCAGATGTTGTAGCCGCCCTCGGCCAGCATGCCGGCCTCGATGACGTTATACATATGGTGCAGGCCCATAACCACAGTCCAGGGGTACAGAGCACCCATGGCCAGGGCGCCCACGCCGCCGGTCTTGGTGACCAGCCACTTGGCTCCGGTGAGCACCCAGGACTCCAGGATGGAGAAGATGGGGCCGATGACGGAGAAGGTGACGAAGGCGGTGACAATGACAGTGACCAGGGGGGTCACAAAGAGGTCAATCATCTCGGGAACCACCTTGTGGAGCTTCTTCTCCACGGTGGACATCAGCAGAACCGCCAATATAATCGGGATGACGTGACCCTGATAACCCACTTGTTTGATGTCAAAGAAGAAGGACAGGATGGGGATTTTGCTGAGGTCGCCAAAGAGATTCCAGACCGCGGGTTGATTCTCCGGGGTAACGCTCCAGGCGTTCATCAGGGCGGGATGGATCATCATGAAGCCGATGACGGCGCCCAGGAAGACGTTGCCGCCGAAGACCCGGGCGGCGGAGATGGCCACCAGGACAGGCAGGCAGACGAAGGCGGTGTTGGCAATCAGGTCCAGGAAGCTGAACCAGGGGGTGCTGCCGAAGCTGGGGATGGCCTTGCCCAGGGCCTCCACCAGACCCATCATCAGGCCGGAGGCCACGATGGCGGGCAGGATGGGAACAAAGATGTCGCCGGGGGTCTTGAGAATCTTCTTCCACAGGGGCATCTTGGAGGCAGCGGCCTCCTTGACCTCCGCCTTCGTGGCGGCGGTGAGCCCGGTGACAGCCAGGAACTCGTCATAAACCTTGTTGACGGTGCCGGTGCCGATGATCAGTTGGAGCTGACCGTTGGATTCGAACATGCCCTTGACGCCGTCCACGTCCTCCAGAGCCTTGGAATTCACCTTGCTGTTGTCAGCAATGACCAGGCGGAGGCGGGTGGCACAGTGGGCCGCGCTGATGATGTTGTCCTTGCCGCCTAAGTTGGCAAAGATCTCCTCAGCGCACTTGCGGTAGTCGAGTGCCATTGAGATTACTCTCCTTTTCCTTTATTTTTTCAGCGGGATGCTGAAAATTACGAATTACGCCTGCAGGGACAAGCATTGCCTGTCCGCGGACTGCGGGTTTCAGAGATTTTCCATCAAAGCGTCCACAATCGTCGGGACGACCTTGGTGGCCCGGGCCTGCACGAAATCCGGGGCGTAGGGGAAGGTGTAGCTGACGTCGGAGGCCTCGATGAGGGGCAGGTCGTTGACGGAGTCCCCAATGCCGTAGAGGGTGATTTCCCCGTAGCGCCGCTTCATGTAGTCCTTCAGCAGCAGCACCCCCTTGCCCTTGGTGCAGCCCAGGGGGGCGATGTCCACCTCCTGCACGTTCTGGAAGGCGTTGACATGCTGGCCGTAGCGCTCATTCACCCAGGCGCTGACAGCGGCGGCCTCCTGGGGACTTTCGGTGTGGATGCTGACCTGGTGGATCAGCCCCGCCGGGGCGTCCTCCACCCCGTTGATCACATGGTAGAAGCCGGGGTAGTCCATCTTGGCAAAGACGCAGATGTCCCCCTCCACGTCCAGGGTCAGGCGGTAGCCCTTGGGCTTCATCTCCCGGACGATGGCGTCCGCCGTGTCCCGGTCCACCCCCCGCTTGTAGATGGGCTTCAGATCCCGGTCCACGATGTTGGCGCCGGTGGAGGTGATGTAGAAGTCCGGCTCCACCAGACCGTTGATGAAGGGGGTCAGGCCCCCCACCTGGCGGCCGGTGCAAAGACCGAAGAGATGGCCCGCCGCCTGCCAGCGGCGAATGGCCTCCACGTTCTCCGGCGGCAGCTTGACCTCCGCCTTGTAGAAGTACATGGTGCCGTCAAAGTCGGATGCGAATACTTTTTTCATAGCTTTCTCCTTGTAGGGGCGGCCATTGGCCGTCCCCTACGGCGTTACACAACAAATTCGTCGGTGACGGAGCGCTTCAGCGCCCAGAGCTTCAGCTCCGCCGGGGAGTGGGTCAGATAGTGCTCGTCCTCCTCGGGGTAGCTGTGGGTGGTAAAGGTGGCCTCGCCGTCGTTGAAGAAGAACTCGGTGCTGCTGTGGTCCACAAAGACCCGCAGCTTTTTCAGTCCCTCCTCCAAAGGCAGCTCCAGGACCTCAAAGACCTGCTGATTGAAGCGCTTGCGCATGCCCCTGCGGTCCAGGGTGCAGCGCCGGGCGGCGGCGTCGTAACGGAGGGTCAGACCGCCGCTGCCGTCGGCTTTGGCAAAGAGCCGCAGGTCGAAATCGCCTTCGGGAACCTTGATCTCCAGCTCGCAGGCGTCGGGGAGAATGCCGTCGTCGGGCTTTTCCGCCCAGCGCAGGGCCTCCACCCCGGAGATGGGGGTCTGGCGCAGCCTGCCGTTCACCACCCGGAGCTCCCGGGGCAGGCTCATGCTGCCCTCCCAGTCCTCTTCCTCCGTGGGATAGTGGTTATCGGGCAGGCCGATCCAGCCGATGAGCACTGCCTTGTCCGGGTCTCCCAGATTGGCGGCGCCCTGGGCGGCGTAGAAGTCGAAGCCGTAGTCCAGGAAGTGATAGTCCCCCTCGGGGGTAAAGGTCAGGCTGTCGTAGTCCATCCGGCCCAGGAGGTAGACGTTGTGGTTGGTGCTGTTGCCCCGGCCGGGCAGGGTGGTGTACTGGGGGGAGAAAATCAGCAGGTCCTTCCCGCTGATCCGGGTGATATAGGGGCATTCCCACATGCCGCCGAAGGACTCATAGCCCGGGACCTTCAGCTCCCCGGCAAAGCGCCAGCCCTTCAGAGGCTCCTTGGAGGCGTAGACCAGCACGCAGCCCCGCTTGTCCAGGGTCTGAGCGCCGATGAAGATGTAGTAGGTTTTCTTTTCCTCGTTCCAGACCACCTTGGGGTCCCGCTGGTGCTCGGAGTGGTCGTCCCTGGGTCCGAAGAGAGGCTCCGGCAGCTTCCGCAGCTTCCCGTCGGGCTCCAGCACCGCGGCGCAGGTCCAGGGGGTCCGCACCCAGTTCTCGTCCCGGTGGTTTCCGGTGTAGTAGAAGTACAGCTCCTCCCCCACGGAGATGGCGGAGCCGGAATGGGCGCCCTTGTTGTCGTAATCCCGGTCCGGCGCCAGGCCGATGCCCTGGTTGGTCCAGTGAAGCAGGTCCGGGCTGGTGACATGATACCAGTATTTCAGCCCGTGAACCGCCCCCCAGGGACACCACTGATAGCACAGATGCCAGAGCCCCTTGTGCAGCGCGAAGCCGTTGGGGTCGCTGGACAGGCCGGTGATGGGCTGGACGTGGTAGCTCTGCCGGTAGGGAGACAGCTTCACCCGCTCATACAGGTCTCTGATCTCCTCGGGGCTCTTTAAGACGCGATAGCGTTCCTCCCGGGTCCATTCTTTCATATAGCCTCCTCCTTTCCATTTTGGGGAACGGCGGGTTCCCGTCCTTACACAGACTCTCGCGCTTGTATGGTATAGCTCAGCTCCACCTGCTGTACCGGAGCGGAGCGGTTCCGCTCGTTGATGCAGTCGATGAGCAGCCGGGCGGCGGTCTCGCCGCAGGTTTTGTAGTAGAAGCGGGCGGTGGTGAGATGGGGGTCGATGTGTTCTCCTCCCCAGCTATCCCCCATGCCGGTGACGCTCACCTCCCGGGGAAGCTGCCTGCCCGCCGCCTTCAGCGCCTGAATGGCCCCGAAGGCCATCCGGTCCGTGGCGCAGAGCACGGCGTCCAGCTCCGGCGCCCGCTCCAGCAGCCGCTCCATGGCGGCCCGGCCGCCCTCGATCTCAAAGCTGCTGAGCTCCACAGGCAGCTCCGGGTCCAGCCCGGCCTCCCGCAGCCCCGCCTCCACGCCCTGCCGACGGGCCAGGCCCGCAGCGGCGTCCTGGGGGGTGGCGCTGATATACACCGGGCGGCGGCGGCCTCTGGCCAGCACCATCCGGGTCAGCTCCAGCGCCGCGCCGTAGTCGTCGTGGTAAACGCAGGGAACGCCCCGGAATTTCTGCCCCGCCACCACCACGGGGATTTGGGCATTCTGGAAGAAGCTCTCCAGGCCCGGGGTCAGAACGGTACCCATGAGAATCACCCCTGCCGCGGAGCGGCTCTGAAAGAGCTGGAGCAGGGAAAGCTCTTTTTCCGGGTCATTGAGGGAAACCCCCAACTGGCAGGCCAGCCCCGCCTGGGCCAGCAGCTCCGAGGCTCCCGCCGCCAGGCGGGACACGGATTCCGAGTCCAGCTTGGGAACCACCAGCCCCACGATGTCAGTGCTCCGGGTACGGAGCATCTGGGCCGCCGGGTCCGGCTGATAGCCGGTGCGCTCCACTGCGGCCCGGATCACCTCTCGCTTTTCCCGGCTCAGGGGACCTCCGTTGAGATAGCGGCTCACCGCCGCCGGGGAAACCCCCGCCAGCTTCGCCAGCTCCTTCATGGTCATTGGGAATCCACCTTCTTCAGCCCCCAAAGGAAGCCGTAGCCGGGCAGCTCCACCCGGGACAGGTCCACGGTCTCCCCCGTAAGCAGGTCGGTGGCTCTGCCCTCCAGGAAGAGGGTTTGGGGCTCCTCGGAGAAATTGAACAGGGCCGTGAGCTGCTCCCCCTCCCGTCGGCGGAGAATCCCCAGAACCTTTTGGCTGCCGGTTTCAAAGGCCCGGAACTCCGCGTCGGCGGAGAATACAGGCTCCCGGGCGCGCACAGTCTCCAGCTCGCGGAGCATGGAGAAAACCCTGCCCTGCATGCTGGACGCGTCGCCGCGCTTTTCCGCCAGGCTCCAGTCAAAGGGACCCCGGTGGAGGTAACGGCTGTCCTCCCGCTTGTCCGGGTCCTTGTGATAGTCGTAGTCGTTGAGCTGGGCAATCTCATCGCCGCTGTAGAGCACGGGGATGCCGCTCTGGGTCAGCATCCAGGCGTGGAGCATCCGGTCCGCCCGGAAGCCCAGCTCCGGATCCTGCTCCATGCCGCACAGAGACGCGGTGGTGCCGCAGAGCCGGGCGTCCCCCAGCCTGGGATCGTCGTTGTACAGCTCGCCCCTGGACCAGCTTCCGGGCCACTTGCCGGTGAACCAGTCGTTGAGGTACTTCTTGTGGGCTACCTCCTCCACGCCGAACTGCTTGAGCCAGGGATAGTCCAGGCCCCAGCCGATGTCGTCGTGGCAGCGCAGGTAGTTCTGGAAGGAATAGGACCGGGGCAGGGCGCTGAGCTGTTCCATCTGCCGCTGCAGCAGCCGCACGTCCCGGGTGGCCAGGCAGTTCCAGGTGGAGCACATGGTGGTCACGTTGTAGAGCAGGTGGCATTCCGGCTTCTCCCTGGTGCCAAAATAGGGGGCCACCTTGGCGGGCTCCATCACCACCTCCCCCAGAAGCAGGACCCCGGGGCAGACAATTTCACAGGCCAGCCGCAGCATCCGGGACAGGGTGTGGACCTTGGGCAGATTCCGGCAGTCCGTCCCCAGCTCCTTCCAGATGTAGGGAATGGCGTCCAGACGAATCACGTCCATGCCCCGGTTGGTGAGGTACAGAAGATTGTCCGTCATGTCGTTGAACACCATGGGATTGGCGTAGTTCAGATCCCACTGATAGGGATAGAAGGAGGTCATAACGATCTGATCGCAGTCCTCCAGATAAGTAAAATTGCCCGGAGCCGTGGTGGGGAAGACCTGGGGAACGGTCTTCTCAAACTCCCGGGGTACGTCCCAGTTTTTGTAGAAGAAATACCGGGCTCTGGCCACAGGGTCCCCGGCCCGGGCCGCCTTGGCCCATTCGTGGTCCTCACTGGTGTGATTCATAACAAAGTCCAGCGCCAGGGAAATTCCGGCCTCCCGGCAGTCGTCCGCCAGAGCCTCCAGATCCTCCATGGTACCCAGCTCCGGCTGGACCTGACGGAAATCCGCCACGGCGTAGCCGCCGTCGGAGCGGCCCTTCACCGTCCGCAGCAGAGGCATCAGATGCAGATAATTCACCCCGCACTCCCGCAGGTAGGGCAGCTTTTCCCGGACCCCCTTGAGATTGCCCGCGAAGTTGTCCACATAAAGCATCATGCCCAGCATTTTGTTGGAACGGAACCAGTCGGGCTCCCGGAGCCGGGCGGCGTCCCGGTCCCGCAGGGCCTGCTTGCGGTCGGCGTAGGCCCGCCGAAGCATGTCTACAAAGTAGTGGAAGGCCATCATGTCGTTGTGATAGAGCTCACAGTAGAGCCATTTCAGCTCGTCATAGCGCTGGTTGAGCCGGGAAACGAATTCGGTGTATTCCATCATTCTCTCTCCTGTTCCGGGGCGGGACAGCAGTCGGCGCAGTCCCGTTTGAAAACGTTTTCACCGTGTCATCATACCACAATCCACAGCGGAATGCAAGAGAAATCTTGCGGTTTTTCCGTGCAAAACCACGGAATCCCCGGGCCAGCCCCCCGCAGGATACAGCATTCTGTACAAATTTTAAGTCGGTTTCTTGGCTATATTCCCATGTAGACACCCGGGGAAAAAGTGTGTAAAATAACATGGAATGTAAAACATGGAGTGAAACCGATTTCATTCAAATCTATCAAAGAAAAGGAGCCAACGGAATATGAAGCAGTTTGACTACACCATCAAGGATCCTCTGGGCATCCATGCCCGTCCCGCCGGCATGTTCGCCAAGCTCGCCAAGAGCTTCGGTGATACTGTCGTCACCATCACCAAGGACGGCAACACCGCCAAGGCTTCTCAGCTCATGAAGGTCATGAGCATGGGCATCAAGAGCGGTCACACCATCACCGTCGCCGCGGAAGGTCCCGACGAGGACAAGGCCATCGAGGAAGTCAAGAAGTTCCTGGAAGAGAACCTGTAATCACAAAACAATCGGGCGGGGCCAAACGACCCCGCCCTGTCATTTCACAGGCACCAGGCATCAGGGACCAGGCATCAGGCACCGCTCGAAACAGTTTGTCAAGACGGCAGCCCGGCGCCCGTTCTTACGCGCGGGGCATTGGAAGGAAGAAAGCTTCGGCTTAGGTTCTCAGACGCGCCGGTCCGCAATCTCCGTCCCCTCCAACATTGCGGAAGGATATGGGCGGTGTCCGATGCCTGGTCCCTGATGTCTGAAATACCATCACAGGAGGAAATCAAATGTTACTTTTACAAGGCAAAGGCGTTTCCAAGGGCGTGACCAGCGGCCCCATTTACTTCTTCCGCCGCAGCGACGCCGCCGTTACAAAGCAGACCGTCACCGATCTTGAGGCCGAGAAGGCCCGGCTGGCCGCCGCCCAGGAGAAGTCCATTGAGCAGCTCAACAAGCTGGCGGACAAGTGCCGGGAGGAAGCCGGCGACGAGGCCGCCGTGCTCTTCGAGACCCACGCCATGTTCGTGGAGGACGAGGACTTTGTGGACTGCATGATGGAGACCCTGGAGGAGGAGCAGTGCAACATGGAGTACGCCGTGCAGCAGGCCGGCGA
>CAMOSU010000013.1 GCA_946625125.1 uncultured Clostridia bacterium
CAACGCCAAGCAGATCAACCTGGCCAACGCCCTGCTGACCTACGGCGATTCCGCCTCCGCTGTGCAGCACTGATACGAAACTCCGATTAAAATCTTTAGATTTTATTGGAGCGGCACCGTGCTCCGCACGCTGCCATTTTGTGCCTGCGGCACAAAATCCGTCTCATGCGAACTCCAACGCGCCTTCGGCGCTATAAAATGCTTTTTAAAGCATTTTAATGGAGTTCAGTATGAAAAATGAAACAGAGACCCGCAGCCAGCCCGGCTGCGGGTCTTTGTTCATGGAAAAGAAGTGTTAATGGTACATAAAATCAAAGGAATCGCTGTGGAATTCCGCCAGACGGCGGAGATACGCCTCCTGAGCGGTCTGCTCATAGGCCAGCTCTCCAGACGCGCCCATCTGCGCCAGAAGCCATTTGGCAAAGGGAGGATTCATGGGCAGAATAGGACCAATGAGATAGGTGGCCATGAAGTTCTTCCGGAGGAAGCCCTCTTCCTTCACATCGGCATTTCGCCCCACGCCCCGCAGAGTCTGGAAAAGCGCTTCCTCAGCAGGCGCTCCATAGCTCAGGCCGAAGAGACTCTTGAAGCCCACGATTTCCATATCCTCGAAGCGGCCCAGGAACATGCTGTTATGACGCTTGAGCATTTGATACTCCGCCCTGGTCTCAAAGAGTCCCAGCCCGGAAAAGTCCAGCCCCTGATCGGAGTGTACAGACAGGCCGAAGGCGTCCAGAGTGTTCCCGGTGACAAGCATAAGCTGCCCCGCGTCGATGCGGGCCAGAAGCTGATCCCGGACAGGGGAGAGGGCTTGCACCACCAATTGAAGTCCCCGCTCCGTGGTGGAGCCCATGTAGACCAGGTCCACCTGCTCATCCAGGAAAACAGGCCGGGACTTCAAATCGGTTTCAATGAGCTCCAGCTCCGGCAGGCAGAGCTTCAAATAGCGGATATTCGCCAGATCTCCGAAGAGATTGCAGATCTCGGGATACAAGACTTCAACTCTCATTGCCGCGCCTCCTGTTCCTTGCTGTGCTCCAGGGCCAGGGTCTTGATCTTGTCGTAGACCCTGGCGGCCTCGTTCAAAGAATCCGTACCGTAGAGGAGGTAAATGTCCACGTTCTTGTCGTAGGAGAAGCGCTCCGGGGCGTCGTTCTCGTCCTCCACGCATACAATCCGGTCTTCCTCGATCCCGGCCATTAAGGCCCGCAGCTTATAATCCATAATCCGTGGGCCGGTGAAGATAATCTTCTTCACATCCTCCCGGCGCAGGAATTCAAAGTCCGTGTCAAAAAGCCAGGCTGTGTTTTCCGACCATTTTCCGGTGTCGCTGAGACTGTTCATCATAAACAGCAGCTCCTTGTCTCCCGGACGCTGGGAAATATAGTCAAAGGCCCGGGAACCGGCCATGGAGTTGTTCTCCTTGGACATTTGCCGAATCAGATTGTAGTCTCCCACCCGCTCCTTGTTGTGCCGTGTGGAGGGAATGCGGGTCTGCGCCATACAGGCGGCAATCCGCTGATGGGATATGCCAAGCTGACGGAGGATCGCCACCACTGTGATGAGGTTGTAAGCGTTGAAAATGCTGTCGGTGATCAGGGGATAGGCATAGCTGCTGCCCTTTTCCCGGACCTGCATGGTTCCCTTGGCGAAATCCACCTGCTCCGCCTGGTATTCAGGCTCCGGGGAGCGGTAGCCGCAGTCGGCGCAGACAAAGCGGCCCACATGATGATAGCGGCGGTAGCTGTAATTCAGCTTTCCGCTGCACTTGGGGCAGACGCGCATGTCGTTCAGCAGATTGACGCAGTCCTTCACGTCGGTATCCATGGGACCGATGCCGAAATAGACCCTGGGATTGTCCGGGCAGACGCTGCCGGAAATCATCTCATCGGCGTTGAGCACCATCTTGGCGCTCTTGGGCAGGGACCGGGAGATCAGATCCGCAATGAAGCCCGGGTGAGCGTTGCGCATGATGGAGTCCTGAAAGAGGTTGGTGATCACCACATAATCCGGGGTAACATAGGGATACACCCGGGGAGAGGAGCGCTCGTCCACCTCCAGCACGGCAATGTCATGATGCTTGATCCGGCCAAAGGCATTGCAAGCCCGGATATAGGCAGTGGAAATGCCGGAGATGATGTTGGCTCCGGCCCGGTTGCCCATGACCCGATAGCCCTCTGCCTCTAAAATGTCCGTCAGGATATTGCTGACTGTGGTTTTTCCGTTGGTGCCGGTGACGGCAATGATGGTCTTGGGTCTGCCCATGTATTTCAGCAGATCGGGACAAATCTTCAGTGCCAGAACGCCGGGAAAATCCGTTCCTTGATGCCGGGTGATTTTCAGCGCCGGAATCGACAGCTTCGCCGCCCAAAGCGCGGCATAAAAACGCAGCTTACCCAATGATAGTTCTCCCTTCTGTAATCTGTCAGCTTCTCCGCAAAGCGTCAGGTAAAACGGAAAGCTGACTTCCGACTGAACATTATACTTGATATTCTGCCATATTTCAATAGAATTCTTTCTTTTTTCGATAATTTTCCATAACATACAAAAAAGAGAGAGACCGTGGCGCGGTCTCTCTCTTTTTTGCCGACATGGTTCAGCGCTGAATCAGGAACATGCTGACGCCGCTGACGGTCTGCTTGTCGCTGTCGGGGTCCAGGAACACCATAATCGCCTGGTCCTCGCTGTTGTAGTTCAGGGAGTAGTCATCCTCGGCCAGAGGGAAGTTGTCGGGCTCGCCCAGGGCTTCCACGGCTTCCTGCTGGCTGTTGCCTATGGTGATGGTTCCCATGAGCTTCGCCTGGCATTCGCCTTCGTACACATCGCTGATTTCGATGTTGCTGATGATGCCATCCTTGTTCTCCGTCACCGCCAGGGCGGGATAGAAGTGCATGGTATCCTTGTAGGCGTCGCCTCCGTCGCAGGGATAAATGACCTGGTCAGGCATGGTCTGCTCACCCAGAGCGTCCTTCAGATCGGCAAAGTTCACGCCAAGGGCGATTTTTACCCCATTGTACTCAACGTACATTCCCTCCGTCTGGCTGTCTTCCTGGGTCGCCTGGGTGTCAGCGGGGGCGTTGGTGTCCACGGGAGCGTTGCTCTGGACCGTGGCGTCGGTGGAGGCGGGGGTGCTGCCGCCTTCGGTGCAGCCCACCAGCAGGGCAGCCAGCAGCAGGATCACACTGAGGATCATAGCGGTTTTCTTCATGTTCGATTTCTCCTTTTTTCAGATCGATATTTTTTAGGTGCAAGGCACTTAAAATACAATGGGATCGCAGGTCCAAGCGGTTTGACCGGTCACAACGGTGACAGTCCAGCTTCCGCTGAGACCCAATTCGCTGGAGAGATAGGCGGAATAGCCCTTGCTGCCCTCCGTCTCCAGCAGCTTGCTCTCATGGATGGGAAAGGCCTCCAGGCAGAGCTGTCTGCCCTCCTGCTCCAGCAGAAGGTAAATCCGCCCATCTGTCAGCTCCGCCTGCTCCGGCAGAGCGCCGTAGAGATGGAAGCCGTAGCCTGCCCGATCACAGCGGGGCGTCAGCTTTTCCTGGGCCAGAGTCCAGTCCGCCGGAATCTCGCTCCGAACCGGAGCGAAGAGGAAGGGAGCGGATTCAATCACCCGGTTCAGATTGCGCTCCGCGATTTCGTAGACCACGTCCGTTCCTTCCTTGAGACTGCTGAGATCCGGGTGATCGGCCCGGCGGAAGGTGGCGTTTTCGTAAGAGTCGATCATCCAGGGCAGCAGGGCTCTGCCGAAGGAGTCCCGGGCCATAAAGAGATTGCTGCCATCCTTCCGTTCCAGGTTTTTGGTGGAAAAGAGTTCGTCCCGCTCCTCCCGGTCGCTCATAAAGACGGCAAGCTGGGCTTGCGCATCCGCAACACCCTGGGGGTAGCTGAAGCGGAACTTTGCGTGCTCCGTCTGGAAGGACATCTGATCGTCCAGAACTCCGCCTGCCGGAAGCAGCAGCTTGTCCAAATCGCCCCGCCAACTCCGTTCCACAGCGTATTGGACGTTGGAATGGTCGGGATGTTCCCGCCCGAGGCTGTCTAAAATCGCGTCGCTGCCATAGAGGGCGCCCAGATAATTCCAGTGGGAGTCCCGGCGATGGTAAAGCCCCTCCTCCTTCCGGGCGGTCAGGAGCTCCAGCATATCGGTAAAGCGGACTCCGTAGGCGGGCAGCAGGGCCTGAATCCGGCGGAGATTGCTTTCCTCCGCTCTGCGGTATTGAGCCGGCATGTATTCCGGGTAAACCGAGGACTTGTTGGGCATGGGAACGAAGCTGAATCGGCCCCCGTTTTCCTCCACCCGCTCCTGCATGAGAGACAGTGTCACAGCAAAGGCCTTGAGCTGGTCCTCCGTCATGGCGTTGGTTCCCAGATAGTCTCCGGCCTCGCTGGCAAAGAAGAGCCAGCCCTCTTTGCCCACAATGACGTTGGAGCTCTGCCCGTGCAGCAGCTCACTTTTCAGGGTGTTGGAGGCGGTAAGGAGCTGCGCCCGGAGGGGGAGATGATCGCTGACCCAGGACTCAAACTGGTCCGAATACTGGAGATTCAGCCGTCCCTGGGAGAGATAGGAGGGGAATTCCGCCAAGGCCCGCTTTTCCAGACTGGCGTCATTCTGAAAGAAGGGGAACAGGGCGGCGGGCAGGCACAGCAGAAGGAAAAACAGTGCGCAGTAGAGAAGCTTCCACATCTTTTTCATGTTCTTGTCCTCCCTTCAGAAGCGGAAATAGATGAATGGGTTGTAGCTGGAGGACACCAGGGACAGCACCGACAGGACAAACAGCAGCAAAGAACCGCCGCAGGCAAGGCCGTTGTAGAGGCTGCCCCTGTTGGACTCCATGGCTTTTTTCCGCAGCAGCCGGAAAACCGGGGTGGAGAGCAGCAGGGCAAAGCCAAAGGCAATCAGAGTGACAGGGGAGAGGAGGGAAAAGATTTCCCCATTCACCGCCGCGTTTCCGGCGGCAGGAGAGAACATAGCTCCCAGTACCCCAAAACCAACGGAAAGAGTGTCCGCCCGGAACATCACAAAGCCCAGGATGACCACCAGCAGGGTATAGACGTGACCGATGGGTCGGAACCATTTCTTCTTCGTGGGAACGATCTGGTAGGTTTCCAGCATCTGCCAGAGGCCGTGCCACAGGCCCCACAGGATGAAGGTGAAGCTGGCCCCGTGCCAGAGCCCCGTCAGGAAAAACACAGCCCACTTGTTCAGGGTGGTGCGGAGCTTGCCCTTCCGGTTGCCTCCCAGGGGTATGTAGACGTATTCCTTGAACCAGGTGGAGAGGGAAATGTGCCAGCGCCGCCAGAATTCCTGGATGCTGCCGGAGATGAAGGGGTAGTTGAAGTTTTCCAAAAAGTCAAAGCCAAAAATACAGCCCAGGCCGATGGCCATATCGCTGTAGCCGCAGAAGTCAAAGAAGATTTGCAGGGTATAGCACAATGCGCCCAGCCAGGCCGCAGCGGTACCCAACTGGCCCGGAGCGAAGGAGAATACCTTGTCCGCCACCAGGCCCATCTGATTGGCAATCAGAACCTTCTTGGCCAGTCCGAACAGGAAGCGGCAGACGCCCCGGCTGATCCGGTCCAGGCTGAATTCCCGCCGATCAATCTGCGCCGCGATATCGGAGTAGCGGACGATGGGACCGGCGATGAGTTGGGGGAAGAAGGAGATGTAGAGCAGAACGGAAAAGAGATTCCGCTGTACGTTTTTCTTGTCCCGGTAAACGTCAATGACGTAGCTCAGTCCCTGGAAGGTGAAGAAGGAGATACCGATGGGAAGACGGATTTGAGGGACAGGGAGGCCCAGCCCCGTGATGCCGTTGATGATTTCCACAAAAAAACCGGTGTACTTATAGACTGCCAGCAGACCGATGTTCAGCAGCACAGCCAACAGCACCGCCAGCCTGTCCCAACGGGTCCCAGAGGCTCCCAGGCCGAAGAGATAGTTGAGCAGAATGGAGATCAGCATGATCATCACCGCCACCGGCTCTCCAAAGGCGTAGAAGACCAGGCTTGCGGCGGCAAGCAGAATGTTCCTGGCCGTATGGTTCCGAATCAGGGCATAGAGCAGAAAAGTAATGGGGAAGAACAGAAACAGAAATGTCAGGGAACTGAAGGTCATAAAACAGGCTCCTTTCTACGGGCGGTCTTCCTGGGCCGCTTCGCCGGAATGTGGTGTTACGGCGTTTCCACCTGGCTGTGTTTCTCCTGGTCCATTGTGATGATCAGGGGGTATTCCTTCCCCTGAGGGTCCGTCAGTATCACAGTGTTGTCGCCGGTCTTGTAAAAGTGCATGTACAATACGTAAGCCCCGGAGACAGACTGCCGAATCTCCGCTTTGCTGAGACTCTCATCCTCCACGGAAACCGACCAGCTTTCATCCAACTGAAAATATTTCCTCGTCCAGTAAGATGAGCGCAGTTCGTTCTCGTTGCTCCGTATTCTAACACAGATACGGCCCGGACGCAAGAGGAAAGCGCACAAATAAGCCGCTGCTTCCCAGAGGAATCAGCGGCTTATGGCACGTTGCTCCATAATAATTATTTCTTTTTTTGCTTTCGAAGAATTCTCTCCTTCATAAACCAAGAGTCAAGAGGATGACTCGAGGTTTATTTCTTTTTTCAAGGAATATGGTAGAATCATATCGACCTCAAAGAAGGAAATTGAACATCTCAAACTCTATAAACGTAATTCGCTTTTCTGGGCGCGGCTTCACCTGCAGGCTTTGCCGCATAGCCGAGAATCAGATTGCCGATTCCTTCGTAGTCGCCTTCGATGCCGAGTTTCTTCAGGATCGCTTTGCCTTCATCGGACTCAAATTCTTCTTTCGCACGGTGTACCCAGCAGCTCGCTACGCCCAAATCCGCGGCAGCGTTCAGCATGTTGCCCATCACAAGGCTGCCGTCATAGAGGTAGGTCGGCATGGTTTTGTCCGCCAGCACGACAATCAGCTCCGGCGCTCCGTAAAACGGGTCGATTTCCATGCCCATCGCCGCAGCGTTGAGCTTCGCCAGCTTGTTGCGGATTTCCTGATCCTTGATGACAAGGATGATTGGAGACTGCTTGCCCATCCCGGTCGGCGCGTAAGTGCCGGCCTCGACGATGGCATTCAGCTTTTCTGCTTCGATGTGCTCTGCCTTGTAGGCGCGGCAGCTTCTGCGGGTTTTCAGCGTGGTCAGTGTTTCCATGAAAATCTACCTCCAAAATAGTTATCTGTTTATGATCGAACCTTCTCCACCGCGAACAGGAACTTCGTCCAGCTTGCCTTGAAGGTCTTTTCTTGTTTCTCGCACGATCCGAAGCATCTCCTCCTTGTGCTTCGGCAGGAGCGCCTGCATCGGCACGAGATTGGACGGATGCGAGCCGAAATAGATTGTGTCCTTCAGCTCCAGCCGGGAGATCAGCCGCTCCTGTTCGTCCAGCAATTGGCCTATCGTACATTCCTTGAAAGCGCCGGTCTTCATATCGTTGTACAGCCTGCATCCGGGTTGTGCGTGCAGAGATCCGATGAACAATAGATGCGGCTGAACAGCGTTGATCAGCTCGGCGGTGGCGTCGGCGTTTTCGCGCCAGAGATCCGCGCCGCCGCATCCGAGGATCGCATTGAAGCTGTAGACGATCCCGGCTTTGGTAAGCCGCAGAAGCTGCTCCTTTGCTTCCTCAGCCGTATGTCCCTTGTTCATATAGGCCAGCGCCGTGTCAAGCCCGCTTTCCACCCCGATATCCAGCCCTCCGATGCCAAGATCGCAAAGACGCCGGAGCTCGGCGTCGGTCTTATGCGTGATATTCTGAATAGAAGCGTACATGGCAATGGTTTTCACCTTCGGCAGCTTTTTGTGAATAGCCTCCGCAATCTTCGAAAGCCTGTCGGCAGAAAGCACGAACGCGTCACCGTGTTCCAGAAACACCCGCTCAACATCGGGACATACCCGCGCCGCTTCTTCGATATCCGCTTCGATCTGTTCCATTGGACAAACAGTGAATTTCACGTCCGGGTACATGTAGCAGAACGTGCATTTATTGTGGCTGCATCCGAGCGTGACCTGCAGGAGAAGTGAGTTGGCTTCATACGGCGGTCTGTAAACCATTCCAGTTAGATTCATTGCCTTTCGCCTCCGTTCATCTGTGCGATATATTCGTTCCCGAAGGTCTCCATTGCAGCGATCACGGGATGAAATTTTTTGCCGATCTCCGTAAGTGAGTATTCCACTCTCGGCGGGATCGCTTCAAACTGTTCTCGCTTGACGAGACCGTATCCTTCAAGGGATTTGAGTTGAACGGAAAGCGTCGCGTGCGTCATCTTCGGCATTTTGCGAAGCAGCTCGTTGAAGCGGATCGGGCCGTCTTCCAGATAAAAAAGAATGAGAACCGCCCATTTGCCGGAAATCAAGCTTTGCGCCGTGGCGTAGGGACACAGTCCGAAGCGTTCTTCTATTGTGGCTTGACTTTCCATACTTCAACCTCACAGTCATATTATCGAACTGGTATAATTATAAGACCGTTTCTGAGAGGCGTCAAGTACGATTTTTAAGGATACTCGGTATGGTGTGTGATACCTTTTCAGACTATTTTGCCAACCCTATTTTTCTGAGAATGATAGAAAAACCACCGTCTTCATTTGAAAACGGTGGTTTCTATGTCTTGTGCGCCCGAAAAAGATACCTCACTCGCAGGATTCTGCTGCCTTAAAGTATTGCTTGTATTCCGGAGACAGCTTCAATTCTTTCCATGTATCTTCCAACGTGCCAAACAGAGAGGTTCCCTGCCAGCCCGCCGAGGGTTCCCATATTGCAGGAACCGGGTTTTTCCCCCGAGAGACATACATCCACTCTTCCTCCGTGAAGGGGTGAAGTTCTTCGTAAACAAACCTGAAATAACCCTTGTCGCTTTTCAGCAAAACATAGCGCTTCGTCTTGTCCGGGGTATAGAGAACGTCGACCAACTCATCCCCAAAACAGTTGAGCTGCTTATTATACATCACGGATACCGCCTCACTCCATGATGGCAGCGGGGGAGGCGCAGGAATTTTCTTCTTCTCTTTTGAAAGGAAGGATAAAAGGTTCATTTTTCTGCCTCTGATGGATATCTGCAGTTCAAATCCCTCCCGCACGGGAAGGATATCTTTATATTTACACTTAATACTTGCCTGCGAAAAAGCCCGCGAAGCCTTGAAAACACTAAAAAATCCGCCCGGATATCTTTTCCGGGCGGACAATGTGGTTGCGGGAGAGGGATTTGAACCCCCGACCTCCGGGTTATGAGCCCGACGAGCTACCGAACTGCTCTATCCCGCGATTTCCTCTTTCCGAGTGCTCCAATACTATAGCACAGGAAGCCGGATTTGTCAAGAGGAAATTTTTTGTTCTTCAAATTCCGCAATTTCTGTTGAAATTCCTTCCTGTTTGTGATAAACTGACAACGGGAAAAGAATCTGCATCCATATATTCCAACAATATATACAAACAGGAGGTTCGACCATGGGAAAGTTTGTGATCAAGAACACCAAAACCGGCGTCAAGTTCGATCTGAAGGCCAGCAACGGCGAAGTGATCGCCACCAGCGAGGTCTACACCACCGAGGCGGCCTGCCGCAAGGGCATTGAGAGCGTCCGCAACAACGCTCTCTCCGCCGTGGAGGATCAGACCGTGGAGCCCATCGAGGTTCAGAAGCACCCCAAGTATGAGATTTATCTGGACAAGGCAGGGGAGTACCGCTTCCGTCTGAAGGCCAGAAACGGGGAAATCATCGCTGTCAGCGAGGGCTACGTCAAAAAGCCAAGCTGCCTCAACGGCATCGACAGCGTCAAGCGCAACGCTCCCGAGGCGGAAATCGTCAAGCTGGAGGAGTAAGCTCTCAGATCTTTCGCAAGGGCTCCCGCTTTCACCGGCGGGAGCCCTTGCTTGATTTCATACTCAGTGATTAGAGCCTGTCATGGCGTGAAGGGTTTCGGCGTCCAGGGGATAGAGGGTCTTGGTCATGTTCAGCGCCTCTTCGATGTCGATGTCCAGCATGTCGCCGCTCTGGACGCAGACCACCCGGTTGGCCTTGCCCTCCATAAGGGCCTTTACCGCATAGTAGCCCATGCGGGTGGCAGTGACCCGGTCCCGGGCAGTGGGGGAGCCGCCCCGCTGGATATGGCCCAGAATGGTGACTCTGGGATCCAGCCCCAGACCCTCCCGGATCTTCTTTGCCACTTCATAAGCGCCGTTGGCGGCACCCTCGGCCACAACGATCATGTAATGGGTGAAGCCGTTGAGCCGGGCGTTGCGAATCTTCTCAATCACGTCCTGCTCAAAATCAATGTCCTCCTCAGGAACCAGCACTGCGGTGGCGCCCACGGCAATGCCCACGTACATGGCCAGGTAGCCGGCGTTGCGGCCCATGACCTCCACCACAGAGCAGCGCTCATGGGACTGCATGGTGTCCCGAAGCTTGTCGATGCATTCAATGGCGGTGTTGGCGGCGGTGTCGAAGCCGATGGTATAACCGGTGGAGGAGATGTCGTTGTCGATGGTGCCGGGAATTCCGATCACGGGAATGCCATACTTGGAAAGCGCCAGAGCGCCCCGGAAGGTGCCGTCGCCGCCGATGGCAACAATGCCGTCAATGCCGAAGAGTTTGCAGGTGGCAACCGCCTTTTTCTGCCCCTCCTCGGTCATGAATTCCTTGCTGCGGGCGGAGTAAAGGACTGTGCCGCCCCGATTGATGATGTGGCTGATGTCGTGGGATTCCAGGCGCTTTACCTCGCTGTTGATGAGGCCGTTCCAGCCCCGATAGATGCCGAGACAGTCAATGCCGAAGTTTACACAGGCGCGATAGACGGCGCGGACGGCTGCGTTCATGCCGGGCGCGTCGCCGCCGGAGGTCAGAACTGCGATACGTTTTACTGCGGAATTCATATTAATCACCTCGTGTATGATTTTACAACAAAGCCGTAAAAAAGTAAATACAGGAATTCTCATTTCCACAAAAAAACTGAGAAACAGCAGATTATACAGTCAAAAAAGGGAAGCAATGGGAGGAAATCGTCTAAATTCACAAAGTTTCATCAAATCAAAAAAACAGCATTGAAATTTGAAAAAAAGTGTGTAAAATATAGACCGTGGCTGCTGAACAGCAACCGCTTCATTTACCGCTTTCGGCTGGTGCTGGGGGCGGTTTTAATTTTACCCACAGATTCGTACATGCGGACAAGCAATGCTTGTCCCTACATTGATTCCGTAGTGAAACGCGGCGGCTTCAAGGAGAGGGAGAAAAAAGAGGGGAGTACAGAAAGAGGCGCCCACAAGCCCAGGAACGTATCGGTCCTGTCTCTGTTGGCGTCTGCGGAGCGAACGCAACAAAATAAACATAGGTTTTGTTGCGTTCGCGGGCTCCGCACAGGGGCCGCCACCTCTGCACATACTTGCGGCCCCTGCTTTCAATGGGGCGGGCGAACATAAGAACAGACCAGGCTAAGGGCTGCTGCCCTGGGCCTGGTCTTTTTGCATGGGAGGAGGTGAGAAAACGGGCGGCCCCGCTGCTCTGACCGCGCCCGCCCTGGGTGTCTGCCATTCGCCCGGGACGGTTACAAAACGATTACAACGGTCTTTCAAGGGGATTATAGCGGTACGAAATACGGAGCCGCCCAAACTCACGCCTGGCGCTTCCCCGCCCTGGGGGGCGGGGAACGGGAAGGGGTGGGGCGAAGCCCCCGCACTGGCTTGCAGGGAAAAAGAAAGGGGCCCCCGAAGGGGCCCCAACGCGATTTCTCGCGCCTGGCAAGTTATATTATACCACAAGCCCGGCAGAAAGTCAATCCCCAAAAAGCCGCTGGGGCGGAGACGCCCTAACGCGGCCGAAGTCCCGCCCCCCTGTGGGGCGGGCGAGGCCGCGCCAGCCCCAGCGGCGGAGGAGCCGGGCCCCGCGCCACAATATAGCGGCGGGGAGGACCCCAGGCATAGAGCGCAGACGGGCGGAGGCCGGGGCGCAGACCCGCAAGGGCGACCCCCCGCGAGGGAGCCCGCAGACGGGCGGAGCCCTGGCCGCAGACCGCAAGCGGGGGCGGCGAGCTCAAGCGAGCCGCCCGCCCGGCCCGCAGGCCGGGCGCCTGGGGGGGCCGCCGCGGCAAATTCAAATTCAATGCGCGGGGCCAAGGAGTGCCCGCCCGGCGCGGTGACGCGCCGGGGCGAAGCGCCGAAGGCCGGGCCGACGCAGAGGCGACGGGGCGCCGCCCGCCCAAGCCGGGGCCCCTGGGCTCGTTGAAATACCGCTTCTAAGCCCAGGGGCCCCGGTGCCGTGGCGGAACAAGGACCGCGCGGCGACCAGCGGCGGCCCGTCCCCCGCAAGGGCCGACGATGGGCGGGGCGACGGCGAGGAGCCCAGCGCGGGCCCGGCGCCATACCGATGATGCGCCGGAGCGCAGGGCCCCTTGTGGGCCCGAGCACGGCGCGGCGGAGGGAGGACCCCCCCGCGGGCCTTCCCCCGCGGCCCGCGGGGCAGGGGGGCCCCGGAGCCCGCGTCCCACCCAGGGAGAAACGGTCCGAAGGGCCGCCGAGTAAGGCGGCCCGTGGAACCGCGTCCTTGGGTTGCGGATCGGGGTCCCATGCGTCTGGTAGGTATGTGGATACGCCGCGAAAAAAAAACGGGGCCCCCGAAGGGGCCCCAACGCGATTTCTCGCGCCTGGCCGGGATCACATGCGGTTCAATACTTCGTTCTGGATCGCTTCAACAAGATCGCTTGTATAAACCGCTTCTGCGATAGATTCTGCAACATCATCGATGTCAACATCCAAATGCTGAATAACTGCTTCCCAGATTTCGGATTCATGCTCATTGACATACTGGCGAGCAAAATCACTGAAAAGGCTACTAAAGGTCATGACTACACCCCCTTTCAGAACGGCAGGACCCCCGCCGCCTCGCGGCGGGAGGGCGGAAGGACGGACCAAAGCGAGGAAGAGCGGCGGGCCACACGACGGCGGCGGGCGGAGGCCCGCAGGCGGCGGGCAAAGAGAAGCTGGCGAGAAGCAAACACGAGGAACACCCCCAAAACAGGCTACCGGGGCGGGAGGCCGCCTCCGGCGCACCCCCATGGCAGCGCCCGAGCGTCAATGCCCCGAAGCCGGAGCGAAGCGGAGGGGCCCCGCAGGGGCCGGGCTTGCGCCGGGCGCTATAATGGGGGAAGCTGGCGGCGGCCGGACCTACCCCCCGCGCCCATTCCGGCAGGGGCGCGGCGGGCGGGCCGGGGTCCGGGGCCCGGCCCGAGGGCCCCGAGCTCCCGCCCGGAGCGAGCGCAGCGAGCGGAGGCCCTTTCGATTTGCAGCCGGTTCCGGCTCCGCCGCAGCCTTTCCCCTTTGGGCGCTTGCGCCTGGCGCACCCCCTTTCCCAGCGGGAAAGGGGGCGGGGGGGGATTGGGAGAAGAAAGCGGGCCCGCGCAGCGGGTCCGTCCTCCCGCCGAACCCCGCCCGGCCCGGAGGGCCCGCGCCCATTGCAACCGCTGACAGGCGGGCGCATCGGCCCAACATCAGACCGCGTTCAGGCGGGCGAAGGGGCGCGGGCACTTCGGGCGAAATCGGGCGGGGGGTGAGGCGGTGCGAGCGCAGCGAGCCCCGCCGAGCCGCAGCGAGGCGGCGCCCGATGCGAGCGAAGCGAGCGAGGCCCGCCGAAGCGAAGCGAGGCGCAGCCCGAGCCCGCGAAGCGGGCGAGATACCCCTTGAGAGGAGGTGAAACGATGGAAACGGGATATTTGATTACATACAGCAGCAGCGACGCCAAAGGGCGCCGGGTGCTTGAGATAAGCACCTTTGAGGAAGTGATTTCCGCGCTGCTGGCGCTGGGGACCGAAGATGCGACAGAGGTTGAAATCTTCCGGGCGCAGCTTATGAAAGCATAGGTTTTTCCGGGGTTCCAGGCCCCCGACGCTCTACTTGATATAGGGACAGTATTCCGTCATGGACGTGAAGACGTGTCCCCCCCTTGCCCCCCTGGAAGGGGGGAAGGGGGAGGGGGGATTGGGGGGTGCTCTCCGGGCGAAGAAGGGCCAAATCTACCACGTCTCCCGGATGAAAGAATACCCAGGCGGAGCCTGGGAGCTCATGGCCGCAACGCGGCCAATCTTCCGTGAACCGGGCTGGGAGGATGCGAGGGAGGCCCGCCCCCTTGCGGCGCTCTCCCAGGAGAAGAGCGCCGCAAGGGACGGTTCAGCGGAGGCGGCTGCTGAAGCTGAACCGGAAGAAGGGCCGACTGCGGCAAACCTGGACCGAGCCGCCCGCCGTGCGGCGGCGAAGGTGCGGGACCTGGCACTTTCAAATACCTTCCGTTGGTTTATCACGCTGACCCTTGACCCAAAGAAGATAGACCGCTACGACGTGAAGGAGGTTACGCGGCACTTGAATACCTGGCTTGATAACCAGGTGCGGCGGCGGGGTGCTGCCTATGTGATAGTGCCCGAGCTCCACAAGGACGGAGCTCTTCACTTCCACGGGCTTGTCAACGACTGCGGGGGCTTCGTCCCGTCCGGCACCTGGAAGGTGCCGGGGAGGGCGAAGCCGAAGAAGCCCCGCAGCAAGGCCGAGGCGGCCCAATGGGCCGCCGAAGGCGCGGCGGGCGGATACCATGAGGTTTATAACTGGGACGCATGGCCCTGGGGCTTCTCGACGGCCATAGAGCTATGGGGCGACTATGACGCGGCTGTCTCCTATGTCTGTAAGTACATCCGAAAGCAGACCATGACCCCATCCGGGAAGATCGCCGGGCGGTGGTACTTCCACGGGGGGAAGCTCCAGGGGCCGAAGGTGTCATATCTGGATTATGACCTCCACCAGATACAGGAGACGGGGGCAAATCCATACACCTACTCCATACCCCAGGCGGGGCTTGAAATCGGTATAATCCGGGGAAGATACTTAGACGGAGAAGCCGAGTTTACAAAAGCCGGAAAGTGAAATGGACCTGAAAACCGGGGCAGCGCCGGGGCCGGAGGCCCCCAGCGAGCCCCGGAGCCGGGTGCAAAAAGGTATCTTGAAAGGAGGATTTGAAACGAAAACAGAATACTTACTTGAAAAGGAAGTTGAAAACGTTCTTAGAGTGCTTATGCCGGAAAATCGACTTGCTGTCCGGGTGAGTTTACACACGGGGCTTCGAATTTCCGATGTTCTTAGCCTCAAACCGGAGCAGCTTAAGCCGCAATTCTGGATTGTGGAGCAGAAAACGGGGAAGCGAAAAAGAGTAAATCTGCCGGGGCCCCTGCTGGATGACCTCAAAAAGAACGCGGGAAAATATTGGGTATTTCCTGGACGCCTGGACCCCAAAAAGCACCGGACAAGACAAGCAGTATGGCACGATGTCAAGAGGGCTGCTGCTGCCTTTAGGCTGCCGCAGAACGTAGGGACCCATTCGGCCCGGAAAGTTTATGCTGTGGAGTTGATGGACAAATACGGGGACTTGGACCGGGTGCGGCGGGCGCTCAATCATGCAAAAAAGTACCCCTCGACAACGATGATTTACGCCCTTGCAGACGCGGAACTTGAAAAGAAATACAGAAGGAGGGGCAGAAAGCGGGCATGACAAGCGAATTTTGGAACGGGAATACAGGACTAATCACAACCCAGGACCCGGAGCGCATGACGCCACAACAACGGGCAAATTGGCGGCTGATTCAAGCAGTTCTTTCCGCAGAATATGAGCGAGGACGGGCAGACGAACGAAAAACGCTGGAATTGGCACTTGACAATAGAACGCCCGTACTGTAAAATGAAAGGGCCTGGAAAAAGCGGAAAGGAGGTCCCGAAAACAGAGTAGAGCCCGCCCCCAGGCCCGCGAACGCAACAAAACCGCAATTTTGTTGCCGCGCATACTGTGGGGCCGGAAAAGCGTTTCGATAGTTCGCCGGTAGCAGGGGGGACGCCTGGGGAGGTCATTTGATCTCCTTTCCTTAGATCGTGGCGAACGCAACAAAATAAAAATTTTGTTGCGTTAAAGGCTTGAAATTGAAGGAAGGCTATGCTATACTGAAGGTACAGCGTAAAACAGCTTATCAGGAGGCCGCTATGGAGCGCTATACCGACTGCCCGCTGATTTTGCGGGAATTTCTTTCTTATCACGAAACCATCAAGGGTCAGTCCCAGCGGACGATCTCGGAATACTATCTGGATCTGCGGATGTTTCTGCGCTTTATGAAGCTGATCAAAAACGAAATGCCCTATGACACAGATTTGGATTCCATTCCCATCAAGGACATTGACGCAGGTTTTCTGCGTCAGATCAGCACCACGGACGTGTTTGACTTTCTTTCTTATCTGGCCAACGACCGCGTAGTCCACGAGGACTCCTATTCAGAGTCCAAGGGCATTTCCTCTGCCAGCCGGGCCAGAAAGCTCTCCGCCGTGAAATCCTTCTATAAGTATCTGACGGTGCGCACCCGGCAGTTGGACGAAAATCCGGTTCAGGATCTGGAGTATCCCAAGCTGCGGAAATCCTTGCCCCGGTATTTGACTCTGGAGCAATCCGAAGCATTGCTGCGCTCCGTGGACGGTCCCAATAAGACCCGGGACTTTGCCATTCTGATGATCTTCCTGAACTGCGGCATCCGCCGCTCAGAGCTGGTCAATCTGAACATCACGGACGTCTATGAAGATCGGATTCGCGTGGTGGGCAAAGGCAACAAGGAACGCATCGTCTACATGGGCTCAAGCTGTAAAGCTGCGATTGACGCCTATTTAATTGAGCGCAATCAAATAGTGTTGTCGGATAATCGGGCGCTCTTTGGCTCCCGGGACCACAACCGGATCTCCGTTTCGGCGGTTCACCGTCTGGTGAAAAAGCATGTTCTGGAGGCCGGACTGGACCCCAGCAAGCTCTCTGCCCATAAGCTGCGCCACACCGCCGCAACGCTGATGCTGCAAAACGGCGTGGATGTGAAAACCGTCCAGGAGGTCCTGGGACACGAGAATCTGAACACCACCCAGATCTACACCCATATTGAAAATACAGAGCTGAAAATCGCCTCTGAGGCCAATCCCATTTCAAAGCTCAAGCTGTAAGCCCTCTTCCCTGCTCCCGGAGCCCCGGCGCGAACAGCCTTCACGGAATATACGGAATATGAATCCTGGATACGATTGAGCTCAATACGCGCAGCCGCGCCGTTTCCCAGCCGGGAAGCGGCGCGGCATTTCCTGTTTTTACGCCCAGGGATCGTCCTTTGCCGGGGTACGGATGTCCCCCAGGAGCATCTGATCCCAGAGCAGCCACTGCTCCCCTTTTTGCCGCAGGGTGATGGGACGGGGGTTGTCCGCCCCGAAGGAGCGGAGCTGTAGCCGGGCATAGCCCTCGTTCTGATAGGAATAGGGATCGTCGGCCACGGTGACGGTATAGGGCCGGGTGGGGCTGTAGTTGTTGGCGGGGCTGGCCCCCTGGAAGTAGGAATAGGGCTTGTAGCCCTTCCCTGCCAGCCGGTCCCGCAGAAACTGGAGCTCATAGACCGACAGGGGCCGGGGCCCCCGCAGCTCATTGAGCATGGCCGCGCAGGCCTCCGGGTCCGCCTCGTAACGGCAGAGCACCGCCACGGTGAGGGCCGCGGTCATGAAGGGATCGGACAGGGCAAACTCCGGCAAATTGTGGAGCTCGGCGGGATTTTTGGGCAGTTCTTGAAAGGTAAAGCTGCGTTCCATCTTGGTTTCCTCCTGTTCTTTTGTGTAGATACCCTCAGTCCAGGGCAATTTCAATGGCTTCCCGGATGTTTCGGACCCGAAGAAGCTGGAGACCCTTGGGGGCTTTGACGGTTTCGGACCCGTGCCGGGGGATGATGCACTTGGTAAAGCCCAATCGAGCCGCCTCCGCCAGCCTCTGCTCCAGGCTGGATACCATGCGGGTCTCCCCGGTGAGCCCCAGCTCTCCGATGGCAGTGAGGTCCTCCGCCACCGGAACGTCCCGGAAGCTGGAGGCTACGGCAATGGCAACGGGCAGATCAGAGCCCGGCTCGTCAATTTGCAGGCCCCCTATGACGTTGAGAAAGAGGTCACAGTCGGAAAGGCGCAGACCTCCCCGTTTCTCCAGCACCGCCACCAGAAGGGCGGCCCGGTTGTAGTCGAAGCCGTCGGTGGTGCGCCGGGGAACGTTGAGATAGCTCCGGGTGACCAGTGCCTGAACCTCCGCCAGAACAGGGCGGCTGCCCTCCATGGCGCAGGCCACGCAGGTGCCGGAGGCACCCTTGGGCCGTCCTGCCAGCAGCACCTCCGAGGGGTTGGGAATCTCCCGCAGGCCTTTGTCGTACATCTCGAAAACCCCGATCTCATTGGTGGAGCCAAAGCGGTTCTTGGCCGCCCGGAGGAGCCGGTAGGGGCCGCTGCGCTCGCCTTCAAAGTACAGCACGCAGTCCACCATGTGCTCCAAAACCTTGGGACCGGCGATGGAGCCCTCCTTGTTCACATGCCCCACCACGAAGATGCTGATTCCCGTCTGCTTGGAGAGCTGGAGCAGGGCCATGGTACAGTCCTTCACCTGGGAGATGCCCCCGGGAGAGCCGTCGTTTTCCGAGGCGTACATGGTCTGAATGGAGTCCACAATCAGCACATCCGGCTGCTGCTCCTTGGCCGCCCGAAGGACCTCGTCCATCTCTGTTTCTCCAAAGAGAAGCAGGCTCTCCGCCTCCACCCCCAGGCGTTCGGCCCGCATTTTCAGTTGGCTCTCGCTCTCCTCGCCGGAGACGTAGAGAACCTTCATGCTCATGCAGAGCTCCCGGCAGATTTGCAGCAGCAGGGTGGATTTTCCGATGCCGGGGGCGCCGCCCACCAGCACCAGAGAGCCCTTCACGGCTCCGCCTCCCAGAACCCGGTCCAGCTCCCCCAGCCCGGTGTAAAAGCGCTGCTCGCTGCCGCTGACGATCTGAGACAGGTGCTTGGGCCTGCGCTGGGCGCGCTCTGCCGCCGGAAGCTGCTTTACCCCCCTTGACGGGGCTTCCACATGCTCCGTCAGGGTGTTCCAGGCTCCGCAGGCGGGGCATTTTCCCATCCATTGAAGGGTTTCATTGCCGCAGTTGGTACAGTAGTAGACTGTCTTTGTTCTCATACGCAGTTCCTCTTATCGCTTCAGGAGGCTGTTTCCTCCGTAAGATGCCTGCTGAGCCCGGCCCCTATGGACGCCGCCAGCAGCTTTTGATAGTCCGGGCTTTGCAGACGCCGCTCCTCCTCCGGGTTGGACAAAAAGCCGCATTCCACCAGGATTCCGGTGCAGCGGACCCGATTGAGAAGGTAGATCTCCACGGATTCTTTGACTTGCCTGTGATTGCTTGGGTCCAGCTCCGTGTTCAGAAGCGTCTGAAGGCTGTTTGCCAGCTCCTCGCTCCCGGGGGTATCGGCATAAAAGACCTGGGCACCGTGGTATTTCCCCTCCGGGAACATGTTTTGGTGGATGCTGACCAGCAGAGCCCCCGGGGTCTGATTCACCAGTTGGACCCGGTTTCTCAGATCGGAGACCTTTTTCTCGGAGACGGTCTCCGCCTCGGGACTGTAAATGGAAACGTCCGTTTCCCTGGTCATGGTTACGGAAAAGCCCAAAAACGCCAACAGGTCCCGGGTCCGCAGGCTGATTTCCAGATTCAAAGCGCTTTCCTGAATCCCTCCCGGGGAGACGGCTCCGCCGTCCTCTCCCCCGTGGCCCGGGTCCAGCACAATTACCGGCAAAGCCCCTTGCTCCGACGCGGCGGAAACCCGGGAAAGCACAGTCACCGCCCCGGAGGCCAGTACCCCACAGCAAAAGACGACAGCCAGACAGACGGCGTACAACGGAATCATTCTCTTGACAAAACGCATCCCATCACCTCATGGGATTGTATGCCCGCAACCCGGGATTATGCCAAAAACAGTATAGCACAAAAATCCCTATTTGCATAGAATAAGTTTGAAAACGTCAAAAAACGGCGTTTTCCATCTGCTGTTTTGGGAGGAATCTGAATGGAAGACCGTACCAACCGAGGCTGCTGCGGGATCTTGCCCGCCAAGGCGCCTCTTGCCAATCCCTACGTCCCCGATCAGCCCCAGGGTCAGGAGCAGTACGCGGCGAAAACCGGACTCATCCGAGGCACCCTGTTCCCCTGCCTGGATCTCCCCTTCCTGGGTATGGTAAACACCGAGGAAAAGTCCGATACCCTGATGCACCAGCTTCAAGCCCTGGGCTTCGCGGTGCAGGAGCTGGGTCTGTATCTGGACACCCACGGACAGGACGAGGAGGCGGCAGAGCTGTTTCGTCAATACAGCGAGCTCTATGAAAGCGGAATGGCCAAATACCAGTCCCAGGCAGGCCCTCTGTTTCAAAAGCAGGCGGTTCAGGATGGCGTCTATACCTGGAACCATAGCCCCTGGCCCTGGGAATATCAGGCAAACGAGGAGGACTGACCATGTTTGTGTATGAAAAAAAGCTCCAGTACCCTGTGAAGATCGCAGCCACCAATCCCAAGCTGGCCTCCATCATCATCAGTCAGTACGGTGGACCGGACGGAGAGCTGGGAGCTTCCCTGCGCTATCTCAGTCAGCGCTATTCCATGCCCTACCCGGAGCTCCGGGGTCTGTTGACGGACATCGGCACTGAGGAGCTGGGGCATTTGGAGATGGTGGGAGCCATTGTCCACCAACTGACCCGGGAGCTTTCGGAGGAACAGATCCGTTCCGACGGCTTTGCCCCCTATTTCGTGGATCACACCGCCGGGGTCTTCCCCACCGCCGCCTCCGGCTTTCCCTGGACGGCTGCCTCTATGCAGGTCAAGGGGGATCCCATTGCGGATCTCACAGAGGATCTGGCGGCGGAGCAGAAGGCCCGGGTAACCTATGACAACATCCTGCGCCTGTCTGACGACCCGGATGTGAACGACGTGATCAAATTCCTTCGGGAGCGGGAGATCGTTCACTTCCAGCGTTTCGGAGAGGCCATCCAGAATCTGCGGGAGCGGCTGAACCAGAGAAATGTCTACTATATGAATCCCTCCTTCGACCGAGACTGACAGAACACGGCCCGGGACGCTCCTGGCGTTCCGGGCCGTGCTTTGGAATACTTGTTTCGCGGCGCCTATCGGTTCAGAATCCAGACCCCGAGGTTGAGGTAGGCGGCGAAGGCCAGCCAGAGCACATAGGGAATTTGCAGTCTGGCAGCCGGAGCCTCCACCCGGCGAAAGCGGAAAATCATCCAGATCACCAGGGCCAGCAGGAGCAGCAGCACCAGAAGCCCGCCGCCGTAGCTGCGAAGCTTGAAGAAAAAGATGCTCCACACGAAATTCACCGCAAGCTGAAGCAGGTAAATCTGTATGGCGTCGCTTCGCTCCTCGCTGCGGGCGGAGAGGATCACCCGGGCAATGCCGATGCCCATGAGGGCGTAGAGGATCGACCAGACAATGGGGAAGACAATGGCCGGAGGAGACAGCGCGGGCTTTACCACCTCCAGCTTATAGAGCTCCATGCCCTCTCTGGTCAGCAGGGCGGAGACCGCCCCTACCGCCTCTGTCAGCAGGATCCAAAACAGATAGGTCCAAATACGTCTGTGCTTCATTTCTATCACCCGGGGCTATTATATGCAGAAGCCCGGGAAATATAATCGCGTCGAAGATCTTCGGGATCTCCGACGCGATTTTGTTATACGCTCACTGGGGCTTTGTGATAGGTTTTTACAATGCCTGCCACCAGCTCCCTGATCTCCGGGCTGTTGCTCTCGCAGGCCTCGTGCAGCTCCTCAAGCTGCCGGAAGAATCGTTCCTCGTCAATGTCCAGAGGCTTTCCGATGTGAATCAGATCGTTTTCCGTGGTCCGCAGGCCCTCCTCCTTCATGAGCATCTCCTCATAGAGCTTTTCCCCGGGGCGGAGTCCGGTATAACGGACCTCAATATCCACATCCGGTTCAAAGCCGGAAAGCCGGATCATATTCCGGGCCAGGTCATCGATGCGCACCGGTTCCCCCATATCCAAGACAAAGATCTCTCCCCGCTTGGCCAGGGCGCCGGCCTGGAGCACCAGGGAAACCGCCTCCGGGATGGTCATGAAGTAGCGAATGATGTCCTTGTGGGTCACGGTCACCGGGCCGCCCTCGGCAATCTGCTTCTTAAAAAGCGGAATGACGCTGCCGTTGCTGCCCAGCACGTTGCCAAAGCGCACCGCCACAAACACCGTCTCAGAACGGTTGGACATGGATTGCACAATCATCTCGCACATCCGCTTGGAGGCGCCCATGATGTTGGTGGGGTTGACCGCCTTGTCAGTGGATATCAGAACGAACTTTCCCGCGTGGTATTTGTCGGCGGCCAGGGCCACGTTCAGAGTCCCAAAGACGTTGTTCTTGATGGCCTCGTTGGGGCTGTTTTCCATCAGAGGCACATGCTTATGAGCCGCTGCATGGAATACCAGGTCCGGATGATACGTGGAAAAGACCATGTCCACCCGATCCTTGTCCCGGACAGAGCCGATGAGCGTGGTGAGATTCAGTTCAGGATGGGAGCGCAGAAGCTCCTGCTGAATGTCATAGGCGTTGTTTTCGTAGATATCAAAAATAATCAGACGTTCCGGATTGTTTTTTGCGATCTGACGGCAGAGCTCGCTGCCAATGGACCCGCCGCCGCCTGTGACCAAAACCGTCTTTCCCTTGATGTAGGTGGAGATTCGGGCAAGGTCCACCTTGACGCTGTCACGCCCCAAAAGATCCAGCACGTCCACGTCACGGATCTTTTGCAGAGATACTTCCCCATTGGCAAGCTGGAAGATCCCGGGCAGGGTTTTCAGGCGGCATTTTGTGCGCTGACAGATTTCCAGAATCTCCCGCTTGTTTTTGGCGGAGGCGGTGGGGATGGCCAGCACAATTTCTTCAATCTTATAGCGCTCCACAATGGCGGGAATGTCATTGCGGTTGCCCACGATCTTGACGCCCCGGAGATAGCTGCCCCGCTTGTTGAAGTCATCGTCCACAATACAGACTACGTGGTTGGTGGATTTCACACTGGTCTGAAACTCCCGCAGAGCCATAGCCCCGGCGTCACCGCCGCCGATGAGCAGGGTCCGAAGCTGGGACGGCCCATTTTCTGTGCGGATCTTGGAGCGGAGCAGGCGGTAGCTCATTCTGGAAAGCCCCACGAAGGCAATCAGCAGCACGCCGCTGATCAGGGGGTAACTAACCGGAAAAATGGCGCTGACGCTGATCTGATTTACAATGAACTTCACCAGGCTGACCAGGGCTCCGGCCAGGACGATGTGCATCAGCTCGTCAATGCTGGCGAACTGCCAAAGACTGTTGTAAAGCTTGAAGGGAACGAAAACCAAAACGGTAATCACGGTGCTGACCACGGAATAGATGATGATGTAATCCATATAATTCTGATACATCATTCGGGTCCAGTTAAAGTTTTCCAGCATCAGCAGCGCGAGAACAGAGGACACGTTAATCAGTAAAATATCCAGCACAACCAGAAAGGCCACCCGGACAGGCTTCGGGTTCCAGCCGTATTGTTTGGACTCCATTGCTTCACTTCCTATGTGTGATCCTTAAATTTCCCCGGAAACAGTTTTCGACACAGGCGGCCTGCGGCGTGGCGCACACGAAACAGTGCCTCCCTGCGGGGAAGCACCAAAACCCAAAACCAAACCCAGAGCCGATACCCAAGGTGACGGGGGGAAAACTCCCTCCCCTTCCGTCGAATCCAAACGGTTTTGCCGATGATCTGTTCCGGGCGGATGCCAGGCTCCAGGGTGCATTGGTTGTCTCCGCAGCAGGTGTAGCTGCCGTCCTTCTGGACGGATACCACCCGATGCAGGACATACTGTCCGCTGCTCCGACGGTAGAGAGGCAAATCTCCCTTTTTCAAAGGGCCGTCTGCCCTGCCCAGCAGGATAGAATCCCGGTTTGGGGACAGGGTGGGCAAATTGCTGGTGCCTGTTACCGGCAGGCCGAAGGCCTTTCCGGCGGCGAAAGCCTCCCGGATCAGGGGCTCCAGCTCCTTTAGGGAGACCAGCCTCCGGGGGGCGGATTGACCCGCCTCAGTCATCGAGACAGCCTGCGTCGCACAGGGTCTTGACAAAGTTTACGACGCTCTGACGGGCAGTGGCCTCGTCCACATCGGTATAGTTTTCAAGAATCGCCTTTACCAGCTCGTCCTCTGTAGCGCCCTGCTCCAGCCGTTCCCAAAGGAAGGCGCCGGTATCGTTGAGATTGATGATCCCGTTAAAGTCGAGAGTGCGCTTGCCCACGGAGACGACAACCTTACAGCCGGCAATGGAGCGAAGCATAAATCCGGATTTGGTTTTCATTTGTATGACCTGCTTTCTATTAATTATGCCTTGGGGTGGAATTTATTGTACACAGATTTCAAATTCTGCTTCACGATCTGTGTATAGACCTGGGTGGATGAAATGTCGCTGTGTCCCAGCATTTCCTGAATGGATTTCAGGTCCGCGCCGTTTTCCAGCAGATGAGCGGCAAAGCTGTGCCGCAGGGTGTGAGGGGTGATGTCCTTTTGAATGTTGGCGGTCTGCTGATAGTGCTTGATGATTTTCCAGAAGCCTTGGCGGGACATCCGCTCTCCCCCCAGGTTCACGAAAAGGGCGGTCTCCCCGGGATCCGCGATCATGTTGGGGCGGATCTGGAACATGTAGGTCTGGATGGCCCGCACCGCCGCAGGATACAGGGGGATGATCCGGGACTTCCCGCCGCTGCTGCAGCGGATAAAGCCCGCCGGAAGATTCACGTCCTCCACATTCAGGGAGATGAGCTCGCTGACCCGAATGCCTGTGGCATAGAGCAGCTCCAGCATGGCCTTGTCCCGGAATCCCTTGGGATCGGTGCATTGGGGCTGCTCCAGCAGCAGCTCCACCTCCCGACCGGTGAGAATCTGGGGGAGCTTCTTCTCCACCTTGGCCAGATGAATGGTCTTTGCCGGATTCTGCTCCACATAGCCAGCGCTCACCAAAAAGCCGTAAAAGCCCTTGATGGAGGCCAGGCTTCTGGTTACAGTGGCGGAGGATTTGCCATTGTTGCTCAGCCAAGCGAAATAAAGCTCCGCCTGCTCCTTGCCGATTTGTTCCAAAGAGCCGCCGATGTTTTCCCGCACATATTTATCAAATTGTCTGATATCCCGTATGTAGGAAGCCACTGTATTGGCGGAGGATTTTTTTACCTCCAGCAGATGCTTCTCATACAGATTGATATAGTCCGTCATAAGCTTTGCTCTTTCGTGTCATCAATAAAATAGAAGGAGTTCCATAAGAACGCCCAGCAAACCGGGCAGCAGGCAAAGACCCAAAAGCCACAGCTCCTCCGAAGCGCCGTCCGGCCCGTCGCACCACACAGAGGCGGCGCAGAGCAAGCAGGGCATTGGCAGCAGGGTCTCGAATACAAGAACCGGCAGAAACGGAAGCAGTTGGGAAAGACCGAGTCCGGAAAATAAACACAGGACCCAACAGACAAGAAAACCCTTCATGAAAAACAAGCAGCGCGTCAACAACCTGCTTTTCAAAAGACCGCAGGCTGAAACAAGCACCGGAAACAGCAGCGCCCGGAACAAAACCCGAATCGGCGTAATCTCCCGAATGCCCATAAGCGTCCCCCCCGGGGGAAGCGTCCCGCGAAATCTGACGCAAAGCGCTCCCAGAAAAGATCCCAGCAGCAGGCAGAGCAAAAGGGCGCAGCTTTGAAAACGGGCGGAGAAAAACCGACCGCGCAGCTTTAGAAATTGTGTCATATCCAACCTCTCCATCAAGATATTGTGTTTTCGGGTTCAACAAAGCACAATACTTTCGGTTGGCGTTATTTTGACCAATAACGAATTTCTGAGTGCTCTGTTACTATACTCGAAATCTGCTGATTTTTCAAGACTTTTTCTCGAAACGCTCATTTTTTGTGAATTATTTACAGATATTATGTTAATTACGTTATGTTAACCTATGAACCAAAACAAGGGGTGGTGTTCCCCGAAAACGGAAAACCACCACATCTTGAATCGCCGCCGGGAAACACCGGAGAATTGAACCTTGTCAATTAGCACAAAACGGGCGTTACAGGTAACGGGAACGTTTTTTTCTTGCGCCGGCAAATCCCCCGATGAGAGCCGCTCCCGCGCTGAGCAGGAACATGGCTCCCAGGGAAAAGCCAGGCACTCCCCCGCTCAGCAAAGCGGCCGCCAGAGTCAGCGCCCAGAGTCCGGCTCCCGTAAGCAGCGCCAAAGGCAGTTTTCCCTTCTCCACCTTCCGGGCGGTCAGAAAGCTGCCGCAGATAACTGCCACGGAATACAGCAGCTTGGGCAGAATTGACGTCTGATCCAGCCCGATTCTCCCCTTCTGGATCAGCAGCGTCTGCACGCAGATCGCCGCCCCCAGCAGAGCGAGGCTGAGCAGGATTCCTCCGCACAGCGTCTTCATGGGATTGGATTCTTTGCCGGGCCGGAGCTTTTTTCGATGGAACTGTTTCATGGCTGTCCCTCCTTCACTCAATCCTATGTGGAAAGAATCCACTATTTTCAGAAAATAATGATTGTAATTTCGACAATGTTTTTGTATAATATTATGTAACATAATAGATGGAGGCTGATTGTATGAAGATCAAGTCCCCTCAGAGCCCCAGGCTCGCGGTGCTCTACATCCGTTCCGGTCCCGATATACCCGGCTTTTTGAATCCGAAAGCCCAGGAGGAAGCTTGCCGCCGCTACTGCAGGGACAATCACATTCCCGTTTCCCATTCTATACGGGTACACTGCGGCGCCAAGGACTCCCTGGACTACCTCAAAACATTGCTTTCGAGCCTTCCCGGAGAGGTTGACGTCCTCTTTGCACTGCGATTTTTTTGTTACTCCACCCGGCTTCCCCAGTTGGCCGAGCTGTGCCTGCAGTACCAGCACAGGCATGTCTGGCTCTGCTCTCTGGACGTGGAAGGGCCGCTGTACCGTACGCTGCAAACTCTGCTGCCCGGGGAATACCAAAGAGCGGAGCAGCTCAGAGAATAAATGACAAACCCGGAAACCGACACAGCCTGAAACAGGCAGCGTCGGGTTTCGGGTTTGTCCATGACGGTATGCTTAAATAATGTATTGTGATCCTTACGGCAGGGCGTTCATCCAGTCCTTCAGCACCCTAACGTAGCGCTCCGTGTCCTCTGCGAAGCACATATGACGGCAATCCCGAAACAGCTCCCAGCGAGCCCGGGGAATCCGGTCATACATGAATTTGGCGATGTAAGGGGTGCAAAGATCGTTTCCGCCGCTGATAATCAAGGCGGGAACCTGAATGTCGGCCAGCTCCCGAGTAACGTCAAAGTCCTTCAGGGTCCCCATGGGGGTGAACTCATTGGGACCCCAGCCCGTGAGATAGCTCTCCCTCCCCCGCCGCTTGGGCCGGGTGAGGCAGTCCGGGGCGTCGGGTCCCGGAGCTCCGGCGGCGTGGAGCTCCATGTAGAAATCCTCCGCGGCCTGATAGTCGCTGCCGCTGTAGTCGCCCCGCCGGGTGGCTTCCGCGATGGCCTCCTGCATAGAAGCAGGAAGCTGGCGGATCATCCTGGCCTGCTCCTCCCCCCACATGCGGCTGGAGGGCAGGGTGCTGGACAGAACGATGCCTTTTACGCCGGACGGCCTGTGACGGCAAAGGTATTCCAACAGCAGCATGCCTCCCCAGGACTGTCCCAGGAGAATCAGCTCCTCCAGACCCAGAGCCTTTCGGACAGCCTTCAGCTCTCCAATCCAGGTCTCCATGGTCCACAGCTCCGGGTGTCCCTCCAGGTAGGAATTGCCGCAGCCCAACTGATCGTAGCTGATGAGCCGCCGTCCGTCCTCCCGGGCCAAGGGGTCCAGCAGCTCAAAATAGTTGTGGGTGGAGCCCGGGCCGCCGTGGAGCAACAAAAGGGGCGTCTTTGGGGAATCCACAGGACCCACGCTGCGATAGTAGGTCTGATGGCCCAAATAATCAATGTAGCCTTCCAGGATCATAGCTTGCCTCCGCTTTGGAATTTGAGAATACAGAAAAACGGAAAAGCCCCCAAGGCTTTTCCGTTCTGGTGGAGACTGCTGGACTCGAACCAGTGACCTCCTGCGTGTGAAGCAGGCGCTCTAACCAGCTGAGCTAAGCCTCCGTACGCAAGGTATTATAGCATATAATTTCCAAAAATCAAGTAAAATTTTGGGAATTTAAAAAAACTTTTCTGCCGGCGCTTCAGTCGGTAGGGGCGGCACACTGCCGTCCGGTATTCGTCATGAACACATCCTGCCCGAAGCAAAATCGGGTTGTTGCCTTTTTGATGGCTTTTCTTTGGAAAGCAGAAATTCAAGCTTGACAAACAGTGGAAAATATGGTATTTTATTTGAGCAAATTCGGAGAGATGTCCGAGCGGTTTAAGGAGCCGGTCTT
>CAMOSU010000014.1 GCA_946625125.1 uncultured Clostridia bacterium
CCTGTGACCGCAGAATCCTGGCAACCCTGTTCTTCGAGCCCTCCACCCGGACCCGGATGAGCTTTGAGGCCGCCATGTACGAGCTGGGCGGACATGTGATTTCCGTGTCCAGCGCGGGCTCGTCCTCCGCCGCCAAGGGAGAGAGCGTGGCGGACACCGCCAAGACCGTCTCCTGCTATGCCGACATCATCGCCATGCGCCACCCCAAGGAGGGCGCCGCCCTGGTAGCCGCCAACAACGCCAGCATCCCCGTGATCAACGCCGGCGACGGCGGCCACTGCCATCCCACCCAGACCCTGGCGGACCTGCTCACCATCTGGCGGGAGAAGCGCCGCTTTGAGGGTCTGACCATCGGCCTGTGCGGCGACCTGAAATTCGGCCGCACCGTCCACTCCCTCATCAACGCCATGACCCGCTACAACGGCAACCGCTTCGTGCTGATCTCCCCCGAGGAGCTGAAGGTTCCCAGCTACGTCAAGAAGGGCAGCCTGAAAAAGTACAACATTCCCTACACCCAGACCACCGATCTGGAGACCGCCATGCCGGAGCTGGACATTCTCTACATGACCCGTATCCAGCGGGAGCGCTTTTTCAACGAGGAGGATTACCTGCGCCTGAAGGACAGCTACATCCTTACCCCGGACAAGCTCAAAAACGCGAAGCCGGACCTGGCGATTCTCCACCCCCTGCCCCGGGTGAATGAGATCAGCGTCGCCATCGACGACGATCCCAGAGCCTGCTACTTCAAGCAGGTGCTCAACGGCAAATACATGCGTATGGCATTGATTCTGAAACTTCTCAAGGAGGCCGGCAGACTATGAACATTGATTCCATCCAGAACGGCGTCGTCATCGACCACATCCGGGCAGGGCAGGGCATGAAGCTCTACCATCTGCTGAAGCTGGATGAGACGGAGCTCTCCGTCGCCATCATCCGCAACGTTACCAGCGGCAAGATGGGAAAGAAGGACATCATCAAGATCGACGCGGACATTCCTCTGAACCTGGACATCGTGGCCTACGTGGACCCCGGCGCCACCGTGAACATCATCCGCGGCGGCAAGCTGGTGGAAAAGCGTCAGATGGAGCTGCCCGAGACCCTGACGGATGTGCTGATCTGCAAGAATCCCCGCTGCATCACCTCCACGGAGCAGGAGCTGCACCATGTATTCCGGCTCTCCGACCGGGAAAAGAAAATCTACCGCTGCCTCTACTGCGAAACCAAGGCCGGCGGCTGATACCAAACAATCCACCGGCGCAAAAGCGACAACGAACAAGAATGAGGAGGAACCTCCATGAAAGCCATTGGCATTGTGATGGGAAGCAAGTCTGATTTCCCCGTGGTACAGAAAGCCATTCAAATCCTCAAGGAGCTGGAGATCCCCTATGAGGTTCACATTCTCTCCGCTCACCGTACCCCCGGCGAGACCGCGGAGTTCGCCCGTTCCGCCCGGGGCAAGGGCCTGGCGGCGGTGATTGCCTTTGCGGGCATGGCGGCCCATCTGGCGGGAGCCATTGCCGCCAACACCACCCTGCCCGTCATCGGCGTACCCTGTCCGGGCTCCAATCTGGAGGGGCTGGACGCCCTGCTTTCCACCGTCCAGATGCCCAGCGGCATTCCCGTGGCCACCGTGGCTGTGGGGGGCGGCGCCAACGCGGCGGTGCTGGCCGCCCAAATTCTGGCGGTGGACGATCTGGAGCTGGCCCAGCGTCTGGTGGACCAGCGCACCGCCATGGCCGAGAAGATTCTGGACCAAAACCTGGAGCTCCAGGCGGAGTTGAACAAATAAATATCAAATCACTGAAAGGAATTAGAAGCAATGGAAAACAAGCTGGTATACACCGGAAAGACCAAGAACGTTTATGCCCTGGAGAACGGAAACTATCTGCTGAAATTCAAGGACGACTGCACCGGCAAGGACGGCGTTTTCGATCCCGGCGAGAACTCTGTGGGCCTCACCATCGACGGCGTGGGCGACGTGAATCTGCGGATGTCCATCTACTTCTTCGAGAAGGTGAACGCCGCCGGCATCCGTACCCACTACGTCTCCGCGGACCTGGCCAACACCACCATGGAGGTCCTCCCCGCCAAGGTCTTCGGCAAGGGCCTGGAGGTCATCTGCCGCCACAAGGCCGTGGGCTCCTTCCTGCGGCGCTACGGCGAGTACATTGAGGAAGGCGCGGACCTTCCCGCCTATGTGGAGACCACCTTCAAGAACGACGCCAAGGGCGATCCCCTGGTGACCAAGGACGGCCTGGTGGTGCTGGGCGTCATGAGCGCCGAGCAGTACGACGACATCAAGGCCATGACCCAGAAGATCACCCAGATCGTGGCGGACGACATGAAGGAAAAGGGCATGGTGCTCTACGACATCAAGTTTGAGTTCGGCTACGACGCCCAGGGCAAGGTCATGCTCATCGACGAGATTGCCTCCGGCAATATGCGTGTCTACAAGGACGGCAAGTACATTGATCCCATGACCCTGTCCAAGCTGTTCTTTGCCTAATCTATTCCCAATCAGGAGGAGCCCTTATGGGAGGCTTTTTCGGCATTACGTCAAAATCAAATTGCATGGCCGAGGTATTCTTCGGCACGGACTACCATTCCCACCTTGGCACCCGCCGGGGGGGCATGGCGGCCTATGACCCGGAGATTGGCCTGCAGCGAAAAATACACAACATTGAAAACGCGCCCTTCCGCACCAAGTTTGAGCACATCTTCGAGGAGATGCAGGGGACCGCGGCCATCGGCTGCATCAGCGACAGCGAGCCGCAGCCTCTGCTGATCCGCTCCAGTCTGGGGACCTATGCCGTCACCATGATCGGCCGGATCAACAACGCCGACGATCTGATTGACCAGTATCTCTCCTTCTCCGGCGGCCACTTCGACGCCAAAACCGGGGGCAAGGTCAACAGCGTGGAGCTGCTGGCGGCCCTGATCGACCAGAAGAGCAGCTTTGCCGAGGGCATACGCTTCGCCCAGAAGTCCATCGACGGCACCGCCTCCATTCTGATTCTGAAGCAGGACGGCACCCTGATTGCCGCCCGGGACCGGCTGGGGCGGCTGCCTGTCACCATCGGCAGACGGGAGGACGGCTACGCCGTGTCCTTTGAATCCTTCGCCTATGAGAAGCTGGGCTACAGCTTCGAGAAGGAGCTGGGACCCGGGGAGATTGTGGCCCTGAGCCCCGAGGGTCTGACCCAGCTCTGCCCTCCGGGGAAGGAGAAGCGCGTTTGCTCCTTCCTCTGGTCCTACTACGGTTATCCCAACTCCACCTATGAGGGCGTGAACGTGGAGGCCATGCGCTACCGCAACGGGGCGATACTGGCCCAAAACGATCAGGTTCTGAAGGATCAGCAGATCGACTATGTGGGGGGCGTTCCCGATTCCGGCACCCCCCACGCCATCGGCTACGCCAACGAGAGCGGCAGGCATTTTGCCCGGGCCTTCATCAAGTACACCCCCACCTGGGCCCGCAGCTTTATGCCCCCCACCCAGGTGGACCGGGAAAAAATCGCCAAGATGAAGCAGATTCCCGTGAAGGAGCTCATCGAGGGCAAGAATCTCCTCTTTGTGGACGATTCCATTGTCCGGGGGACGCAGCTTCGGGAGACGGTGGAGTTTCTCTATGAGAGCGGGGCAAAGTCTGTTCACATGCGCTCCGCCTGTCCCCCCATCATGTTCGGCTGCAAGTACCTGAACTTCACCCGGGCTACCTCGGATCTGGAGCTGATTGCCCGCCGGGTGATTCTGGAGCTGGAGGGAGAAGAGGGCTTCCGGCATCTGGAGGAATACTGCGACGGCAGCACCGAACGGGGCAGGAGGATGCGCCAGGTCATCTGCGAGAAGTTCCAGTTCGACTCCCTGGAGTTCCAGTCTCTGGAGGGGGTCATCCAGGCCATCGGCCTGCCGGAATGTGAGCTTTGCACCTATTGCTGGAACGGAAAGGAATAGAGCATGAACGAGTTTTCCAAATCTGAGGCCTACGCAGCCGCCGGGGTGGATATCACCGCGGGATATCGGGCTGTGGAGCTGATGAAGCAGCACATTGCCCGCACCGTCACCCCCGGAGTCTGCTCCGACGTGGGAGGCTTCGGCGGGCTGTTTGAGCTGGACCTCCGGGGCGTTACCCGTCCCGTGCTGGTGTCCGGCACCGACGGGGTAGGCACCAAGCTGAAGCTGGCCTTCCTTATGGACAAGCACGACACCGTGGGCATTGACTGCGTGGCCATGTGCGTCAACGACATCATCTGCTGCGGGGCCAGACCCCTGTTCTTCCTGGACTACATCGCCTGCGGCAAGAACGTCCCGGAGCGCATCGAGCAGATCGTCAAGGGCGTCTGCGACGGCTGCGTCCAGGCGGACTGCGCCCTCATCGGGGGAGAGACCGCGGAAATGCCCGGCTTCTACCCGGTGAACGAATACGATCTGGCGGGCTACTCCACCGGCGTGGTGGACAAGGACCGCATTCTGGACAACAAGAGCATGGAGGCCGGGGACCTGCTGATCGCCCTGCCCTCCAGCGGCGTCCATTCCAACGGCTTCTCCCTGGTCCGCAAGGTCTTCGACGTGGAGCACCGCGACCTGAAGGCCCCTCTGGAGGCCCTGGGAGGGAAGTCCCTGGGAGAGAGTCTGCTGACCCCCACCCGCATCTATGTCAAGCCCGTGCTGGCCCTTTTGGAGAAGGTCCGGGTCAAGGGCATTTCCCACATCACCGGGGGCGGCTTCTATGAGAACATTCCCCGCATGATTCCTCAGGGCCTCTGCGCCAGCATCCGGGAAAAGGACGTGCGGGTGCTGCCCATCTTTGATCTGATTGCCGAAACCGGCAAGATCTCCCGCCGGGATATGTTCAACACCTTCAACATGGGCGTGGGCATGTGTCTCTGCGTGGCAAAGCAGGACGCGGAGCAGGCCCTGTCCATCCTGCGTCAGCAGGGGGAGGAGGCCTATCTGCTGGGCGAGATCGTCCCCGGAGCGGAGAAGATTCGGCTATGGTGACGGGGATGAAGCGGGTGGCCGTGCTGGTATCCGGCGGCGGCACCAATCTCCAGGCCATTCTGGACGCCCGGGGCAGCGTAATCCGTCACGCGGAAATTGCCCTGGTGGTCTCCAACAACCCTGCCGCCTACGCCCTGCATCGGGCGGAGGCGGCAGGGGTTGCGGCTCTTGTGCTGAGCCGGAAGGAGCTGGGGAGCCGGGAAGCCTTCGAGGAGGCCCTTGGCCTCAAGCTTGTGGAGTACCGCATTGATTTCCTTGTCCTGGCGGGCTTTATGACCATCCTCTCCCCGGAGTTCACCCGCCGCTGGGACCACAGGATTCTGAACATCCATCCCGCGCTGATCCCCTCCTTCTGCGGCAAGGGCTATTATGGCCTTCGGGTCCACGAGGCTGCCCTGGCCCGGGGGGTAAAGCTCACCGGAGCCACGGTGCATTTTGTCAACGAGATCCCCGACGGGGGAGAGATCCTGCTGCAAAAGGCGGTGGAGGTTCTGCCCGGGGATACCCCCGAGAAGCTCCAGCGCCGGGTCATGGAGCAGGCGGAATGGAAGCTGCTGCCCCAGGCCATCGAGCTGGTGGCCTCCACCCGCCTGTAGTATTGCGTTTCGCTTAAAAGGCAGGCTCCTTCGAAATGACAAGATGAAAGCGAAACAGCGAAGCAGGGACAAGCCTTGCTTGTCCGCAAACAGAACCACAAACAAAGGAAACGAACAGGGGATTCGCTATGAATGTATATCTGACGCCATCCATTTCTGACCGCCTTCGCGGCAACAGCTACCCCGGCCGGGGGATCATCCTGGGTCTCAGCCAGGACGGCAAAACGGCCCTTGCCGCCTACTTCATCATGGGTCGCAGCGCCAACTCCCGGAACCGGGTGTTTACGCTGAAAAACGGTGAGCTCTTCACGGAGCCCTACGACGCCTCCAGGGTGGAGGACCCCAGTCTGATTATCTATGCCGCTCTGCGGCAGTTTGAAAACAAGCTCATTGTCACCAACGGCAACCAGACCGACACGGTCTATGAGGGCCTGGCGGCAGGGAAGAGCTTCTCCCAGGCCCTGGAAGCCCGCTGCTTCGAGCCTGACACCCCTAACCTGACCCCCCGGATCAGCGGCATGTTCACCCTGGAGGCGGACAAGCCCCGCTATGAGATGAGCATTCTCAAGAGCATCGACCCGGAGGGCAGCGACTGCGCCCGTTATACCTTCTCCTATCCCGCCAGGCCCGGCCTGGGCCACTTCCTGCATACCTACGTCTGTGACGGCAATCCCATCCCCAGCTTCCAGGGAGAGCCGGAGCGGATCAAGCTGGACGAGGATCCCGGGGCTTTCGCCGCCTCGGTCTGGGAAAGTCTGGATGCGGACAACAAGATTTCCCTCTACCTTCGGGCTGTGGATCTGACCAGCGGGGAATATACCCAGGTGCTTTACAACAAATACAACTGAGGAACCGCCATGAATGAATTTGAACTGAAATACGGCTGCAACCCCAACCAAAAGCCCGCCCGGATCTTTATGGCGGACGGCAGCGAGCTGCCTGTGGAGATTCTCAACGGGCGTCCCGGCTATATCAACTTTCTGGACGCTTTGAATTCCTGGCAGCTTGTCCGGGAGCTGAAGCAGGCCCTGGGTCTTCCCGCCGCCTCCTCCTTCAAGCATGTGAGCCCCACCTCCGCCGCCGTGGGTCTGCCCCTGCCCCAGAGACTGAAGCGGGCCTGCTTTGTGGAGGACGTTCCCAATCTGGAGGACAGCCCCCTGGCCTGCGCCTACGCCAGAGCCCGGGGAACGGACCGTATGTGCTCCTTTGGAGACTGGGTGGCCCTCTCCGACGAATGCGACGCCCTGACCGCCAGCCTCATCAAGCGGGAGGTCTCCGACGGGGTGATTGCCCCGGGCTACAGCCCCGAGGCCCTGGAAATTTTGAAATCCAAGCGCAAGGGCGGCTACAACATTGTGAAAATCGACCCGGACTATGTTCCTGCCCCCCAGGAGCGGAAGCAGGTCTTCGGCGTCACCTTTGAGCAGGGCCGGAACAACTTTGAAATCAACCGGGCGCTGCTGAACAAGCTTGTCACCCGGAACCGGGAGCTGCCTGACACCGCGGCCCGGGATCTGATGGTCTGCCTGATTACCTTGAAGTATACCCAGTCCAATTCCGTCTGCTACGGGGTGGACGGCCAGGCCATCGGCGTGGGGGCGGGGCAGCAGTCCCGCATCCACTGCACCCGGCTGGCGGGCTCCAAGGCGGATACCTGGTTTCTGCGTCAGAGCGACAAGGTGCTGAATCTGCCCTTCCGCCCGGACCTGAGCCGCCCGGACCGGGACAATGTGATTGACGGCTACATCAACCAGAACGAGGAGGACGTCTGTGCCGAGGGTGTTTGGCAGCGCTACTTCACCCAACGCCCGGAGCCCTTCACCCGGGAGGAGCAGCGAGCCTGCCTGGACCGGGTACAGGGAGTGGCCCTGGGCTCCGACGCCTTTTTCCCCTTTTTCGACAACATTGAGCGGGCCTTCCGCAGCGGGGTGAAATACATCGCCCAGCCCGGCGGCTCCATCCGGGATGAGGCCGTCATCGACTGCTGTGACCGTCACGATATGGTCATGTGCTTCACGGGCCTGAGGCTGTTCCACCATTGATTGAGAAACGCTGCTGTAGCGGCGCACAGTGTGCGCCACCGAGAAACGCTGCTGTAGCGGCGCACAGTGTGCGCCACCGAGAAACGCTGCAAGGGAGTAACTATGAAAGTAATGGTCATCGGCGGCGGCGGGCGGGAGCACGCCATCGTCAAAAAGCTGAAGGAAAACAAAGAAATTACAGAAATCTACTGCCTGCCGGGAAACGGCGGCATCGCCCGGGACGCGGTCTGCGTTCCCATCGGGGCCACGGACCTGGAGGGCATTCTGGACTTTGCCCGGACGCAGGGGGTGGACTACGCCGTGGTGGCTCCGGACGATCCCCTGGCTCTGGGAGCGGTGGATCTGCTGGAGGAGGCGGGGATTCCCTGCTTCGGCCCCCGGAAGAACGCGGCGGTCATCGAGGCCTCCAAGGTCTTTGCCAAGGAGCTGATGAAGCGCCACGGCATCCCCACCGCCCGCTATGAGGTCTTCACGGATATGGCGGCGGCCCTGGACTATCTGGAAAGCGCCCCCATGCCCACAGTCGTCAAGGCCGACGGTCTGGCTCTGGGGAAGGGCGTCATCATCGCTCAGACCAAGGCCGAGGCCCAGGCAGCAGTCCGCTCCATGATGGGGGAGCATCGCTTCGGCAAAAGCGGAGACCGCGTCGTGATTGAGGAATTTTTGGAGGGACCGGAGATCTCCGTCCTCTCCTTTACCGACGGAAAGACCCTGGTCCCCATGGTTTCCTCCATGGATCACAAGCGGGCAGGAGAGGGGGACAGCGGCCCCAACACCGGCGGCATGGGGACTGTGGCGCCCAACCCCTATTATACCCCCGCCGTGGCGGAGCGCTGCATGAAGGAGATTTTTCTCCCCACCGTCCGGGCCATGGCCGCCGAGGGCCGTCCCTTCAAGGGCTGCCTCTACTTCGGCCTGATGCTCACCAAGGACGGCCCCAAGGTCATTGAGTACAACTGCCGCTTCGGAGACCCGGAAACCCAGGTGGTGCTGCCCCTGCTGAAAACGGACCTGCTGACGCTTATGCGGGCCGTGACGGAGGAGCGGCTGGCGGACTGCCCCGTGGAGTTTTCCCGGGACTCCGCCGCCTGCGTGATCCTGGCCTCCAAGGGCTACCCCGGCACCTATGAGAAGGGCTATCCCATCGTCATTCCCCAGAACCTGGAGGCCCAGGTGTTTGTAGCGGGAGCCAAGGAGCAAAACGGCGTCCTGGTGAGCTCCGGCGGACGGGTGCTGGGGGTCACAGCCCTGGGGGAGACCCTGCCGGCGGCTCTGGAGAAGGCCTATGCCGCCGTCAGTCAGATCCACTTTGAAAACGCCTATTACCGCCGGGACATCGGCAAGCGCGCCCTTGCGGCGAAGGAGGGCCAATGGTCTATCGAGTCTATGTAGAGAAAAAACCGGGCTTCGCCCAGGAGGCGGAGGCCCTTTGCCGGGAGCTCAGCTCCTTTTTGGGGGTCCGGGGCCTGAAGAAGCTCCGGCTCCTGAACCGCTACGACGCGGAGTTTATGCCCCGGGAGCAGTTTGAGGCCGCCATTCCCACGGTCTTTTCCGAACCCCCCGTGGACCTGGCCTCCGCAGTGCCGGAGCTCTCCGACGCCGACGCGGTCTTTGCCGTGGAGTATCTGCCCGGTCAGTTTGACCAGCGGGCGGACTCCGCCGCCCAGTGCGTCCAGCTCATGTTCCAGTCCCAGCGGCCCCTCATCCGCTCCGCCCGGGTCTATGCCCTGTACGGAGAGCTCAGCGCCGAGGACCTGGAGAAGATCAAGAAATACGTCATCAACCCGGTGGAGGCCAGGGAGGCCGCTCTGGAGCTGCCTGAAACCCTGAAAAGCGACTACGCCGTTCCCACCGCCGTCAAGACCCTTGAGGGCTTCCGGGAGCTGGATCAGGAAGGGCTTTCCACCATGATCCGGGATTACGGCCTGGCCATGGACCTGGCGGACATCGCCTTCTGCCAGAGCTATTTCCGCCAGGAGCAGCGGGACCCCACCATCACCGAGCTGCGGATGATCGACACCTACTGGTCCGACCACTGCCGCCATACTACCTTCCATACCATCCTGGACAGCGCCGTCTTCCAGGACCCGGAGCTGCAAAAGACTTATGAGGACTACCTGGCCCTGCGCCGGGAGCTGGGCCGTACCAAGCCCCCCTGTCTCATGGACCTGGCCACCATCGCCGTCCGGGATCTGAAGCGCCGGGGCAAGCTGGACAAGCTGGACGAGTCCGAGGAAATCAACGCCTGCACCGTGAAAATCACCGTGGAGGTGGACGGCAAGCCCGAGCCCTGGCTGCTGCTGTTCAAGAATGAGACCCACAACCACCCCACGGAGATCGAGCCCTTCGGCGGGGCCGCCACCTGCATCGGCGGCGCCATCCGGGACCCCCTCTCCGGCAGAGCCTACGTCTACGGGGCCATGCGGGTGACGGGAGCGGCGGACCCCACGGCTCCCGTGTCCGAAACCATCCCCGGCAAGCTGCCCCAGCGGAAGCTGGTGACCACAGCCGCCGCGGGTTATTCCTCCTACGGCAATCAGATCGGTCTGGCCACCGGTCTGGTGGAGGAGCTCTATCATCCCGGCTACGCCGCAAAACGGATGGAGATCGGGGCGGTGATCGCCGCCGCGCCCCAGGCCAACGTGCGCCGGGAACGTCCTGTCCCGGGGGATCTGGTGATCCTCCTGGGGGGCAGCACCGGGCGGGACGGCATCGGGGGCGCCACCGGCTCCTCCAAGGCCCACAACGCCCACTCCGTAGAGCGCTGCGGGGCTGAGGTCCAGAAGGGCAACGCCCCCGAGGAGCGCAAGCTCCAGCGCCTCTTCCGCAATCCCGAGGCCTCCCGCCTCATCAAGCGCTGCAACGACTTCGGCGCCGGCGGCGTCAGCGTGGCCATCGGGGAGCTGGCGGAGGGCCTGCGCATTGACCTCAACGCCGTCCCCCGGAAGTATGAGGGCCTGGACGGCACGGAGCTGGCCATTTCCGAATCCCAGGAGCGTATGGCCGTGGTGGTGGAGGCCGCCGACGCCCCCCGCTTCCTGGAGCTGGCGGAGATGGAAAATCTCCAGGCCTGCACCGTGGCCGTGGTGACCGAGGAGCCCCGGCTGGTGATGGAGTGGAACGGAAAGGCCATTGTGGACGTCAGCCGGTCCTTCCTGGACTCCAACGGCGCGGAAAAGCATATCAGCGTGGAGGCGGCAGCCCCCCGGCCCCTGGCCGAGACCCCTGCTTCCGACTTTGCGGCCGCCTGCCAGCATGTGGCAGAGGATCTGAACCTCTGCTCCCATCGGGGCCTTTCCGAGCGCTTCGATTCCACCATCGGCGCGGGAACGGTACTGATGCCCTTCGGCGGCAAAAAACAGTTGACCCCCATTCAGGCCATGGTCCACAAGATCTCCCTGGAGCGGGGTCACACCGAGGACTGCTCCCTCATGGCCTACGGCTTTGACCCAGTGCTCTCCTCCGCCAGCCCTTACCACGGGGCCTATCTGGCGGTGGTGGACTCCGTTTCCAAGCTGGTGGCCGCCGGGGGGAAGTTTGAAGACGTGTATCTGAGCTTCCAGGAGTATTTCGCCAAGCCAGGCCGGGACCCCAAGCGCTGGGGCCAGCCCCTTTCCGCCCTGCTGGGGGCCTTCCGGGCTCAGATGGACCTGGGCGTCGGGGCCATCGGCGGCAAGGATTCCATGTCCGGCAGCTTTGAGAAGCTGGACGTGCCTCCCACCCTGGTGAGCTTTGCCGTCACTGCGGATAAAACCCAACACATCCTCTCGCCGGAGTTCAAGGCGCCGGGCCGCAGGGTGGCCCTGCTGGCCCCCCGGCGGGATGAAAAGGGCCTGCCTGAGCCCGCCTCTCTTCTGGCACTCTTTGACCGAATCACCACCCTCCAGCGGGCCGGGATCATCACCGCCTGTTATGCCCTGGGTCCCGGAGGCATTCTGGAGGCGGCCCTGAAAATGGCCTTCGGCAACGGCCTGGGCCTCCGCTTTGCCGAGGACGTGGAGCTGGAGCTGCTCACAAAGCGGCAGTACGGTTCCTTCCTCTGCGAGCTCAGCGCTCCTGTGGAGGAGGCCCTGGAAATCGCCATCACCACCGAAGCCTATGAATTTGTCCGGGGGGCGGAGCGGGTAGACGGCAGGGAGCTGGAGCTGCGCTGGGAGACGCGTCTGGAGAGCGTCTATCCCACCGGCGTGGAGGCCCCCGTGGAGCGCTATGAGGCCCTGTCCTACCGGACCGAAAAGCGGCTTGCCCCGGCAATTCGCCGCGCCAGACCCCGGGTGCTGATTCCCGCCTTCCCCGGCACCAACTGCGAGTACGACAGTGCCAGGGCGGTCCGGGACGCCGGAGCGGAGCCGGAGATTCTGGTAATCAACAATCTCTCCGCCGAGGGCATTCGCCGCTCTGTGGACCGCTTCGAAGCCTCCCTGAAGCAGGCCCAGATGGTCTTCATTCCCGGAGGCTTCTCCGGGGGCGACGAGCCCGACGGCAGCGGCAAGTTCATCACCGCCTTCTTCCGAAACGCCGCTCTCAAGGAGGGGCTTACGGAGCTGCTGGAGCGGCGGGACGGCCTGATGCTGGGAATCTGCAACGGCTTCCAGGCTCTCATCAAGCTGGGCCTGGTCCCCTGGGGCCGGATCACGGACCAGGAGGAAAACAGCCCCACCCTGACCTTCAACACCATCGGCCGCCACCAGTCCCGGATCGTCCGGACCCGGGTGGTGTCCAACAAGTCCCCCTGGTTCTCCGGCCTGGAGCCGGGGCAGATCATAAACGTCCCCATCTCCCACGGCGAGGGACGCTTCATCGCGGACCCGGAGCTGCTGGAGCGGCTGATTCAGAATGGGCAGATCGTCACCCAGTATGTAGACCTGGAGGGACAGCCCAGCTCCGAGCTGCGCTTCAATCCCAACGGCTCCGTTCTGGCCATCGAGGGCATCTGCTCTCCCGACGGACGGGTCCTGGGGAAGATGGGCCACTCCGAGCGGGTGGGCGCCGGCCTGTACCGGAACGTCCCCGGCAATTACGACAGTCATTTGTTTGAATCCGCAGTGAAGTACTTCCGCGGTGAATAGCGGCAACAGAAAGGAGAAACGATATGGCAACCTTTATCACCGAACCCTCCCGTACCTTTAACGAGTATCTGCTGATCCCCGGCTATTCCTCCGCGGAATGTATTCCGGCCAACGTCAGTCTCAAAACCCCCCTGGTGAAGTACCGCCGGGGGGAGGAGCCTGCCATTTCCCTGAACGTCCCCCTGGTTTCCGCCATTATGCAGGCGGTCTCCGGGGATCGCCTGGCGGTGGCCCTGGCCACCGAGGGCGGCGTCAGCTTCATCTACGGCTCCCAGTCCGTGGAGGACGAGGCCGCCATGGTGAAGCGGGCCAAGGACTACAAGGCGGGCTTTGTCCGCAGCGACTCCAACCTGCGGCCCGACAGCAGCCTGGCGGAGGTCATCGCCCTGCGGGAGCGCACGGGCCACTCCACCATGGCCGTCACCGACGACGGCACCGCCGAGGGCAAGCTCCTGGGCATCGTCACCAGCCGGGATTACCGGGTCAGCCGCATGGGCCCGGAGACCCCCGTCTCCTCCTTCATGACCCCCATTGAAAAGATGATCTACGCCCCCGAGGGCACCACCCTCAAGGAGGCCAACGACATCATCTGGGACCACAAGCTCAACACCCTGCCCATCGTCAACGCGGCGGGCCAGCTCTGCTACTTCGTCTTCCGCAAGGACTACGACTCCCACAAGCAGAACCAGAACGAGCTGCTGGACGACCACAAGCGCTACGTCGTGGGCGCCGGCATCAACACCCGGGACTACGCCACCCGGGTCCCCGCCCTCATCGAGGCCGGGGCCGACGTGCTGTGCATCGACTCCTCCGAGGGCTTCTCCGAGTGGCAGAAGCGGACCCTGGCCTGGATTCGGGAGCGCTACGGCGACTCCGTGAAGGTGGGCGCGGGGAACGTGGTGGACGCCGAGGGCTTCCGTTTCCTGGCGGACTGCGGCGCGGACTATGTAAAGGTGGGTATCGGCGGCGGCTCCATCTGCATCACCCGGGAGACCAAGGGCATCGGCAGAGGCCAAGCCACGGCGCTCATTGAGGTGTGCAAGGCCCGGGACGAATACTTCAAGGAAACCGGCGTCTACGTCCCCGTCTGCTCCGACGGCGGCATCGTCTATGACCACCACATCACCCTGGCCCTGGCCATGGGCGCGGACTTTGTGATGCTGGGCCGGTACTTTGCCCGCTTCGACGAGAGCCCCTCCAACAAGGTCTCCATCAACGGCACCTACTACAAGGAGTACTGGGGCGAGGGCTCCGCCAGAGCCCGGAACTGGCAGCGCTATGACCTGGGAGGCGACAAGAAGCTCAGCTTCGAGGAGGGCGTGGACTCCTACGTTCCCTACGCCGGCCGCCTGAAGGACAACGTGGCTCTGACGCTCAGCAAGGTCAAGTCCACCATGTGCAACTGCGGCGCTCTGAACATTCCCGAGTTCCAGCAGAAGGCCAAGCTCACCCTGGTCTCCGCCACCTCCATTGTCGAGGGCGGCGCTCACGACGTGATCCAGAAGGACACCACCGCCACGGTCAAATAAACGGCGCAACAACGGGTTGCGTGCATATCTTCATCACCTGTGATAGAATGGTGCGCAAGGGGGTGCTTTTATGAACACGAAGGATATCATCTACGAACTGCGCACCAAGCACGGCCTGTCCCAGGAACAGCTTGCGGACAAGCTATATGTGACCCGGCAAGCGGTCTCCCGCTGGGAAACCGGTGAAACGGTTCCCAACACCGAGACTCTGAAGCTGCTCTCCAACTGCTTCCACGTCTCCATCAATACCCTTCTGGGGTCCCCGCAGACGCTTTACTGCCAGTGCTGCGGAATGCCGCTGGACGACACGATCCTCGGAAGAAACCGCGACGGCTCGCTGAATGAGGACTACTGCCAGTGGTGCTACGCCGATGGAACCTACACCTACAGCGATATGGACGATTTGATCGACGTCTGTGTCGGACATATGGCGGGCAACGGCTTCACCGAGGAGGAGGCCCGCGCTCACCTGAAGCAGGTGCTTCCGACGCTGGCCTACTGGCGGAACAGGGAGGAGCTGAAGGACGACGGTGCCTTTGAGAACCTGAAAAAACAACTGATCGAAGAGATCAACGCCCTTGCGATTCCCGGAATGCCGAAGCTGGAAAAGCTGAACGCGCTGGTGGGGAAGTACGTCAACCTGGAATATCCGATCCCCGGCGGGGCTAAGGTCAAATTTCTCAGAGACGGAACCACCTACCTGGGCAATCAGTTGGAATCCGAAATCGCTCCCGGTCGCTGCTTCGGCGTCCTGGCCTGTGCGGATTTCATCCTGGTCTGTACCTATGAGACGGACGGTGAAAACCCCGAGCTTCTGCTGTACAAAAAGAGAATGTAACTGATATAAAAACCGGCCGTCCGCTTTCGAAAAGCGGACGGCCGGTTTAACGCGCTGACCCTGTTTATTCTGCTTCGATCTCCTTGATGACACACTCGTTGCCCCGGAGCAGCCAGGTTTCCCCGGAGCCGCAGTAGGGGCAGGTCTTGCCGTATTTCACCGTCTCATAGGTCTGTTTGCAGTGGTCACACCAGGTCACGGCGGGAATGGTTTCCAGCACCAGGGTGCTGTCCTTCAAAACCGGGTGCCGGACCTTGAAGTAGTCCCAGGCGTCGGTGAAGAGCTCCGTCATAATCCCGGAAACCTCTCCCACCTGTAAAACCACCCGTCCTATGGCGGTGAGCTTGTTTTCCTCCGCGGTCTGATCCAGAGTTTTGGCCAGATGGAGGACAATTCCCATTTCGTGCATAGCAAAACCTCCGCTGCCAGTCACCAGTGACCAGTGACAAGTGACCAGTGACAAGTGACAAGTGACCAGTGACCAGTGACCAGTGACCAGTGACTGGTGACTAATGACCGGTGACTAATGACTGGTGACTAATGACTGGTGACTAATGACTGGTGACTAATGACTGGTGACTAATGACTGGTGACTAATGACCAGTGACCAGTGACTGGTGACTAATGACTGGTGACTAATGACTGGTGACTAATGACTGGTGACTGTTGACTGTCCGATCACTTCTTCTTCCCGAAGAGAATCTTCATCTCCCGCTGGGCGGCGTACTTGGCCACCACGGGGAGCTTGTCCTCGCAGCGGATCATCCGGGAGGCCTCGGGCAGATCCCGGGTCAGATGAATGGCGTCGAACTCGCAGCGGGTGGTACACAGGCCGCAGCCCACGCAGCGGTTGAGGTCCACCACCGTAGCGCCGCAGCTCAGGCAGCGTCCGGCTTCCTTCCTGGCCTGTTCCTCGGTGAAGCTCAGGCGCACGTCCCCGAAGGTCCCTCTGGGATTCTCCGGGCGCTTGCCGGGAATCTGACGCTTTGCGGTGTCAAAGCCCTGGGGATCAATCAGCACGTTGGACTTGTCCAGCTCCTTGAACTCCCGCAGATCCCGGGCGATGGTCTGGCTCTGGCCGGGATGGACGTAACGGTGCATGGACTCGCTGCCCTTCTTGCCGTCGGCAATGGCGTCAATGGCGAACCTTGCCCCGTGGCCGATGTCGCCGCCCACGAAGATTCCCGGCTCCCCGGTCTCAAAGGTGACAGGATCGTGGACCACCGTGCCGTTGGGCCGCAGCTCCACCTTGGTACCCTCCAGCAGCTTGCCCCAGACAGGGCTCTGGCCGATGGCCATAAGTACCCCGGAGCAGGGAAGGGTGATGGTGTCGTTTTCGTCGTAGACGGGAGCAAAGCGGTGCTGGGCGTCGTAGACGGCGGTGCAGCGCTTGAAGACCACGCCGGTGACTTTTCCGTTCTCGGTGAGGATCTCCTTGGGACCCCAGCCGTTCATAAGCTGGATGCCCTCTTCCCGGGCCTCCTCCACCTCGTCCTTCGCGGCGGGCATTTCCGCCTCAGACTCCAGGCAGAGCATGGTGATTTTGCCCTGGGTGGTCCGGGCTGCGGTGCGGGCCACGTCCACGGCCACGTTGCCGCCGCCTACCACCACCACGTCGCCCTCCAGGCGCAGGCTGTGATCCCTGTTGACCCGGTTGAGGAAGGCAATGCCGGACTCCACGCCCCGGGCGTCCTCCCCGGGGACTCCGGCCTTCCGGCCGCCCTGCATGCCAATGGCCAGGTAGAAGGCCTTGTAGCCCTGCTGCTTCAACTGGGGAATGGTGAGGTCCTTGCCGATCTCCACGCCGCAGCGGAACTCCACGCCCATCTGGCGCAGCACGTCGATCTCCGCCGCCAGCACGTCCTTTTCCAGCCGGAAGCTGGGAATGCCGTATTGCAGCATGCCGCCGGGAAGGGGGTCCTTCTCAAAGACCGTCACGTCATAGCCCCGGGTGCGGAGATAATAGGCGCAGCTCAGACCCGCGGGACCGGCGCCGATGACGGCCATTTTGTAATCCGGCCCCCACATGCCTCCGTCGTCCTTTTCGCAGATGGGGACAAAGCGATGCTCCTGCTTCAGCTCCAGGGCGGAGACAAACTTCTTCACCTCGTCAATGGCGATGGGCTGGTCAATGGTCCCCCGGGTGCAGGCGTCCTCGCAGCGGCGGTTGCACACCGCGCCGCAGACCGCGGGCAGGGGATTGTCCTGCTTGATGAGCTTCAGAGCCTCCAGGTAGCGGCCCTCCTTGGCCATCTGTAAGTAGCCCTGGACGGCGATGTGGGCGGGGCAGGCGGTTTTGCAGGGGGCGGTGCCGCTGTCATAGCAGTTGATTTTGGCGTCCTCCCGGTAGTGGACGTTCCAGTTGTCGGCGCTCCATTTTTTGTTGTCCGGCAGAACCGTAAGGGGATATTCCACAGGCCCCTGCCTGGTGCAGAGCTTCTGACCCAGCTTAGCGGCGCCCACGGGGCAGACCTCCACGCACTTGCCGCAGGCCACGCACTTTTCCTTTTCCACGTGGGCCCGGTAGGCGGAGCGGGACATATTGGGGGTGTTGTAGAGCTGGGAGGTGCGCAGGGCGTTGCAGACGCCGGCGGCGCAGTTGCAGATGGCGACGATCTTGTCCTCGCCGTCGATGTTGGTGATCTGGTGGACAAAGCCGTGGCGCTCCGCCCGCTCCAGAATCTCCAGGGCCTCCTCATAGCTGATATAGCGGCCCATGCCCTTGTCCACCTGGTACTCCGCCATGTCTCCCATGCCCATGCAGAACTCGCCGTTGATCTGGCCGGAGCCCTCGCCCCGCATGGATTGCTGCTTGCGGCAGGTGCACTGGCCCACAGAGTACTTGTCGTACTTCTTCAGCCAGTGGGAGATATGCTCCACAGAGGCGCTCCGGTTTTCGTGTTCAATGGCCTTCTCCACGGGGATGACGTGCATGCCCACACCGGCGCCTCCCAGGGGGATCATGGGGGTGACGTTTTCCAGGGGCATCTGGGTCATGAGATTGAAGAAGGTGGCCAGCTCGGGATGCTGGGCCGTCAGCTCGTCGTTCATCATCATGAACTCGGCGGAGCCGGGGACAAAGATGGGGACGTTGTAATGCTTGGTTTTCCCGGGACCCTCCCGGGTCATCTCGAGCATGCCCACCCAGCAGAGATGCTTCACCATCTTCTCAGTGTCTTCCTGGCTCATGTGGTTCATTTTCGCCAGGGTGGGAAGGTCATAGGGGACTCTGGTCTTCTTGAAGTTCAGCAGGAACTGAGCCTCTTCCTTGGTCAGTACCGCGTCCAGAGCCCAGTATTCGGGGTCGTCGTACTTCAAGGAGCGGGTGTATTTTTGCAGATAGCGGTCGGTGATCATGGTGCCAAGCTTCAGAATCAGCTTGGCCTTTTCGGGGTCTGCGGGCTTGTAGTTGGGGTCCTGCCGGTAATCCCGGGGATTGACCATACGGTTCTTTTGGTCTTTCATATCTTTATCTCCTTTGTTGGGGATGATTCTGACGTGGTATCAGGGCTAAGGGGCTGGGGAATCGGGAGATTCCCTGTCGTATGGCGTTTGACTGAAAAGTTGTCATTCTGAGGGCAGCGAAGAATCCGTTTATCCTGCGGCTCTCGCAGGGAAGCGTGCGGATTTCCCGGCCGCAGGCTCCCTGGAAATGACAAAACGCATGGGACACAGCGGAGTAAGGGCGCTCATTGGCTTCGCCTACGGCCGGACCCGCCAGGCGGCGAGCCTTTGGGTCAACCAGCTTTCCAGTCCGGCCATGCCCTCGCCGGTCTTGGCGCTGACGGGGAAGATTTCAATGCCGGGGTTCAGCTTTTTGGCCCGCTCCACACACTTGTCCAGATCAAAATTGAAGTAGTCCAGGCTGTCCGTCTTGGTTATCACCAAAGCGTCGCTGGTCTGGAACATCAGGGGGTATTTCAGGGGCTTGTCGTCCCCCTCCGGGACGGAGAGCAGCATGAGATTCAAGGCCGCTCCCGTGTCGTACTCCGCGGGGCAGATGAGATTCCCCACGTTCTCCAGGAAGATGAGATCCAGCGCCCTGGCCTCCATGGCCTCCCAGGCGGCGGCGGTCATGCCCGCGTCCATATGGCACATCCCGGAGGTGTGGACCTGAATGGCCCTCGCCCCCAGGGCCTCGATGCGCCGGGCGTCCACGTCGGAGGCAATATCCGCCTCCATGACCCCCAGCTTCAGATCCTTCAGATCCCGGATGATCCGGGACAGGAGGGTGGTCTTGCCGGAGCCGGGGCTGCTCATGAGGTTAATCAGCAGGGTTCCGTTCTGCTTCATTTGCTCCCGCAGGGCCTCTGCGTCCCGGAGATTGGAGTCGGTGACGGTGGCGTTGAGCTGAATGATTCTCATACCCGTTTCCTCCCTTCCTCCAGCCATTGTTTCAGCCAATTGGCCAGATCGTCAAAGCCCTCCCCGGTTTTGGCGGAAAGAGGGAAGACCTGAATCCCCGGATTCAGAGCCTTGGCCCGGGCGGCGGCCAGCTCCGGATCGAAGTCGAAGACCGGAGCCGCGTCCATTTTGTTGATCAGCATCAGATCGCTGACGGTAAACATCAGGGGATATTTCAGGGGCTTGTCGTCCCCCTCAGGAACGGAGAGTATCATCACGCGCAGATCCGCCCCCACGTCAAACTCCGCCGGGCAGACCAGATTTCCCACGTTTTCCAGGAAAATCAGGCCCAGATCCCCGACGCCGAGGGCCTCCAGGCCCCGGGCGGTCATGTCCGCGTCCATGTGGCAAAGACCGCCGGTGTGGAGCTGGATGACCCTGGCCCCGGCCTCAGAGACGGCCCGGGCGTCCACGTCGGAGTCCACGTCCGCCTCCATGACGCCGATTTTGTAATCCTTTCCCAGCCGCCGGATCAATTGCAGCAGGGTAGAGGTCTTTCCCGCTCCGGGGGAGCCCATGAGATTGATGAGCCGCGCCCCGCTCTGGCCCAGGGCGGCCCGGGTCTCGGCGGCGATCCTGTCGTTGTCCGCCAGCACCTGCTCCTTTACCTCCATAATTTGATACTCCATTGAATCACCTTCCTATTCCTGTTCCGGCCGGAAGTCAAGGCTCAGCCGGAAGACGCGTTTGTCTGTAAAGCCGGAGAAGAGGAAGCAGTGCTCCCTCAGCTCCCCCCGGAGCTCCAGGCGCTCTCCCAGCCGGAGCTCCGCGGCGTACTCCGCCTTGATTTCCCTCAGAGGCAAGCCCCGCAGGGAGGCAGGCATGGAATCCACCGCCAGATCCAGATACCGGGCGTTGTTCATGTGGCCGTTGAGATCCGTTACGCTGTAGGGAACGGTCCAGAAGAAGGGGGCCTCCGAAACCGCCGCTTTGGGGGCCGTGGGGAAAAAGCAGGGCCAATCCGCCTCCATGGCTGCAATCACCACACCGGTTTGCTCCGGGGAGACCATGGTCCGGCTCTGCTGATCCATCAGGGTCCAGATGGAGGCTCCGGTGAGAAGCTCCTCTCCCCCGGGGGTCCGGAGCCGGTAATAGCGGAGGTAGAGACTGTGCATGGTCTGCCCAGGCACCGAGTCCAGAATCACATGCTCGTCATACTCCGGCAGCCGAGTCAGCTTTAGCTGCTGCAGGGCTACCACCCAGAGAAAGCCCCGGTCCAGGGTCTTTTCCCGGCCAAAGCCCAGCGCCTCGGTGTGGGCGATGGCCGCCTCCTGGAGCAGAGTAAACAGACGGCTCAGCCGCAGCCGCCGATTCAGATCCACGTCAGAGGACAGGATCTTGTATTCCAGCCGATAAGCCTCTCCGGTCATTTCAGCCGCTTTTCAATGGCCGTGACCACGTCGCCCACGGTGTAGAGCTTCTGCCACTGGCGGTCGGGAATCTTGATGCCGAAGACCGCCTCCAAGCGGCAGATGATCAGGGTGAAGCCCATGGAGTCGATGGCCGTGTCCGTGTTGATGACGGTGCTCTCCTTCAGCTCCTGCTCCTCGGTCTCGGGAACGCAGTCGTGCACGATCTCCAAAACCTTGTCGTAAATTTCAGTTCTTGTCATATTGTGATACCACCTTTTGTTTGATGATCCATCGTTGAATTTTTCCCGTGGCGGTACGGGGCAGGGGAGCCGGGTCCAGATAGAGGGCCTTCAGCCGGCGGGCCAGGGGCAGCTCCCGCATCAGGGGCTCCAGGGCCGCCGTTACCGCGCCGCGCTCCTCCTCCTTCCCCCGCAGGTACAACACGGGGCTTCCCTCCAGCTCCAGAACGGCAAATTCCCGCTCCGGCAGCCGGGTACGCAGCTTCGCCTCGTATTCCGGCAGATAGAGCTTGGTGCCGTCGGGGAAGACCAGAATCTCCTTTTTCCGTCCGGTGATCCGCAGAAGGCCCTTCTCGTCGAAGCGGCCCAGATCCCCGGTGTGAAGCACCCCGTTTTGCAGCACCTCCGCCGTGGCGGCGGGGTCCCTGTAGTAGCCCCGCATCATGCAGGTCTCGCTTTCAATGAGAATTTCCCCATCCTCTCCCAGCCGAACCCGGTCCTCGGGGCAGACCGTCATGGCGTAGGGGTCCTCTCCCAGGGAAAGGGCCACTCCGGAGGAGGTCTCCGTCAGGCCATAGCCAAAGCTCACCCGGATTCCCAGCCCCTTCAAAGCCGCGGGCAGGGCAGGAGGGCAGTCTCCCGCCCCGATGAGCACCAGCTTCAGCTCTTCGTTCAGGGCCTGACGCTTCAGCAAAAAGCCCAAGAGCGTGGGAACCACGGAGACCGCCGTGGGGCGGAAGCGCTTCAGATCCTCCCCGTAGTACCTGGGACCCCGGCCCAGGGCCACGCAGGCGCCGCAGCGCAGGCCCCAGAGAAGTCCGCAGACAAAGCCGAAGACGTGATTCAAGGGCAGCAGACACAGCAGGGTATCCCGAGGGAAGAGGGGCAGCAGAGCGCTGCCGTTCCAGGCGCTGGCGCAGAGACCGGCCTGGGTCAGCACCACAGCCCGGGCGGAGCCGGTGGTGCCGGAGGTGAAAAACAGAAGGCTCCCCGGCGCTTGGGGGACGCCCCCTCCCAGAGCGGGCGTCATGTCCTCCTCCAGACTGTCCTGACCCCAGAGGGCGTCCGCGTCGGCGGCCCGCAAAAGCCGCCGGATCTCCTCTTCGGGAAGATTGCCGTCCAGAAGTACAAGCTGCAAGCCCGCGGCGGCGGCCCCAAATATGGTGAAAACACAGTCCGGGCTTCCGTCGCAGAGCAGGGCGAGACAGCGCTTTCCGCTTTGAAGCCAATGCTCCGCCTCCAGTCCCACCCGGTCCAGAAGCTGCCGGTATGTGAGACAGCCCTCCGCGAAGCGCAGGGCCGGACGCTCCGGCCGAAGGGCGGCCTGCCGCTGCAGCAGGGCGAGAAAATCCGCGTCCCGTTCCAAAACACCTGTCCGCATATCCCATCCTCCTTCACTCAGAAGTAGTATAACATTCTTTTTCGGAAAAAGATATAAAAATTTTTCAGAAATGAAAAAAACATCGTGCATTTTCTCATAGCATGTAGTATAATAAGCGGAGCGAAGCTTGCGAAGTGACAAGGAGGAACAGAAATGGATAAAGCGACTCGCATCTGCATCATCGGCGGCGGCCCCGCCGGCCTTTCCGCGGGCATGTACCTGGAGAAGAAGGGCTACACCAACTACACCATTCTGGAGCGTCTGGATCGGGTGGGCGGCAAGTGCTGGTCTCCCCACTACAACGGACGCCGCTATGAGATGGGCGCCATTATGGGCGTGCCTTCCTACTACGCCGTGCACGACGTAGAGGAGTTCTGCGGCATCACCCACGACGGCCCCAAGCTGAACCGGAACTACAAGAACGCCGCGGGCAAGGTCATCGAGCCCTTCGACCCCAAGAAGAATCCCCTGAAAATTCCCCGCCTGCTGAAGATGAAGAAGCAGATCAAGAAGCTGGGGGAGATTCTGGAGACCAAGTACAAGGGCTACGACGTCAACGGCCACCGGGGCGTCAGCGAGGGCCGCTATGAGGGCTTCTCCCAGCAGAACGCCAAGCGTGAGCCCGTCAGCGGCATCAATCCCAACCTGAAGGACCTGGCGCTGCCCTTCAACGAGTTCTGCAAAAAGAACGGCGTGGAGCTGACCCAGGACGTCTGGATTGGGCCTTACACCTCCTTCGGCTACGGCTACTTTGACGAGATCCCCGCCGCCTATGTTCTGAAGTATCTGGACTTCCAGACCTGCATGAACTTTGTGAAGGTGAATCTCTGGACCTGGAAGAACGGCACCCAGTATATCTGGGAGCAGCTCAACGCCCACCTGAAGAATCCCGCCCGTCTGAACTCCAAAATCGACAAGGTGGAGCGCAGGGACGGCAAGGTCTACGTCACCGTCAACGGCAAGGTGGAGGAGTACGACAAGATCATCGTCACCTCCCCCCTGTACGTGCCCAACAAGGAAAACCGCAAGGACGGTCTGGTGGGCATGGTGGACTTCTTCGACGCCCGGCAGGACGAGAAGGAGCTCTTCTCCAAGATCGACTATGAGCGCTACGACGTGCTGGCCGTGGAGACCAAGCCCGAGGATCATCCCGAAATCTCCTACTACGTCTTCGAGAACATGGTTCCCGAGAAGCTGGGCCATCTGATGGTCTATTACCGCCGCTGGAAGGACACCAAGGATCAGGTCATCACCACCTACGCTCTGCGCAAGCACAAGGACAAGGCGGAGATCCCCTACGAGACCTGCCGCCAGATGGTGCTGGACGATCTGAAGACCATGCGCAACCCCGCCTCCAACGTGGTCAACGAGTGGTCCGTGTACTACTTCCCCCATGTCTTCTCCAAGGACTACGCCGACGGCTGGTATGAGAAGGTAGAGGCCATGCAGGACAAGTACGACACCTTCTACGCCGGCGAGATCATGTCCTTCGGTGATATGGACGAAACCGCCGAATACTCCCGGGAGCTGGTGGAGCGGTTCTTCTGATTTTTCCTTACAGGGGAGGCCCCGCCTCCCCTGTAAGTCTATAGGAAAGCTGGGATAAAATGAAGTATTACAAAGACCACTACCAAGTTATCATCATCGGCGGCGCCCTGGCGGGCATGTCCGCCGCCCTGCAGCTCCAGGCCAAGGGCGTGAAGGACATTCTGATCCTGGAGAAGCACAATCTCCCCGGGGGCCTGGCCACCGATTTCGTCCGCAACGGCTTCGAGATCGAAGCCACCCTCCATGAGATGATGTCCATCGGCACCCCGGAAAAGCCCCTGAAGGTGGGGCAGTTCTTCCGGGATATGGGGGTGGACATTGACTGGCTGCCGGTTCCCGAGTGCTACCGCGCCGTGCTGCCCAGCTCCGGGCTGGACGTGACCCTCCACGAGGGCTACGAGCGCATGGCCCGGGAGATCGACGCCGCCGTCCCCGGCACCTTCCGGAAGGTCCATGAGCTGATGCTCCTGTGCCGCCGGGTCTACGACAGCATGAACATCCTCTCCGTCACCCCCATGAGCAAGCTTCAGATGCTCCTGAAGCATCCGGATTTCGTCAAGACCGTGGGCTATTCCGCCACAGAGGTCATCAACACCTTCGGCCTGCCCAAGAAGGCGGTGGAGCTGCTGACCCCCTACTGGATCTACGTGGGCAACCGCATGGACGATCTGCCCTTTACCATCTACGCCTTCCTGATGGCGGACTATTTCACCGGCTCCTACGTCTGCCGGGGCTACAGCCACGAAATGTCCATGAAGATGCAGCAGAAGGTGCTGGAGAACGGAGCCCAGTTCGAGTTCCGCCAGGAGGTGGAGAAGATTCTGGTGAAGGACGGAAGGGTTTACGGCGTCCGCACCAGACGGGGGGACGAGATTCACTGCGACTATGTGATTTCCGGCCCCTATCCCAACAAGGTCTACACCCAGATGATCGAGCCGCTGTCCGAGGTTCCCGCCGGGGCCATCCAGATGGTGAACGGCCGGAAGCTGTCTCTGACGCCGGTTTCCGTCATCGCCGTGCTGGAGGGCAGCCCCGAGGAGAACGGGCTGAAGAACTACTCCACCTTCTCCGGCCGCACCATGGACACCAACGAGATCATGGAGAACTACTCCAATCTCTCGGAGCCCTACAATTACATCACCACCATCTGCCTCAACTACGCCAACCCCCACTGTGTTCCCGAAGGCTACTGCCAGGTTTCCATCACGGCCCTGGTCCCCTCCAAGCCCTTTGAAAGCGTCACGGAGGAGGAGTACTACGATCTCAAGCGCCGCCTTGCCAACGAGATGATGCAGGAGTACATCAACATCTCCGGGGTGGACTTCCGCAAGAACATCGTGGAAATCGAGGTGGAGACCCCCATGACCATCGCTCACTATGTGGGCGCCTGGAAGGGCAACATCTACGGCTACTCCCACAGCCTCTCCGATCACGCGGTGGCCCGGCTCCAGATGAAGGAGGAGGACCACTACATTGAGGGTCTGGAATTTGCCGGAGCCCACGGCATGTCCGGCGACGGCATGGGACCCCAGATCACCAACGGCCGGGCCGCCGCCAAGGGCGTCCTGGACGATCTGGCCAAGAAGGAGGCGGCAAAGAAATGAGCATCAAGGTCAAAGGCTTTTTGAAGGACGTGGGCGGAGCGTCCCGGGTCACGGAGCTGCGGAAAAAGAGCATCGCCGGCGCCTCCGCCGTCCCCCATCCCGAGGACAACATTCGCGCCGTGGCGGACGCCCTGCATCCCGATCACATGGAATTTCGGGTGATCTCCGTTCGGGAGGCGTCTCCCACGTCCCGGGTCTACCGCATGGTCTCCGCGGACGGCCATATTCCCGTCTTCCAGGCGGGCCAGTATGTGAACTTCCGGCTGAAAATCGGAGACAGCGAGCTGACCCGGCCCTATACCATCTCCTCCGCTCCCTGCGACGCCCGGGGGGAGAACGGGTACATTGAAGTAACCATCCGCCGGAACCGTCCCTATCTTGTGCCGGACTACTTCTTCCAGCATGTGGGGGTGGGGACGCGGCTCCGGGGCAACATGCCCTTCGGCACCTTCTACTATGAGCCCCTGCGGGACAGCAAAACGCTCCTGGCTCTGGCGGGAGGCTCCGGCATCACCCCCTTCCTGTCCATGGCCCGGGAAATTGCCTACGGCAAAATGAAGGGGGTCAGGCTCACCATTCTCTACGGCTCCGTCCACCACAGCGACATCGTTCTGGCCGAGGAGCTGGCCCAGGTGGAGCGGGACTGCCCCGATGTGAAGGTGGTCCACGTCCTCTCCGGCGACGAGAGCTGGGAAGGGGAGAAGGGCTTTATCACCAAGGAGCTCATCGCCAAGTATATGGGCCGGGACGATACCGTGATGTTCTGCGGTCCCCTGGCCATGTACAAGCTGGTGGAGCAGGCCGTCACGGAGCTGGGTCTGAGCTGCCGCCGCTTCCGTCATGACGTCATGAGCCAGCCCGCGGACCCGGCCCAGATTCCCGGCTATCCCGGGGACAACAAGGAAAAGCGCTGGAGGATCAGGGTCCTGCGGGGCATTCATGAGGATCTCATTGAGGCCCGGGGAGACGAGCCCGTGGCGGTGGCCCTGGAGCGGGCCGCCATCGGGGTGGATACCCACTGCCGGGGCGGGGAATGCGGCTTCTGCCGCAGCCAGCTTCTGGCCGGGGAAATCTTTGTCTCCCCCTACGGCGACGGCCGCCGTCTCATGGACAAGGAGATGGGCTGGTTCCATGCCTGCTCCGCCTATCCCCTCAGCGATCTCACCATCCGTGTCCCCATTCTGTAAGAGGTGTCTGCTATGGTAAAAGAAGTCAACCCCATGATCCACGTCAACGAGCGGGACTACCCCGTGGACGGGCATCACTGCGCCGACCCGGAAAAGGCCAAGCTGGTGAAAAAGCTGGCGGTGATGATCACCGACTCCATCCCCCGGAAGCTGCCGGGCGCCATGAAGGAAAACCACATGGATTTCTGGATTCTGGACCGGCTGCTCACCAAGGAGGAGGTCATCTTCCTGCTGAGCTTCAAAAAGCGCCGGGTGGGCTACACCACAAAGGAACTGGCCCAGCGGAACAACATGCAGGAGGCCGACTGCCAGAGGATGATCGACCATCTCACCTGGATCGGCATTCTGGAGCAGAACCGGGACAACCCGGACCAGCACATTCAGTATTGGATTCCCAAGTGGGTGGTGGGCTCCGGCGAGTATATGGTGGAGCATAAGACCCTTTGCGACACCAATCCCGAGGTGGCCACCATGTTCAATCTGGCCCCCCAGGAGCCTCTGGAGCTGGCGGCCAAGCTGGTGCCTCCCGGCGGGGCGGGCATCGGCATGCATGTCATCCCCGTGGAGAAGGCCATCGACCCCAAAATCGAGAGCGTCAGCGTGGAGCACCTGTCCCACTGGCTCAACAAGTACGACAAGTTCTGCAAGATGGTCTGCGCCTGCCGGAAGGCCCAGCGGGTCCGGGGTGAGGGCGTAGGCGACATCGAGGGCAAAATGTGCATCGGCCTGGGGGACATCGCGGAATTCCTGGTGGAGACCGGGAAGGACGCGGAGTACATCACCCGGGAGGAGGCCCTGGAGATCATTGAGCGGGGCGAGCGGAAGGGCTACGTCCACCAGATCACCAATCTGGACGGGGAAAACCGCATCGTGGGCATCTGCAACTGCTCCGCGGGCTCCTGCTACGGCCTCAGAACCTCCCAGCTTTTCAACACCCCCAATATGTCCCGCTCCGCCTACCGGGCCCATGTGGATACGGAAAAGTGCGTGGCCTGCGGCAAGTGCGTGGAGGTCTGCCCCGTGGGGGCCGCCAAGCTGGGCCAGAAGCTCTGCAAAAAGGACGGCTCCAAGGTGATGTATCCGGTCCACGAGCTTCCCGACGATCATGTCTGGGGCGAGAAGAAATGGGACCGGAACTACCGGGACAGCAACAAAATCAACTGCTACGACTCCGGCACCTCCCCCTGCAAGGCCGCCTGCCCCGCCCACATTGCGGTGCAGGGCTATGTGAAAATGGCAGCCGAGGGCCGCTATGAGGAGGCCGTGAAGCTGATCCGCATGGATAATCCCTTCCCGGCGGTCTGCGGCGCGGTGTGCAACCGCCGCTGCGAGGACGCCTGCACCCGGGGCACCATCGACAAGCCCGTGGCCATCGACGAGATCAAGAAGTTC
>CAMOSU010000015.1 GCA_946625125.1 uncultured Clostridia bacterium
CCATACGATTTCAGGACTTTTTATGGTCCGAGTGACTGGATTCGAACCAGCGGCCTCTTGAACCCCATTCAAGCGCGATACCAAACTTCGCCACACCCGGATCTCTCTCGCGGGCATTATAATAGCACACCTCATTCAAAAATGCAAGCATTATTTTCAAAAAAAACGAAAAATTTTTTTGCGGGCATTTTGGGGGGATGGGCGTCCGACGGTCTCAGCTCCGTAGGGGCTCCATCGGGACGAGCCCTCTACCGCCCTTCAGGGCGGTCCCCCTCCCCTGCGGTTTGCCGGGGGCCACGTTCCTGCGGACGGGGCGATGGGGACGGCGGCGGCCAATGGCCGCCGCTGCGGGCGGGTGCGCTGGGGCGCAGCGGGATGGCAGTGAGGGCTCTATCATTGGGGCGACCCCTCCACCGCCCTTGAGGGCGGTCCCCCTCCCCTGCGGTTTGCCGGGGGCCGCGTTCCTGCGGACGGGGCGATGGGGACGGCGGCGGCCAATGGGCGCCGCTGCGGGCAGGTGCGCTGGGGCGCAGCGGGATGGCAGTGAGGGCTCTATCATTGGGGCGACCCCTCCACCGCCCTTGAGGGCGGTCCCCCTCCCCTGCGGTTTGCCGGGGGCCGCGTTCCTGCGGACGGGGCGATGGGGACGGCGGCGGCCAATGGGCGCCGCTGCGGGCAGGTGCGCTGGGGCGCAGCGGGATGGCAGTGAGGGCTCTATCATTGGGGCGACCCCTCCACCGCCCTTGAGGGCGGTCCCCCTCCCCTGCAAGCAGGGGAGGTTTGCCGGGTGCCGCGTTCCTGCGGGCGGGGGTGGAGGGGACGGAGGCTTACGGTATCGACGGGGGTGATGCCGAAGCCGGACAGCAGGGCCTCCGCCCGGGCGATGAGCGTCGGGTTCCAGGTATCGGCGGGGCGGTGGGCGTCGCTGCCCAGGACCACCTGGCAGCCCTCTTCCCCGACGATCCGCCAGAAGACGGGGTCCGGGTAGTGCTTGCCCTCGCTGTAGCCCAAAAGATTGAACTCCAGGGGAAGGCCCAGCTCCATGACCCGGCGGCAGATGATCCGGACATGGCGCTCATAGGCCTTGGGGTCTCCGGTGAAGCAGAACAGGTCCGGGTGGGCAAAATAGGAGAACAGGCCGCTCTCCAGGGCCTCCAGGCTCTGCCCCCGGTACTGGTCCAGCAGGCGCTGATCCGACGTGGGCCTGGGGGAAAAGATACCCTCCGTCTCGTTGTACAGGGCGTGCTGCCCCAGAATCAGGTAATCCAGGGGAAACTGCCCCAGGAACTCCAGCAGCCGGGGAAAAAGCCTGGGGTAGTATTCCGTTTCCAGACCGATGAAGAGCTTGATCCGGTCTGAATAGCTTTTCCGCAGCTCCAGAAGGGTGGCAACGTAGTCCTCCAACTGCTCCGGCCGCATGCGGAAGGAGGAATAGTAGCCGGGCTCGTCGAAGAAATAGGGCGTGTGGTCGGAGAAGCCCAGCTCCGTGAAGCCGCCCTCCATGGCGCGGAGGACGTATCGCTCCTCCCTGCCGTCGGCGTGGTTGCAGCGGGGGGTGTGGGTGTGATAGTTGGCGATCATAGGATTGTTTCTTTCTCTCAGGACACAAAAAGCTTTTATGTGTTACAACGTACCGCGCAGTCTTATTCGGCGGCCTTGGTTTCGATTTCCGGGTCAAAGCTGGGCATGAGCTGAAGCTTGAAGAGGTTCCGCTTGTGGAGGCGGTCTATGCGCTCCTTGGTCTCGGGGTCCTCGATCTCTCCGGTGCGGATATAACGGTCCAGAACGGCGTAGGTAAAGCCCAGATTATCCTCGTCGGTTTTGCCGCAGAGTCCGTCGATGGGAACCTTCTCCACCAGGACCTCAGGCAGGCCCAGATAGCGGCCCACCGCCTTGACCTCCTGTACCGTGAGATGGGACATGGGGCTGAAATCCCCCGCGGCGTCGCCGTAGCGGGTGGAGTAGCCCACCCAGTCCTCGGAGAGATTGCAGGTATTCACCACCCGTCCGTTGCGGCTCTGGCTCACGGCGTAAACCGTGGCCATGCGAATCCGGGGAGGCAGGTTGGTGAGACTCTGGGTGCTGAGCTCCAGGCCGGCGGGAATGGCGTTCTTCAGGCCCTCCACGGCGTCATGGATGTTCACCACGTAGTTCTCGATGCCCAGATGCTCACACAGCAGATGGGCCATGTCGATGTCGTGCTGCTCGCCGTTGGGCATCAGCACGCCGATGACCCGGTCCTTTCCCAGGGCCTCCACGCAGAGGGCGGCGGCCACGGAGCTGTCCTTGCCGCCGGAAATTCCCAGCACCGCGTTGCAGCCGGGGCCGTTTTCCTCAAAGAAGTCCCGAATCCATTGGACGCAGGCTTGGGTTGTTTTTTGTACGTCGAACATTGTCGTACCTCCTTGGTATGGAGCGGACAAGCAATGCTTGTCCCTACAGAATGTTGATTTGGCAGGAGCGCATGGTTTCCAGGGCGGCCAGGTGCTTTTCCGGGGTGACGCCGGCGCAGCAGGCGGGGTCCACGTACAGCTCCTTTTCATGGAAGCGGGCCTTCAGCAGCAGGGCGTTGGACACCACGCAGATGTCGGTGCAGAGGCCCACCAGGGTGATGTCAAAGTCCTCCCCTGCCGCGGCGTCCTCGATGAGCTGGGGCAGCACCAGGGAGCCGAAGGTGGGCTTTTCCACAAAGATGGCTCCCCGTCCGTTCAGGGCTGTGGCGATTTCCCGGTCCACCGCCCAGCCGGGGGTTCCCTTGACGCAGTGCTCCACGGGAAGGTGACGGCCCTCGGCGCTTTGCAGATAGTCCTCCCCGTGGGTATCCACGGTGGCGTAGATATCCCCGGGAAAGCTGTGGATTTTGTTCAGAACCGCGGACTTGATGGCCTGAGCCTCCGCCGTTCCCAGGGCTCCGTCGATGAAGTCCTTCTGCATATCCACGACAATGAGAAAATGCTTCATATTGGCACCTCATTTCAAAGTATGTCTTGGAGACTGACGCGCTTTACTGTTAAGGGAGCTTGGGCGCAGAGGGTCCAGGCCCAGGCGGCTTCCCTGCCCTGCTGAAAGCAATGGCCGTATTGGGACCATTGGGGCAGGGCAGGAGCAAATTCCGTGGCGGAGAGTTCATAGAGGATTCCCAGGCCCCGGGCCTTGCCGTAGGCCTCCTTGCAGGTCCAGAGGGAGGTGAAGCGGCGGTCCTGCTCCTGAGGGCTTTCCCCGGCCAGGACCCATTGACGTTCCGGGTCGGAGAGAACCCGGAAGAGGGCAGGATCGGAGGAGGCGGACGGCAAAGTGCCGTCCCTACGGTGGGCGGTCCCGTTTGCGGACGGCAGAGTGCCGTCCCTACAGTCGGCGGCCCCCTTCGCGGACGGCAGAGTGCCGTCCCTGCGGTCGGCGGTCCCGTTTGCGGACGGCAGGGTGCCGTCCCTACGGTGGGCGGTCCCGTTGGCGGACGGCAGGGTGCCGTCCCTACGGTGGGCGGTCCCGTTTGCGGACGGCAGAGTGCCGTCCCTGCGGTCGGCGGTCCCCTTCGCGGAGGATCTTCGGGCCGATGGCAGGAGATGTCCATAGCTTTCCACGTCCACCCCCACGGGGGTGCTGTCCAGAGCGCAGGCCAGGGCGGCATTACAGTGGGACAGGTTGAAGTGGAGCTGGGGCCGCTCCGGGAAGAAGGGCTTCCCCTTCTCCCCGGTTTCGACCCGGGGCAGCTCCGTCAGGCCGTATTCCTCCAGCAGTGCGTGGCGCAGCAGCAGCTCCGCCAGGATGGTTTGAACGCGGGGCGATTCCAGCCTCATGGAGAGGGCGCGTTCGCGCCTGGACGGGGTGATCCCCGGGAGAACAGGCAGCAGAGCCTCGAATTGAACGGATTCCGGGTCTTCCAGAAGCCAGAGCATGGGCTTGTCCTTTCCGGAGGACAAGCAATGCTTGTCCCTGCAGTTGGTTTGTGAGGATGGTGCGGGGGGCGGTGGCGGCCAATGGCCGCCGCTGCGGGGACGGCGGGACGGGGGGACCCGTCTGCGGGGTGCTTCTAAACGTGGGATTCCAGCCAGGACTGCATTTCCAGGCGTCCCTCCGGGGACATGGGGAAGGTTTTTTCTCCCTCGATGTCGCTGAATTCGTAGCTCAGCGGGCCGTGCCAGTACTCCGCCTTGATGGAGCTGGCGGCGTGGTCGACCTCCTTCTGGGTCGCCATCACCACGTTGGGGGTGATCTTATAACGGAATAATCCTGCGCTTCCTGTGAAAACGTTTCCGTTTTCAAAATGGTGGAAGACGGGAAGCCAGACGGTGTTCATAGATTTCGTGACTCCTTTTGTGGCGCACACTGTGCGCCGCTACAGACATACTGACCGTTACTCGGCCATCAGCTCTTCCATCTCGTCCAGCAGCTCCCCGAAGAGGGCCAGGGCCTGCTCCACGGGCTCGGGGCTGGACATATCCACTCCGGCGCCCTTCAGCAGATCAATGGGGGACTTGGAGCAGCCGCCGGAGAGGAAGCCGATGTAATCCTTCACGGCCTGCTCCCCTTCCCGGAGAATCCGGCGGGAGAGGGCAATGGCGGCGGAGTAGCCGGTGGCGTACTGGAAGACGTAGTAGTTGTAGTAGAAATGGGGAATGCGCTCCCATTCGTAGGCGATTTCATCGTCCAGAACGATGTCGTCTCCGAAGTAGAGATGGTTCAGCTTCTTGTACTCCTCGCTCATGCGCTCGGCGGTGAGAGCCACGCCCTGCTGGTTGAGCTGACCGAGGATCAGCTCGAACTCCGCGAACATGGTCTGGCGGTACAGGGTGGTGCGGAACTGCTCCAGGAAGTGATTGATGAGGTAGGCCCGCTCCTTCTTGTCGGTGGTCTTGCCCAGCAGATGCTCCATCAGCAGGGCCTCGTTGCAGGTGGAGGCCACCTCGGCCACGAAGATCACGTAGTCGGCGTCCACGGGGTTCTGGTACTTGTTGGAGTGCCAGGAGTGGAGGGCGTGGCCCATCTCGTGGGCCAGGGTGAACTGGCTGTCCAGGGTGCCGGAGTAGTTCAGCAGCACGTAGGGATGGACGAAGGCCCCGGCGGAGTAGGCGCCGCTGCGCTTGCCCACGTTCTGATAGACGTCGATCCAGCGATTGTCAAAGCCCTCCTTGAGAATCCTGCGATAGTCCTCGCCCATGGGCGCCAGGGAGTCGTAGACCGTCTGCTTGGCCTGCTCGAAGGGGATCTTGGCGTCGGCTCCGGGAACCAGGGGGGTATAGAGATCGTAGAAGTGAAGCTCCTCCACCCCCAGCAGCTTCTTCCGCAGCCGGACGTAGCGGTGCATCTTGTCCATGTTCTTATGGACGGTCTCAATGAGATTGTGGTACACGCTGACGGGGACGTTGGTCCGGTCCAGGGAGGCCTCCAGGGGGGAGGCGTAATGCCGGGCGTCGGCGTTGAACTGCAGGGCCTTCACCTGGGAATTCAGAATGGCGGCCACGGTGTTCCGGTTGGCGGCCCAGGTGTTGTAGGTGTTCTGGAAGGCGGATTTCCGCAGAGCCCGGTCGTCGGACTCCATGTAGGAGATGTAGGTTCCCTGGGACAGAGGATGCTTGACCCCGTCCTTGTCCACGGCGTCGGGGAAGACCAGATCGGCGTCGGCAAACTTGGAATAGATGTCGTCCGGGGACTGCATCATCTCCCCCGCCATGGCCAGCAGCTTCTCCTCCTGGGGGCTCAACACATGGGCGGCCAGACGGCGGATGTTGTGGAAGTAGCGGCGGTAGCGCTCCAGGCCGGGCTCTTCGGCATAGAAGCGGTCCATGGTCTGCTCGGGAATGGCCATGATCTCCGGGGTCTCAAAGGCGATGGCGGAGGAGTAGGCCACATAGGCGGACATGGCCATGCCGTTCATCTCCTGGTACTTGGCCACCCGGGTGTCCTCGTCGTTGCGGCGGGAGGAATAGTTGTAGATGTTGCTCAGAAGCACCCCGGCCTGCTCGTTCTTGGAAGCGTATTCCAGCAGAACGGCGGGGCTTTCCGCCAGGCGTCCGGCGTAGCCTGCCAGCTCCCGGGAGAGCTGCTTCAGCTTTTCCAGGTCCTCCGTCCAGGCTTCGTCACTGGGGTACATGTCCTCCACGGCCCAGCGGTCCTGCTGGGGAATCTCGCTGCGCTCTAAAATCTTCTTGGTTTCTGCCATGATGGTACTTCCTTTCTTTTCACGGTACAGCAGACCGTTTTTCACAGCTTCATTGTACTCCAAAAAGGGGCTTTCGTCAATCCTATTCTCCGGCAGTTTGCATTGGCTAACAAAATATTTTTACTTTTTCCGTTGCCAAATGGAGAAAGTTAGTATATAATTGAACCAAGGAAAAACGGGTCTACCGTGATCCCCGGATAAACGGTCCATTCTTTTACATTGAAAGGAGCAAATACCATGGGACTTATCGCAGCAGGACTTGGCGCCTTGGGCGGCGTGCTTGCCGATCAGTGGAAGGAATTCTTCTACTGCGACGCCATTGACAAAAACGTGCTGGCCGTCAAGGGCCAGAAGCGGATTTCCGGCCGCTCCAGCAACACCAAGGGCAACGACAACATCATCTCCAACGGCTCCGTCATCGCCGTGGCCGACGGCCAGTGCATGATCATTGTGGAGCAGGGCAAGATCGTTGAGGTTTGCGCCGAGCCCGGCGAGTTCGTCTGGGACTCCTCCACTGAGCCCTCCATCTTCACCGGCAAGCTGGGCGACAGCATCAAGCAGACCTTCAAGCTCATCGGCAAGCGCTTCACCTTCGGCGGCGATCCCGGCAAGGACCAGCGGGTTTACTACTTCAACACCAAGGAAATCATCGACAACAAGTTCGGCACCCCCACCCCCATCCCCTTCCGGGTGGTGGACCGGAATATCAACCTGGACATTGACGTGTCCGTGCGCTGCAGCGGCATCTACTCCTACCGCATCGCGGACCCCCTGCTGTTCTACGCCAACGTCTGCGGCAACGTGGAGCGGAATTACAACCGCACCGAGATTGACAGCCAGCTCAAGACGGAGTTCATCTCCGCCCTTCAGCCCGCCTTCGCCCGGATCTCCGATCTGGAGGTGCGTCCCTCCGCTCTGCCCGGCCACGCCGAGGAGCTCAGCGAGGCCATGAACGCCGCCCTGTCCAAGAAGTGGGGCGAGCTCCGGGGCCTGCAGGTGGTCTCCATCGCCATGAACCCCATCACCCTCTCCGAGGAGGATCAGGAGCTCATCAAGAAGGCCCAGCACGCCGCCATTATGCGGGATCCCACCATGGCTGCCGCCACCCTGGTGGAGGCCCAGAGCCAGGCCATGAAGGACGCCGCCAACAATTCCGCCGGAGCCATGACCGGCTTTATGGGCTTCGGTATGGCCCAGCAGGCCGGTGGCGTCAACGCCCAGAATCTCTTTGCCATGGGTCAGCAGCAGGCGCCCGCCGCCCCCGCGGCTCCCGCGGCCCCCAAGGCCGACACCTGGCGCTGTAGCTGCGGCGCGGAAAACAGCGGCAAGTTCTGCGTGGAATGCGGCTCGCCCCGTCCCGCTGCCCCCGCCGGATGGACCTGCCCAAGCTGCGGCGCGGTGAACAAGGGCAAGTTCTGCATGGAATGCGGAACCCGGAAGCCCGCCAACGAGCCTCTGTACAAGTGCGACAAGTGCGGCTGGGAGCCCCAGGACCCCAAGCACCCCCCCAAATTCTGCCCGGAATGCGGCGACGTGTTTGACGACAAGGATATTCAGTAGATCCCGCCCTTATCGCCCGATCCCCCTCCGGGATCGGGCGATTTTTCCGATTTTTGGGTTGACATACCGATTTATTTCTGTATAATAGCTGTGGAATACCGAAAGGTGGTGTGCAATGTTGAAGCTCTTTCCCGACGGGAAGGTTTGGACCATCCCCAATCTCCTGTCCTTTTTCCGTCTGCTCCTGGTTCCGGTGATTGTCTGGGCCTATGTGGGTCAGCAAAATACTGTTCTGTCCATCATTCTGCTGGCGCTTTCCGCCCTGACGGATATTCTGGATGGGCAGATCGCCCGCCGCTTCAACATGGTCTCCGATCTGGGCAAGGCCCTGGACCCGGTGGCCGACAAGCTCACCCAGGTCTGCGTGGTGCTTTGCCTGGCCTTCTCCCATCCTCTGCTGTGGATTCTGCTGGGGCTCTGCGTGCTTCGGGAATCCATCATGGCGGTGCTGGGCTATCTCACCATCCGGAAAACCGGGAAGGTTCCCCAGGCCAAGTGGTTCGGCAAGCTCTCCACGGTGGTGCTCTACGGCACGGCCCTGGCGCTGCTCCTCTTCCCCGGGATGCCCCAGTGGCTCTCCGTTGCCCTGACGGTGCTGTGCATGTTCTGCGTGATTCTGGCCCTGGTGCTCTATACCCGCTACTTTGTGGGAAGCTGGAAGCCGCGGGAGCCGGACAGCGCAAAGCCTTAGTACATAAGCAAATCGCCGCGGCCTTTTTCGGGCCGCGGCGTTTTTGTGTTAACTCAGCTCCGGCCCGAAGGCGGAGAGATCTCCCTGGCTCAGCATCCCCACCAGCCTGCCGTTCTGGGTCACGGGCAGCCGGCAGACCTGGTGCTTGTCCATGGTTTTGGCGGCGCTGCGGCCGCTCTCCTCCGCCGGGACCGTCACGGCTCCGGCGCTCATCACCGTACGGACCCGGGTAATATTGGGGTCAAAATTGGCGGCCACACAGCGGACGGTGATGTCCCGGTCCGTCAGCATCCCCACCAGCTTTCCCTGGCTGGTGACGGGCAGCGCCCCTACGTTGTGGCGGCTCAGCAGCCTGGCCGCCGCCGCCACAGTTTCCTCCCGGTCCACGGTGATGAGATGGCTGGACATCATATCCTTGACTTGCATAAACGTATCCTCCCTTTGCTTATGTTCAAAGGGAGGATACCCGTTTTTTTCGGAAAATATACCAGAATTATTCCCGCCGCAGGGCGTCGATGGGATTCATCTTCGCCGCCTTGGTGGCGGGGAGCAGGCCGAAGATCAGGCCGATGAGGATGGAGAAGGCGGCGGCCACTACGATGGCCGGGACGGAGATGGCGGTGGGGGTATTCATGGCTCTGGACAGCAGCTCCGCCAGGCCGATGCCCCCCAAAATCCCCAGCAGGCCTCCAAGAGAGGTCAGGGCGGCGGCCTCCGTCAAAAACTGCCCCAAAATCTTCCGGCGCTTGGCCCCCAGGGCCTTCCGCAGTCCGATTTCGTGGGTCCGCTCGCTGACGGACACCAGCATGATGTTCATGACGCCGATGCCTCCCACCAGCAGGGAGATCCCCGCGATCCAGACCAGCAGACGGTTGGTGGAGCGGCTCATGGCCTGAAGCTGTTCCGCCTGCTCCAGCAGGTCCTCGCTGCGATAGGCGTAGCTCCCGCTGGGGTCGCTGATCTGGGTGGCGCTGAGAAGGTCTGCCGCGGCCTTCCCCACGGTGGTCATGGTATCGGTGCTGGCGGCCTTCACCGCCACGTTCTGAGGCTCGTCGAAGCCGAAGGCGATTTCCCAGCCCTGGGCGGTGAGAAACACCGTGCCGCTGGAGCTTTCGGCGTACATCTCGTAGTCCGACAGGGTTTCGATCACGGGGCGGAAGCTGCCGGACTGCTCCACCACCCCGATGACGGTGTAGGGCTCCCCCCGAATCTCCAGGGTCTTGCCCACGGGATAGTCCCGGGAGAAGACGGCGCTCACGGCCTGGGTGTCCAGAATGGCCAGCTTCCGATGCTCCAGCAGGTCCTCCTCCCGGAAGAGCCTGCCGTAGCAGAGCTTGTAGCCGTAGACCTGGAAGTAGTTCTGATCCACCCCCAGGGTCTTGCCGGAAAACTCGCTGCCCTGGTAGAGGACGCTGGCTCCCCACTGGCGCTGGCGGTACAGGGAAACCCGTTCCACCCCCTCCATTTCCTCCAGCCGCTGCCGGGTCTCCGGGGCGATCACGGAGACTCCCTGGGGAAGATTCCCGTCGGAGAGCTCCACAGGGTAGTCCCCCTGGTGGAGACTCACCACCACCACGTTGTTGCCGGAGCCGATGAGATTCTGCTTGATCTGATCGTTGGTCCCCTTGATGGTGGAGACGATGGTGATGATGGCGGCAATGCCGATGATGATGCCCAGCATGGTGAGAAAGGAGCGGAGCTTATGGTTCCAGATGCCCTGCAGGGCCTGTTGAATGTTTTCAAACACAGCTTCTCCCCTCCTTAATAGCCGTAGAGCTCCTGGAGCTTGCCCTCCTGGGTCTTGGCTCCCTCCTGGGTGGATTTGGCGTAGGGGAAAGCTATCATCTCATCCCGGTCCAGGCCCCCCAGTATTTCGATCATATAGCCGTACATATCCCGGCCGGTGTTGAGATAGCGCTTTTCCAGCAGGCCGTCCTCTCCCCGGACGTAGACGTAGGACTTCCCGCTCTCGGTGAGGACAAAGGCCTTGAAGAGATAGTAGCTGCCGCCGCTGGGCTTGTCGGAGCCCAGGTTCACGTCCACCCAGTACTCCTCCCCCAGATTGGCGGAGGCGTCCACCTCCAGCGTCACGGGATAATAGCTGACGTTCTGGTAGGGGTCATAGTAGCCGGAGGAGGGATAGGGAGAAATTTCCTTGACGGTGGCGGGATACTCCCCGCCGTACCAGCTACTGACCGTCACGGTCTTGCCCGGGGTGACGTACCGAAGCTGCAGCTCGCTGACATTGCAGACCACGCTGTAGCCTCCGCCTCCGGAGACCTTGATCAGAGGCTCGCCGCTCTCCATGGCGTAGTCCGGGTCGTTGAGGGTCAGCACCACTCCGTCAAACTCCGCCCGCAGGTCGCCGCTGCCCATCTCCTTCTCCATGGCCTTGTACTCAGCCTTGGCCATGCGGATTTCCAGATCCAGGTCCCGAATCTTCTCCTCCAGCTCCTTCCGGAGCTGCTGCAGCTCCTCCCAGCTCGGACCGGAGGGATTGTCGGGGATCACGGGGTAATCCGGCTCCACGGGCCAGTCGGGCTCCTGGGGATCCTCGGGCTCCGCCGGGGCCAGGGGTGCTCCCACATAGGAGGAGGCGTCCGAGAGCCGGAAGCTCCAGCCCTGCTCCGTGGAAAAGAGGCTCATGCCCCAGGCGCTGGTGACGGGGCTGTCGATGCGGTTGTCCAGGGTGTTGGCCAGCACCAGATTCAGCTCCTGCCGGTCCCCCAGCAGGGCCTCCAGCTCCTCCCGGCTCAGAGCGTAGTCCTCCGCGATGACGTAGAGGGCCGGGTCCTCCCGGGTGCCGGAGCCGGCCACGTAGGCGATGGTCTCCACCAGATTGGGGTCCGGGGCCTCGGTGCTTTCCGGGACGGTCTCGGTGGGCTCGGTGACGGGCTCCGTGGGCTCTGTCACAGGCTCCGTGGGCTCTGTGACGGGTTCTGTAGGTTCTGTAACGGGCTCGGTGGGTTCCGTGACGGGTTCCGTGGACTCCGTGACGGGCTCGGTGGGCTCCGTCCCGGGACCCGGTTCCCCCAGATACAATGGGGCGGACAAAAGCTCCAGCCGCACCCCGCCGGGAAGCTCCCCGGCGCCGCGGGGCTTTCCCTGTCCTTGGCTCTGGGGAACGGGAAGCTGATAGCGCTTGCCGAAGTAGCGCTGATAGCTCCGCTGATTCTTCTCCAGCTCCTCCTCCTTCTGCGCAATCTCCAGCTCCTTGCGCTGGAGCTGGAGCTCCGTCAGGGTGGTGCTGTAGCGGATCAGCACGTCCCCCTTCTTCACCTGGTCTCCCTCCTGCACCAGCACCTCGTTGATCTGCTGGGTGTCGGAGGGGAAGGCCACCTGGAGCCGGTCTGTGCGGATCTCGCCCCCCACCATATTCTGATAGTCGTCGTAGCTGTCCTCCGAGATCTCCGAAACGGAATAGACCTTGGCGGGCTCCCGGTTGGCCCGGAGGATGAAATAGGCCCCGGTGACGGCCCCAGCCGCCAGCAGCAGCACCAGGACCGCAATCAGCAGCTTCTTTTTTCCGCTCATAGCCGCACCTCCTCCGGGGCGGAGAGTCTGCCGTCCCGAATGTGACAAATGGTTTTTGCGTGTGCCGCGATGGAGGGCTCATGGGTGATCATGACGATGGTCCCTCCCCCGGCGTTGATTTTGGAAAACAACTCCATGATCTGCTCCCCCGAGGCGGTATCCAGGGCGCCGGTGGGCTCGTCCGCCAGCAGCAGGGTGGGTCTGCCCGCCATGGCCCGGGCAATGGCAATGCGCTGGCACTGGCCGCCGGAGAGCTGGTTGGGCAGAAACTTCATCCGATCCTCCAGCCCCACGCTGCACAGGGCCTCCCTGGCCCGATCCACGCGCTCCTTCTTGGGGACCCCGGCGTACATCAGAGGCAGGGCCACGTTTTCCAGGGCAGACATCTTGGGCAGCAGGTAGAAGCTCTGAAAGACGAAGCCGATGTATTTGTTCCGCAGCTCCGCCAGGGCGTTGTCCTTCTTCACGGACACGTCCTCCCCCGCCAGATGATAGCTCCCGGAGCTGGGCTTGTCCAGACAGCCGATGAGATTCATCAGCGTGGTCTTGCCGGAGCCGGAGGGACCCATGATGGCCAGGTAGTCCCCCTCCTCCACGCGAAGGCTGACGTCGTGCAGCACCGGGACCTCGTTTTTGCCCCGGTAGTAGCTTTTGCAGATATGCTCCATGTTGAGAATCATGGGATCACCGCCCTTTCAGCCCGGGGTGGGAGCTTCCACAGGCTTGGTCTCCTCCACGGGCTCCGGCCAGAGTCCGGCATTCCCCTCCTGAGGCATGGAGCCCTCCTGATATTCCTCCTCAAAGCCCTCTCCGAAGTCCTCCTGGAAGCCCTCTCCGAAGCCTTCCTGGAAGCCCTCCTCAAAGCCCTCCTCAAAGCCCCAGTCCTCGCCGCCGCCCGGGTCCTCCCCGGGGCTCTGGAAGTCGCTTTCGCTGTAGAACACCACCGGGGCTCCGGTATGGCAGTCCTCAGAGTCCGGGGCGATGAAGTCCGTAAGCTCCAGGCCCTCCAGCACGGGATAGGCCTCCGCCTCGGGATCGTATTCGCCCAGGCGCAGGCTGCGCTTTTCCAGGCGCTCCCTGCTGTCCGCCGCCCAGACCCAGGGCTCCCCCTCGGGGTCGTTGACGCACCAGGCAGGAAGCATCAGATCCTGGCTTTCCCGGTCGGGAGTACCGGGCTCAATGAAAACGTGCTGCCCCAGCATCAGGCCCTCGTCGCTGTCCAGGCTGATATAGAAGGGATATTTGGAGGACTGGGTCATCTCGTCCACGGGACCCCAGTAGCCCTCGTTGTTCTGCACGGGGTTTTCCCAGTCCACGTTCTCCACGGTGCCGGTCCAGAAGAGGCTCTCGTCCAGACGGGAGCGGATCACCACCGGCTCGCCGGGCATCAGAGCGCCGGCGTTCTGCTCGTTGACGGTTCCCTTCACCCGATAGACCTCGGTTTCCAGAATGGTGAGGAAGGCCAGGGGGTTGCCCATCTCGTCGGTGCCGCCGTTCTCGTTGATGGCCTGCACCCTGCCGGAGATGGGAGCTGTGACGGTGTCCGCCTCCAGAAAGCTCTCCATCCGGGAGATTTCCTTCTGCTTGGCCTCCATGTTCAAATCCAGCTCCGCCAGGTCAATCTGGAGCTGCTGGATCTGGAGGGTATAGCTAAGCTGGTCGTCCTTCCCCGCCTTGCTCTTTTCTTTTTCCAGGTCCTTGATCTGCTGATTTTTGGTATCCTTGGAGGCCTTCATCTGCTCCGCCTCCAGGCGCAGCTTCTCCAGGTCCAGGGACAGGGTCTCGGTGTCATAGCGGAAAAGCTCCTGTCCCGCCTCCACCCGGTCTCCCTGGGCCACCAGCAGCTCCTTGACCTGGAGCCGCTCATCCTTCTCCACTGCCAGAGTCTGCCCCGCCTGCACCACGCCGGCGTAGCGGCTGCCCAGGCCGAAGGCGTCCATTCCGGTGATCATGGCCACGGACTGCACCGACACCGGCGTCTGTTCCACGGAATCGCAGGCGCAGAGGCTCAGGCACAGCAGCAGGGCCAGGAGCAGCGCCGCGATGGCTTTTGCGTATCTCATGGTAGTTCCTCCGTTCCGGAAGGGCAAAGCCTTCCCTCTCTTTTCATAGACGTAATCCGCATACAGATGTTCCACCCCGGAGAAAAATTTTTCCGGGGTGAAAGGCGATTATTCCAGTCCCAGGAGCTGTTCTTTGAAGAAGGCCGCGGTTTGCTCCATCTGCTCGGCCCGGAAGGGGTCTCCCAGACCGGCGTCCTTCATCACCTGCCGCACCCCCGCGTCATAGGAGCGGTCCAGCAGCCGGAAGTAGGCCGCCGTCCCGTCCCCCGCCTTGGCCTGCTCCAGCCGGAAAACCTCCAGGGAGGTCTGGGCGGAGACGCAGTAGCTGATGATATAGTACGGCACCTCGAAGAAGTGAATGATGTCGATCCAGGACTGAGAATAGTAGAAGTCAAAGCCCTCCTCGTAGATCCCGTAGTCCTTGCAGGCCTGACAATAAAGCTCGTTGACCTTCTCCACCGTAAGGCTCTCAGGGTCCAGGCGGTAAACCTCCTCCTCAAACTGGGCGTAGGCCCCCTGGTAGACGAAGGTCCGCAGGGCGTCCAGCAGCTTATAGCGCAGCAGGTCCCGGCGCTGCCCTTCTGACAGGGTCTCGGTATAGGACAGGGCCAGAAATTCCATGGCCTGAGAGAAGGTCTCCGCGGTTTCCAGGTCCTCGCTGGCCCCATAGTTGTGATAGGCGTCGGTGAAGTGACCAAACTCATGGGAGAGGGTACAATAGTCCTCCCCGCTGCCCTGGGCGTTCACCAAAACAAAGGGGGCCTCATAGTCATAGATGTAGGTCTGGAAGGAGGCCTCCACCTTTTCCGCCGCCTTGCCGATGTCGCAGAGCTGGTAGGCCCGCATATAGCGGTAGGCGTCCCAGACCGCGCCGCCGATGTTCTCCGCGGCGGACTGGACCATCTTCATGACCTTGGCCTCGGTGGAGCTGCCGGGGCTGAGATACATCAGCGCTGCGTCCTCGTCGGCCTTCTCCAGCACGGGAACCAGCTCCCGGCGAATCGCCTCCAGGAAGCTCCTCCCCTGCTCCGGGCTGTAGTCCCGCTCATAGGTGATCTCGTAGCTGTAATCGGCGTAGCTGTCATAGTCCAGGGCAGCCGCAAGCTGCTGCCGGACCCGGACCAGCCGGAGATAGAGCTCCCCGATTTTGCTGTTGTACTGTTGGTAATAGGCCCGGAGGGCGCCCAGGTACTCGCCGTAGTCCTTGCTCTCCATCCAGTCGTTCAGAGATTTGGTCTCTCCTCCGTATTCCACCTGGGGGTCCCCGCTGAGCTCCCGGTATTCGCTGAGCAGGGCCGCCTCCTGCTGAGACAGCCGCAGGTATTCGGGGTTGGTGTAGACCTCGTAATCGTCGTAGTGTCCGAAATAGCCCTCTCCGAAGTACCGCCGCTCCAGCTCCTTCCGGCAGGGGGAGGCGGCAAAGGCCTTGTTCAGCGCCTCGTACTTTTCCTCCAGCTTGGGGGTCTCCGCCTCGCAGAAGTCGTACTCCGCCTTGTAGAAGCTGTCGCCGGTATTCAGGCTGTAGCGGATATTGGCCAGGCTGTCCATGGAGTAGAAGCTGACATAGCGGTCATAGAGCCCATAGAAGCGCTCCAGCAGGTCCTCAGCGTCCCGGGACTGCTCCGCGTCCCGGATCAGAGCGTCAAAGTCCGCGTAGAGGGCCTCCGTGTCCGGCCGCTGATACTCCATCTGAGAGAAGGGTACCATCCGCACCGGCTCCTCCGGCAGATAGTCCCGCTGGCCGGCGTTCTGCCAGCGGATCAGGGCCTTGTCCTCCGGGTCCACGGGAAAGCTCATGTCCTCCGTGGAGGGGACGGCCGCCGGCTCCGTTCCAAAGACCGCTTCCGTGGAGGCGGGAGAATCCGGCGGGAGGGTCAGCAGCTCCTGGGGCAGATAGCTCAGCTCAGCGCAGCCGGTGAAGAGCAGCAGCAGCGACAGGGCCAGGGCCAGAAGTCGCCCCGGGATTTTGTTATTTTGTATCATCTCAGTTCTCCTTTTGTTCCTGGAACAGGGTCAGCAGGCTCCGATAGGCGGCGGGACTGCCCGCCAGGACGCTGCTCTTGGCAAAGAGCTCCGGCTCGCTGCCGTCAAGCTGGCTCACCAGACAGCCGGCCTCCTCCGCGATCAGCCAGCCCGCCGCGTAGTCCCAGGGGCAGAGTCTGCACTCAAAGAAGACCCCCGCCTTCCCCGCCGCCAGATAGCACAGGTCCAGGGCGGCGGAGCCGAAGCGGCGGATGTCCTGCACCAGAGGAAAGGCCGCGTTGAACAGCCCCAGCGTCTTTGGCACCAGCTCCCGATAGTACAGGGCGGAGCCGAAGATCAGAAGGCTCCGCTCCAGGGGGTGATCCTGGCAGTGAATGGGCCTGCCGCGGCAGAAGGCTCCACGGCCCCGTTGGGCGGTGTACAGCTCCCTGTCGTAGGGATTGTACACCAGGCCGTACTCCACCCGGCCCCGGTGGGCCAGAGCTACGCTGACGCAGCTATTGTGATAGCCCTGGATGAAATTGGTGGTGCCGTCGATGGGGTCCACAATGAACACCCATTCTTTGCGGGAAAGGTCCCCCGCTGCCTCCTCCTCTTCCCCCAGAAAGCCCGCCTCCAGGGGCAGCTTCATCAGCTCCCGGCGCAGATGCTGCTGCACCAGCAGATCATATTTTGTCACCAGGTCCCGGGGACCGGTCTTTTCCCGGACCGAGCTTTCCACATTCCGGGCGGAGAGGATGATCTCTCCCGCCTCCCGGACGATCCGGGTCAGTTCCTCCAGCATGGCTCCACCTTCTTTTGTCATGATGCTGTATTATACCCCATCTGTCCGGGAAAATCAAGAAATGCTTCCGCCCCGGGGTCTTTTTCCCGTCGGAAGCTTTCAGCCCTTGCGGGGGGGTGGTACGGCGGGCCGGGGAACCCGACCCCTACTGTTGTGTTTCACTGAAAAGTTGTCATTCTGAGCGCGGCGAAGCATTGCGCCCTTCCTGGGGGAATCCCTTCATTCTTTCCGTATATCACAAAGAAAGGGACGGATTTCTCAGTCGCAAGCTCCTTCGAAATGACAAGATGAAAGCGAAACAGCGTACTACGGCACTCCTGCGGTTTGTCCCGCAACGGCCCTGGATTTGCCTGCGGCAAATTGTCCGCCTACGGCGGACCGGACGGCTGTGAGCCGTCCCTGCCGCGGGAGGGAGCTTGCCCCGGAAAAGGCGGCGAACTGGGTCAGGCCGCCCCGCGGCGCGGGCGTTTGGGGCAAAGCCTGGGGCTGAGGAGCAGCAGGGCTGTGACGTTGGGGATGGCCATGAGGCCGTTGCAGAGATTGGCGGCGCTCCATACCCCCGCCGGGGAGCAGAGGGGAGCCAGGGCCGCGGTGAGGACGTAGAACCCCAGATAGACCCGGCGCGGCCAGATCCGGCCCCCGCTGAGCTCGTCCAGGCAGGCGCTGCCCAGGCAGCTCCAGCCCAGGACCGTGGTAAAGCTGAACAGCCCCAGAATGCCGCAGACCAGCAGCTCCGGCACAGGCTCCGGCAGAGGCAGACCCCGGGCAAAGGCGCGAAGGGCTCCGGTGACGCCCGCCCCCTCCGCGCCGGTGACGAGAATCACCAGACCCGTCAGGGTGCAGATCAGCAGGGTATCAAAGACCGTGGCGGTCATGGACAGCCGCCCCTGGGCCTCGGGGCTGATGCCCTCCGCCGAGGCGGCGGCAATGGGGGCGGTTCCCAGCCCGGCTTCATTGGAGAAGACCCCCCGGCTGACCCCGGCGGTGACGGTTCCCAGCAGACCGCCCTCCACGCTCACCGGGCGAAAGGCCTGCTCCAGCACCCGGCTCAGGACCCCGGGAAGGGCTTCCCGGAAGCGCAGCAGCACCCAGAGACAGCAGAGCACATAGAGTCCCCCCATCAGCGGCACCAGCAGGGCGGAGACCCGGCTCACCCGCTCCATGCCCCCGAAGAGGAAGGGGGCGGCCAGGGCGGCCATAGCCAGACCCGTCAGCAAGGCCCCCAGGGGAACCCGACTTCCCCAGGGGAGCTTTACCACCGTCAGGGCTCCCTGCCAGCGGGAGAGCAGAGCCGTGAGGCAGGCGCTGACGCTCCCCACCTGGACGAAGGTCCCCACCCCGCAGAGCCCCGCCAGGGCGCCGAACAGGGCGAAGCTCTTGGCCAGCAGGGTATAGCGGGGTCCCAGCCCCAGGCGAATGTAGGCAAAGGGTCCCCCGTAGGCTCTGCCCTCCCGGTCCCGGAAGCGAAAGCGCAGGGCCAGATTTCCCTCGGCGTATTTCAGGGAAAGCCCCGTGAGGGCGCTGAGCTCCATCCAGAACAGGGCTCCCGGGCCTCCCAGGGACAGGGCTGTGGCGACGCCTACCACATTCCCCGTTCCAATGGCGGCGGACAGAGCGGTGCAAAGGGCTCCGAAGGGGCTGACCCCGGCGCCCCCGCCTTTCTGGCTGCGAAGCAGCTCTCCAAGGGCTCGGGGCAGCTCCCGCAGAGGCCGAAAGCCCAGACGGAGCTGGAGAAAAAGCCCCGCCCCCAGCAGCAGACCCAGCAGGGGCCAGCCCCAAAGCCCCCGCTCCAAGCGTTCCAGCACTTGTTCCATGTTCATCCTCCCGGCTGTGTTCTGCCGAAGAATATGATTTTCCCCGGCGGAAGATGAAAAAACACTTGCGTATTTCCCTTGGGAATACTATAATGGTACAAATGAAGACAAATCTGCTTCCGATTCACGGAGATTCTCATTTTAGGAGGCGTCCTGTATGCAAGCCAAACTTGTGAAAAAGCTGCGGAGCTGTATCCAGCCCGGCAAACGCGTTCATCTTGTGGGCATCGGCGGTGTGTCCATGCGGCCCCTGGCCATTGTTCTGCGGGAGCGGGGCATGGAGATCACCGGCTCCGATATGAATTCCTCCGTCTCCACAGACGAGCTGGCGGCCCGGGGGATTCAGGTCTTTATCGGCCACCGGGCGGAGAACATTCGGGGGGCGGACTGCGTGATCCGCACCGCCGCCGCCCACAACGACAATCCGGAAATCGCCGCGGCCAGGGCCGCCGGCATCCCCGTCTTTGAGCGGGCTCAGGCCTGGGGGATTCTGATGCAGGAATACAAGAACGCCATCTGCATCGCCGGAACCCACGGCAAAACCACCACCACCGGCATGGTGACTCACATCTTCATGGAGGCCGGGAAGGACCCCACGGTGATGATCGGGGGCTACCTGCCCCTGCTCCACGCCGGACATCGGGTGGGCAGCGGCGAGACCATCATTGCCGAGAGCTGCGAATACTGCAACTCCTTCCACAACTTCTCCCCCACCGTGGCGGTGATCAACAACATCGAGGAGGACCACCTGGACTTCTTCAAGGATCTGGAGGAGATCAAGGCCTCCTTCCGGCACTTTGCGGAGCTGGTGCCTGCCGGGGGCGTCATCATCGCCAACGGCGACGACGCCAACACCGCCGACGCTTTGAAGGGACTCCCCTGCCTCCGCTTCGGTCTGGGGCAGGACAACGACGTGCACCCCGAAAACGTCTCGGAGGACTGGCGGCGCTGCACCGTCTTCTGCGGGGGCGAGCCCTATTGCGAGCTGTCTTTGTCGGTGTACGGCAAGTATAATCTGGTGAACGCCCTGGGGGCCTGCGCCGTGGCCTGGCACATGGGCATCGACGGAGAAACCGCCGCCCGGGGCCTGGCGGGCTTCCGGGGAGCCGGACGCCGGATGGAGTTCAAGGGGCGCTGCAACGGCGCGGAGGTCTATGACGACTACGCCCACCATCCCCACGAGGTCCGGGCGCTTCTGGAGGCCGTGGCCACCATGGGCTATGAACGGATCATCCTGGCCTTCCAGCCCCACACCTACTCCCGGACCAAGGCCCTCTTTGATCAGTTTGTGGAGGTGCTGAAGCTCCCGGACCTGCTGGTGCTGGGGGAAATCTACGCCGCCCGGGAACGGAACACCATCAACATCCACTCCAGCGACCTGGCCCGTCAGATCCCCGGGGCTGTCTGCTTTGACACTCTGCCGGAGGTCTCGGAGCATCTGCGGAGCATCGCCCGCCCGGGAGACATCATCCTGACGGTTGGCGCCGGAGACATCTACAAGGCGGGAGAGGCCATCTGCCAGCGGGACGAATGAGGAAGCTGCCATGAAATACCATATCAATTCCACCAACTACGCGGATTTTGAGGTTTTCCAGGTGAATAAGCTGCCCCCCAGGAGCTACTTCATTCCCTATCCGGACCGGGCCTCGGCAGACCGGGTCTTCCCCCTGGAAAAGCGCTACGGCTCCGAAAAGGTGCTCTGCCTCAACGGAACCTGGGATTTCCGCTTCTTCCCCCGGCCCGAGGCTCTGCCTCCGGTGCTGGACACCGACAGTCTGGACTTCGACTCCATTCAGGTCCCGGGCTGCTGGCAGCTTCAGGGCTATGATCGGCCGTTTTATGTAAACGTCCGCTATCAGTTCCCCTTTGATCCCCCTAAAATCCCCACCACGGAGCCTGTGGGCCGGGTCTTTTCCTGGATCGGCTTTGACCAGGGCATCCGCCCCCGGTGGAGAACCCCCCGGGAGGAGTACAATTTCGCGGGGCTCTACCGGAAAAAGCTGGAGATTCAGCCCGGAGACCGGCGCTATATCATCTCCTTCCTGGGGGTGGCAAGCTGCCTGGACCTGTACTGCAACGGCAGCTATGTGGGCTACTCCGAGGGCTCCCACAACACGGCGGAGTTTGATCTCACCCCCTACCTGCGCCCCGGCGAAAATGAGCTGGCGGCGGTGGTGCGGCGCTGGTGCACCGGCAGCTATCTGGAATGCCAGGACATGTTTCGGCACAACGGCATTTTCCGGGACGTGCTGCTGCGGATCACGGAGCCCACGGATCTCTGGGACATTGACGCCGCCACGGAAAAGCGGGAGGGCCGCTATCGCCTGACTCTCACCGCCCGGGGCAGCGAGGGTACCCGGGTCCGCTTTGCCCTCTCCGGTCACGGTCTGGAACGCCATGCCCAGGCCGCGGTGGAGGGCGGAAAGGCCCAGGTCTGCTTTGAGGATCTGGAGGTCACGGAATGGAACGCCGAGGCCCCCACCCTTTACAACATCTACTACGAAACCGAAAGCGGCTGCGTCAAGGAGCGTCTGGGCTTCCGCAGCGTGGAGATTCGGGGAGACGTATTCCTTCTCAACGGACAAAAGCTGAAGCTCAAGGGCGTGAACCACCACGACACCAACGCCAAAACCGGCTATTATCTCAGCCCCAAGGACATCCAGACCCATCTGCGGACCTGCAAGGAGTTCAACATCGACACCCTGCGGACCTCCCACTATCCCCCCGATCCCCTGCTGCTGGAGCTGGCGGAGGAGATGGGCCTGTACATCGTGGACGAAAACGATCTGGAAACCCACGGCACCTGGGCCATGCACCTGCCCCCCAACTACGATCTCATTTCCGACGATCCCCGCTGGGAGCCCCGTTACCTGGACCGGATTGCCCGGCTCTACGGGCGTGACAAGCTCCATGGGAATAGCTGCGTGATTCTCTGGTCTTTGGGCAACGAGTCCGGCGGCACCCGCAACATCGACGCCATGTACCGCTATCTGAAGGAGCGCTCCTCCCTGCCGGTACACTATGAGTCCGTGATCCACTGCAAGCGGACCTGCTACGACGTGGGCAGCGAGATGTATCCCCAGCCCAAGGACGTGGAAGCGGTGGGACTTCACCGCAGGCAGCAGACCCGGCTCAACGACAGGCCCTACTTCCTCTGTGAATACGCCCACGCCATGGGGGTGGGTCCCGGCAACGCCGAGGCCTACTGGAAGCTCATTTATGAGCACGACAATCTCATGGGGGGCTGTGTCTGGGAGATGCTGGACCACGCGGTTCTGGAGGCCGACGGCAGCTACAGCTACGGCGGCGACCACGGGGAATGGGAGCACGACGGAAACTTCTGCGTGGACGGCCTGTTCTACCCCGACGCCAGCCCCTCCACGGGAGCCTGGATCATGCGGCATATCTATCGGCCCATCCGGGTACGGCATCTGGAGGGCGGCCGTTTTGAGATCTTCAACACCACAGCCTTCACCCCGGGAAGCGCCTTTGCCCTGCGCTTTGACTGGAGCGACGGCCAATCCCAGACGGTCCGGCCCCAGGCGGCGCCCCTCTCCAAAATTGAGCTGACGCTGCCTCTGGGGGAGGCCGGTCCCCAGGGCCTTTCCCTCCGGGTCAGCACCCTGGACTGGGAGACCGGCAGAGCTCTGGCGGAGGAGCAGCTTGTTTTGGAAGCCCCGGAGCTTCCCTGTCCCCCGGTGACAGCCCTGCCTGAGACGGCAAGCCTCCGGGGCGGGTGCTTCTGCCTGGAGCTTCCCGGCGGCCGCAAGCTCCGCACGGAGCTGCCCTCCACCATACTCTGGCGGGCCGCCACCGACAACGATCGGGACCCCCAGGGAGCCAACACCATGAAGCCCTGGTACGGCACCCGGGAAACTCTGCTGGGGGTGCGGCAGCTCCCCACGGGATATGAGCTGCGTACCCGGCTGACCAAGGACCCCCTGACCGTCTTTGAGGTGACGGACCGCTACGAGGGAACTCCCCAGGGGGTTCTGGTCACCAGCCGCCTGCACTGCGTCCGGGGCAAGGGGAGCATTCCCCGCTTCGGCAAGGTCTTCCGGCTGCGGAGGGACTTTGACCGGGTGAAATACCTGGGCCGCGCCGGGGAAAGCTACTGCGACATGAAGGAGCAGTTTCCGATTGAGACCGTGAAGGCGAAGCTGACGGAGATGACCGAGCCCAATCTGAAGCCCCAGGAAAGCGGAAACCGCTGCGACTGCCTGTGGGCGGAGCTGAGGGACGGGAACGCCGTCGTGCGCTTTGAGGCTGTGGATCGGCCCTTTGAGCTGGCGGTCAAGCCCTACACGGACCTGGCGCTCACCAAAATGAAGCACCGGAAGGACGAGCTTCCCACCGGAACCTACGTCACCATCCAGGCCTTCCAGCAGGGCATCGGCACCGGCTCCTGCGGCCCCAGAACCGCGCCGGAATTTACTTACCCTGTAACAGAGGATTATGTGCTGCGTTTTCAGATTCGTGTGGAAAAGAACTGACAGGAAAAGCCTCCGTCCACCCGGACGAAGGCTTTTCTGTACATTTACAATCAGCACGGAATCTTCCAGAAGGCTGTCTGGTTGTCCCCTTCCGGGACAAATTCAAAGCCCAGGGATTGATAGAGACGGATTGCGGGATGGTTATCCGCGTCAACGAACAACAGCATTCCCTTGGGACGGTTTTCGGCAAGGGCTTTGGCCATCAGCCTTCTGCCCCAGCCCCGGCGTCTGAAGGCTTCCTTGACCTGAAGATCATAGACTTCGTTGGTATCATATGGATGGGTCACGTCCACGTAGCCCACAATCTCCCCGCTCTGGACGGCCAGGAAGGCTCGAAAGCGCTCCGGTGCATGGAATACCTTTTCTCCCGTCCAATATACGTCCCTGCTGTGCATATCGCAGTATTCCCCAAGGAATTGCCGGGATAGCGGCACAATGCCCGCTGTGTCCCCCTCCTGTTTGAAGGCATCCAATTCCATCCGGTGCTGCACCGGGTCGAAGGCCGCGTTTTGTTCCTCCAAAAGCGTTTTCAACAGTCGGTTCCGGGGATTGAACACGAAATCCGCCTGGAAGCCCGGGTAACAGACCCGCAGGAAATTCATAATCTCCCCATAGGCGGCAGATGAGCGGGAAAGACCCGCAAGCATCTCCAGATAGCGTTCCTCGGGGAGCACCAGAAACACAAACAGGCCGGTCATCCCGCTTCCCTCATAGACGCCGAGCACCAGATTGTTTTCTTTTTTCACCGCATTCCGCAGATTTAAACGCATCTGCTCCTCCGAGAGAAGATGCGGATCGGAATAATCCGGGTCCTGCCTGAAGTCTGCCGAAAAGGACTCAAGTGCGTCAAGCTCATGAAGCACGCGGATCATGAGGCACAGCTCCCTTCTTTGATTATTTCATCGCCGCTTCCGCAAAGGCCCGGAAAAGGACCGCTCCGGGACCCTTGGCAGGGTCGAAGAACTCCGGGTGCCACTGGACAGCCCATAGAAAGGCCTGTTCCGGATGGAAAAAGGCTTCCATGAGGCCGTCGTCGGCAAGGGCCATAGGCTCCAGGCCGGGGGCCAGGCTTTTGATTCCCTGGTGGTGGCAGGAGTTGACGCCCAGGGTTTTCCGTGCGTACAGCGCTTCCAGCGGACCTGAGAGCTTCACCGGATGCTCCGCCCGATCATAGGGCCGCTCCATGCGGTGATTCCGGCTCTCCGGGCGCTGGCTGGGGAGGTCCTGCCAAAGACTGCCCCCCAGGCAGACGTTGATCATCTGCAAGCCCCGGCAGATTCCCAGGATGGGCTTGCCGGAGGAAAAGGCTGCCTGAAACATGGCGGCCTCCATCCGGTCCCGGGCGGGACTCAGCTCGCCGCAGCAGTCCAGCTTCTGCTCCCCGTAGAGAGCCGGGTCCAGATCCTGGCCCCCGGTGAACAGGAAGCCGTCAAAGTCCCGGGCAAGCTGGGCCGCGTCCTGCTCCCCGAAGAGGGGCAGCATCACGGGAACAGCCCCCGCGGCCTGGAGTCCGGCAAAATAGCCCGGGAGCATCCAATAGGAGTCCTTTTCCCTGTCATACAGGGGCAATACGGCAATCAGCGGTTTTTTCATGGCGGTCTCCTTTTTTTCGTTGCAGTCGTTTTTCTCATGGGGCGGCACGGGCGCGCAATGAGCGTCCCTACTACGCTGGTTCGCTTTCATCTTGTCATTTCGAAGGAGCTTGCGACTGAGAAATCCGTTCCTTTCTTCGTGGCAGACGTAAGGGATAACGGATTCTTCGCTGCGCTCAGAATGACAGCTTTTAAGTGAAACGCAATACTACGGCGAGTCGCGCAGGGGTCCGTATCGCTTGTAGGGGCGAGCATTGCTCGTCCGAAACGGAGCGGTTAGATCATGCGTGCGGACGGCTGATAAGTGACGGCCCAAATCTCTGATTTGGCTGCCGGAACTTATGCAGAGCAGAGCCGTCCCTACGGGTGGATGGAAAACTGCGGACGGCTGAGAGCCGTCCCTACGGGCGGGTGGAGGCCTGAGAGCCGTCCCTACGGGCGGTAGAGCTTGTCCTCCCGGTAGATCAGGTTGCCGAAGCCTCCGTCCACCCGGTCCAGGGAGTGGGGCTTTCTGGCCTTGGCTGTGAAGCCCCGGTAGCCCCGGAGATCGTAGGGAATGCGGTCTGTCTCCCCCGCCAGGACCTGATTACAGACTTCAATCACCCCGTCAAAGATGGCAAAGGGCAGCTCCCCGCTGCCGTGGCCCTCTAAAAGCCGATCCACCCGGCCCTCCAGCAGCGTCTTCAGGCGGATCAGGCCGTCCCGAAACTCCTCCACGCTGGCGGCCTCCCGACCCAGGAGAAAGCTGGCCCGGCTGACTCCGTCCCCGGAGAAGAGAAGCCGGTCCTCCCGGTCCAGAAAAACCAGGTTGCTCCGGGTGTGGCCGGGGCAGGCAAGGGCCTCCAGGGTGATCCCCCCCAGGTCAAAAACCTCCCCTTCCCGGAGGGGGCGGAAGCTGTTGTAATCCGGCGGGGGCAGCATATCCTCGGGCGTCACCAGCTTCGCGTCCCGGGAGATGGCCAGGCCCAGAAGCCGATAGTCCGGGTCACAGTGCCGCAGAAAGGTCTCCTTTTCCTCCGGGTTCAGCCAGACCCTTTCAAACTCCACAGCCCCCATGGCGTGATCCTGGTGGCCGTGGGTCAGCAGGACAATCAAAGGCAGTTTGTTGATCCGGTCCACCACCGCCCTCAGGGAGCCGAAGCCGCAGCCGGTGTCGATGAGAGCCGCCCGCTCTCTCCCCTGCACCAGATACATCCGCTCATGGAAACGGCCCAGGATGCCGGTGATGTGATCGTTGATGGGATATACGTCAAATGTTACCATAGCTTTACAGATTTGAAAGCCCTCCGACAGGAATGCCGGAGGGCAAGTTCTTGTGGCGCACAATGTGCGCTGCTGCATGGGTGGCGCACAATGTGCGCCGCTACAGAAGGCTTATTCGTTGGGGTAGGGCTCCAGGAAGGCGTGGAAGTGACGCATGGGCAGGGTGCGGCCCTTGACGATCCGCATGTTGGGGATGGACTCCCGGTCCTCGTAGAGGGCCTTCACCGCGGCGATGACGTAATCCAGGTGCTCCTGGCTCAGCTGGCTGCGGTTCACGGCGAAGCGCACCACGTTGCACAGCTCCTCCTGCTGCTCGGGGGTCTTGAGGTCGTACTCCATGGAGTAGTCGCCCAGCTCGGAGGTGCGGATGCCGTAGCGGCGGATCAGCTCGATGGAGAAGCCCTGACCGGCAAAGGTCTCATGGCCCCGCTTGCCGTCGAAGAACTCCGTCATGTTGATGTAGACGCCGTGGCCGCCGGCGGGGAGAATGACGCCCTTGACGCCGGCCTTGTAGAAGCCCTGGGCCAGATACTCGCACTGCTGCACCCGGGCTTCCTGGTAGTTGAAGTTGCACTCCTCATACAGACCCGCGGCCAGGGCCATGATATCACGGCCGGACATGCCGCCGTAGGAGTCGTTGCCGTAGCAGGAGATCTGCTTCACCTTCAGCAGCACGCCCACGTCGGTCTTGACGGAGCCGTCGGGGTTGAAGTCGGAGAACTTTCTCCAGAAGCGGCCCTTGTCCCGGAAGGCCAGCATGCCGCCCATATTGGCGTGGCCGTTCTTCTTGGCGGACATGGTGAAGCCGTCGCAGTAGGAGAACATCTCGGTGGCGATCTCGGCAATGGACTTGTCGGCGTAGCCCTCCTCGTTCACCTTGATGAAGTAGCAGTTCTCCGCCCAGCGGGCCACGTCGAACATGAAGGGGATGTCGTACTTCTCCGCGATCTTGGCGGTCTCCCGGATGGACTTCATGGAGACGGCCTGGCCGCAGACGGTGTTGTTGGTGATGGTGGTGTAGATCAGGGGGACGTTCTCGGGACCCACGGTCTCGATGAGCTCCTCCAGCTTCTTCACGTCCATATCGCCCTTGAAGGGGTTCTTCTCGTACTTGCCGCCCTCGGGAACCTCGTAGAGCAGCTCCTTGTTGTAGAGGTTGCGGGGGATGGAGCCCATCTGCTTGATGTTGCCCTCGGTGGTGTCGAAGTGGCCGTTGGAGGGAATGGTGAAGACCTTGCCGGGGTGCCGGGCGCTCATGATCTTCTTGACCATCTCGAACAGCACGGACTCCGCCGCTCGGCCCTGCTGGATCAGGAAGGTGTTGGGGCGCTCCAGCTGGGCGGCGCCGCCGTTGAAGAAGCCGCCCTCGTACTCGCAGAGGTAGAGCTCGTTCATCAGCTTCTCGATGTCCTGGCAGTCGGTGCGGATGAGGTCGATGGACTTCTTCCAGTTCTTCTCGCCGCCCCGCTCAAACACGTCCCGGAAGGCGTCCAGCAGGACGTAGTAGCCCTTGTTGCGGCCGTAGGACTCGTCGCCCAGGAACATGGTGGACCACTGCACGTCAGTCATGGCAGTGGTGCCGGAGTCGGAGAGCATATCCACCGTCAGCATGCCGGCGGGGAAGGCAAATTCGTTGTAGTGGGTGGCCTTCAGAGCGCGCTCACGCTGCTCCACAGTCACGGCGGGAATGTTGCGGGTCACATAGGTCAGGCTGCGGGGGGTCTTGACGTTCAGGGGATATT